>DASWRS010000569.1:0-12967 GCA_036403075.1 Kofleriaceae bacterium
GCGCCCGCGCCCGGTCCGACGTTCGAGCCGCCGCGCGCCCGCGGCACCACCGACGTCCCGTATCCGGACAACGCGCCGCCGCACACCGATCCGATCGTCGTCACGGTCAAGCTCACCGTCGACGCGACCGGCGCGGTGCAGAAGGTCGACCCGGTCACGCCACCGCAGCCGGTGTTCGACGACGCCGTGATCGCCGCCGCGAAGGCATTCACATTCGAGCCCGCGACCTACGGCGGCAAGCCGGTGCCGGTCGAGATCACGTTCAGCCACACGTTCCTGCCGCCGCCGCCACCGCCGCCGGCGCCGGCAGACACCGGCCCGCCGACGACCTCGGTGCTGCGCGGCAAGCTGGTCGAGCTCGGCACCCGCGCGCCGGTGCAGGGCGCGACGGTCACGGCGAAGATCGGCGAGCGCAGCTACACCGCCGAGGCCGATCAGCGGGGCCGGTTCGTGCTGCCGCTGCCCGACGGGCCGGCCGCGATCACCGTGACCGCACCGGGCCACGGCCGGTTCGTCCAGCAGGAGTCGCTCGCCGCGCGGCAGGAGCTCGCGGTGACCTACCTGGTCGAGCGCGACCGCTACGATCCGTACGAGATCGTCGTGGTCGGCGAGCAGCGCCGCGAAGAAGTCTCGCGGATCTCGCTGCGCGGCGCCGAGATCAAGCAGGTGCCGGGCACGTTCGGCGACCCGTTCCGCGTGGTCCAGGCGCTGCCCGGCGTCGCGTCGGTGGTGTCGCTGTTGCCGTTTCCGATCGTGCGCGGCGCGACCCCGAGCTCGACCGGGTTCCTGCTCGACGGCACGCGCGTCCCGCTGCTCTACCACCTGCTGTCGGGCCCGAGCGTGATCCACCCCGACTTCATCGACGAGATCCAGTTCTACCCCGGCGGCGCGCCGGTGCTCTACGGCGGCTACACCGGCGGCATCGTCGACGGCCGCACCGTCCGGGCGCGCAGCGACGAGCACCTGCTCGACTTCGATGCAAACCTGTTGCAGCTCGGCGGCCTGGTCCGCCAGCCCGTGCCGCAGCTCGACGCGACCGCCACGGCCGCCGGCCGCTACGGCTTCCCCGGCCTGATCCTGGGCCTGGCGACCAACCTGGTGTCGCTGTCGTACTGGGACTACCAGCTCCGGCTCGACGGCGGCACCGCGCGCAACGGCTGGACCGTGTTCGCGTTCGGCGCCAACGACGAGCTCGACACCGTCGCGCCGAACGCCGACCCCAACGACCCGAACCCGCCGCTCGCGCCGTCGCTGATCCTCGGCTTCCACCGGCTCGATCTCCGGCTGCACCACACCTACGACGACCTGGTCACGAGCTACCGCGCCGTCCTGGGCTACGACCGGACCCACTCGATGGGCACCGACTTCAGCGTGCTCGTCGCCGAGCCGTCGTTCCGGCTGACCTGGAAGGCCGGCGACACGCTGAGCCTCGCCGGCGGCGTCGAGGCCGCGGTCCACAAGGTCTCGCAGGGCGACGCCATGGTCGTGACCGACTCGAACCCGCTGTCGTCGATCACGTCGCAGCTCGGCACGTTCACCACCGGGGGCGCGCTGGCCGAAGCGCTGTGGCGGCCGACGCGCGACTGGCTGATCCGGCCCGGCGTCCGCTCCGACGTCTACTCCGACAAGACCGCGACCAAGGCCGCGTTCGACCCCCGGCTCACCGTGCGCTACCAGCTCGCGCAGCGCCAGCTCCCCGACACGCCGGCCGGCGACGACAGCGCGATCTGGCTCAAGGGCAGCGCCGGGGTTTATCACCAGCCGCCGCGGTTCGTGCTGCCGCTGCCCGGGCTCGACCTGATGCCGATCAAGTACGGCCTGTTGCGCTCGTTCCAGACCAGCCTCGGCGTCGAGGTCCCGCTCCGCGACCGGTTCCAGCTCACCACCGAGGCGTACTTCAACTACATGGATCCGACGATCTTCGATCTGTCGGTCAACAATGCCAGTGCGGTCCAGGGCGCGAACCCGACCTTGCTGCCCACCGACATCGTGATGGCCGGGATGCGCGGCCAGGAGATCATCGACCGGCTGACCCGGCCGCAGCTCGGCCGGGCCTACGGCGCCGAGATCCTGCTGCGCCGCCAGGCGAGCTCGGGGATCTTCGGCTGGGTGTCGTACACGCTGTCGCGCTCGGAGCGGCTGCGCGACGGGCAGTGGGTGGCGTACGACTTCGACCGCAGCCACCTGGTCAACGTCGTCGCCGGGCTGCCGCTGCGCCGCAACTGGGACCTCGGCTTGCGGCTGCAGTACCAGAGCGGCAAGCCCGACACCGTCACCGCCGGCTACAACGCGGCCCGCGGCACCGGCTACCTGCGGTTCGACGCGCGGGTCGACAAGCGCGCGGTGTGGCGCAGCTGGCTGCTCGACTTCTACGTCGACATCACCAACATCGCGCTCCTGCCCGAAGAGGTCCAGGTCGGGACCGTGATCCGCTACGTCCTGCCGACCGTCGGCCTGCGCGGCCGATTCTGAAGGAGACCCGAAGGAGATCCGATGACCAGCAACGACACGATCGATGCCCAGCTCCTCGACCTGATGTTGCGCGCCGGCTCGCGCTGGGTGCTGTGGCTGCTCCTGGTGCTCAGCCTGGCCGCGGTCGCGGTGATGATCGAGCGGATCTGGTTCTTCGTCCAGGAGCGGCCGCCGCGCGACCGGCTCGCCGCCGCGCTGCGCGCGCTGCGCGACGGCAGCGTCGCGGCGGCGCTGGCCAAGCTCGCCGGCGCGCGCTCGATGGAGGCGGCCGTGGTGCGGGCCTGCCTGACGCACGCCGGTGATGGCATCGCCGCGGTCGAGGACCACAAGGCCGCCGCGCTCGAGACCGAGCGGCTGCGCTACGAGAAGCGGCTCGCGTTCCTCGGCACCCTGGGCAACAACGCCCCGTTCGTCGGTCTGTTCGGCACCGTGCTCGGCATCGTCCGCGCGTTCCACGATCTCGCCGGCAGCGCGATCCAGGGCACCCAGGTGGTGATGTCGGGCATCGCCGAGGCGCTGGTCGCGACCGGCGTCGGCCTGCTCGTCGCGCTACCCTCGGTGGCGATGTACAACGCGCTGATCCGCCACGTCGAGACCCAGGTGGCCGGCGCCGAGGCGACGTCGCGCGAGGTCACGGCGTACCTCAAGACCGCGCCGCGCGGCGACGCCCGGGAGGCCGGCTGATGGCGGCGAGCATGTCCCGGCGGCGCGGCATCATCGCCGAGATCAACGTCACGCCGCTGGTCGACATCATGCTCGTGCTGCTGATCATCTTCATGCTCACGGCCCACCTGATCGCGCGCCAGGCGATCGAGATCGAGCTGCCGCGCGCATCGCAGAGCACGACCCTGCCGCCGACGACCCTGGCGATCGCGCTCAAGGCCGACGGCGCGATCTTCCTCGACGACAAGCCGGTCACGCCCGAGGCGCTGCGCGCCGCGATCCGCGCCGCGGTTGCCCGGGATCCGAAGAGCCAGGCGGTGATCGCCGGCGACAAGCGCGTGTCGCACGGCCGCGTGGTCTGGGTGCTCGACACGGTGAAGTCGCTCGGCATCACCCAGTTCGCGATCCAGATCGATCCGGCCGCGATCACGGCGCCCGGAGAAGGTGCATGATCCTCGACCGGCGGCTCGCGATCTGCGCGCTGGCCTCGGTCGCCGGTCACCTGGCGTTCGCGCGCGGCCTCGACCACCTGCCGCCGCGCGCGCCGACACCGGAGCGCCCGATCGTGACCGTGCGCGTGGTCGAGCCGCCCGCACCGGCGCCCGAGCCCGAGCCCGAGCCGGTCAAGCCGCCCGAGCCGGCCAAGCCACCCGAGCCGGTCAAGCCCGCGGTCGCCGAGCGGCCGCGCCCCCACGACGCCCCGCCGACCCGGCACGCGCCGGTCCCGGTCGAGACCCCGCCGGTCGATCAGCCACCGGCGACCACCGACACCACCACCACGCCGGTGTTCGGCGTCACCCTGCAGTCGACCTCGCAGGCCGGCACCGGCCCCGCGATGCCGGTCGGCAACACGACGCGCCCGGCGCCGGCCGGCGCCCCCGCCGCCGCGGACAAGCCGCTCGCCGTGCCGGCCGCGGCGGTCGAGGTCACCCGGATGCCGCTGCCGCAGGGCAACTGCTCGGGCAAGTACACCGACGAGGCGCGCGCCGCCGCGACCGAGGGCGTCGTCGTGCTCGATCTGATCGTCGACGAGCACGGCCGCTCCCGCGACATCACCGTGGTCGACGGCCTGCCCAACGGCCTGACCCAGGCGGCGATCGCCGCGCTCACCGCCTGCCGGTTCAGCCCCGGCGAGCGCGATGGCCAGCCGGTGCCCGTCCGCGTCCGCGGCTTCAAGATCCGCTTCGTGCTCGCGGAGGCCCGGTGAGCCGCCGGCCCCGCGACCGCGACCGCGACGAGGGTCGCGAAGACGCTCGCGGCGACGATCGCACCACCGCGTCGGTGCGGCCCGAGGCTCCGCGCGACACCGGCGTGGCCGCGTCGCACCCGGTCCGCCGCCCCGCCCTGCAAGGCCACGTCGCCAGACGCCACCTGCGCTCGGCCGGGATCGCGGCCACGTGACCGCGGCGTGAACCGGGGAGTGGACCGCGTGTCCTGTGTGCCTCCATGGTCTCGCGATCGCGGCTCTGCGGGGTCCTACCAGGCAACGCTCGGCTTCGATGCCTGGCCGTCGGGGAACACGCGGCGCCAGTTCGTCGCCGTCTGTCGCGGACGCGCGGCTCGCTCGCCGGCGCCGTCAGCGGCGCTTGCGGTCCGCCGCACACGCGACGGCGTCGGGGTGCGTGGGCCCGACGGTGCGCCGGAAGATCGCGAGCGCGGTGCGAAACAGCGCCTCGGCGGCGTCGCGCCGGCCCTGCTGGCGCCGCAGCGTGGCGGCGTTCCACAGCACCATCGCGAGCAGCGGATTGCGCCGGTCCGTCGTGCGCGACAGCTGGCGGACGGCGCGGCCGTAGACGCGGCCGGCGTCGCCCAGCCGACCCTCGGCCTGGTAGAGCGCGGCGAGCTGCCCGAGGTTGAAGCCGACCTCCCAGTGATCGCGACCGAGCGCGCGCCGGTACACGGCGATCGCGCGCCGGTACAGCGCCTCGGCCTCGCGGTGCTTGCCGCGACCGGCGAGGATTGCGGCGAGCGCGGCCTGGTCGGCGGCGACGTGCGGGTGGTCGGGGCCAAGCGCGCGCTCGCGGATCGCGACCGAGCGGCGCGCGAACGGCTCGCCGCGCGCGAACCGGCCGCGCGCGTGCTCGAGCCCGCCGAGGTTGTGGAGGATCGTCGCCACGCCCGGGTCGTCGCGGCCGCGGCCGCGCACGGTCATGGCGAGCGCCTTGCGGTAGAACGCGCTCGCCTCGTCGTGGCGCGCCGTGTACTTGCAGACCACACCGAGCCCGGTCAGCGCCGCCGCCGTGGCCGCCGGGACCTGGCCGCGCGACGCGATCGCCAGCGCCCGCCGGTACGCTGCCTCGGCCGCGCCGTACTCGCCGCGCGCGATGTGGAGCTGCCCGAGCTGGCCGAGCGCCTGGAGCCGCAGCTCTCGCGCGCCCCGGAGTGGCGCCAGGATCGCGAGCGCGCGACGCACCAGCCGCAGCGCGCTCGCGTAGCGCGCGAGGTCCTCGTCGGCCAGCGCGAGCTCGAGCGCGACGTTGGCGACGTCGGGATGGCGCGGCCCGGCGTGGCGCTCGAACAGCCGCAGCGCGACCTGGCAGGCCCGCCGGGCACGCGCCGGCTGACCGTCATCGCGCAGCGCGACGGCGCGCGCGTGATGCGCCGCCGCGGCGTCCGTCGGATCGGCCCTCAGCGCTTGCCACCCGATCGAAGCGCGTCGTGCGGGTGTCCACCGGTGTTCAAGCCCACGCGAACCGCCGGGTTCCTCTGCATCGTTCGACCGTTCCATGTCCGAGCATGCCGCGTCAACGCGCGGCAAGCGCCCGAGCCTGGCAATCTTCGTCGGGCGCGAGCTGCCTGGGGCGTCGCCGCGACGGTCTCCACCCGCTCACCACAGGCGAGGGCTCACGAGAATCGACGGTTCGCGCAAAGCGGCACCGGCAGCTACCGGTGCGGAGGCACGCTGTGCGGCTACTCGATGTCGCCGCCCTTGAGGCCGTGGCGCTTGAGCAGCTCGCGCAGGTGGTACCGCGTGAGGCCGGCCTCCTGCGCCGAGCGTGTGATGTTGCCGTCGTTGCGCGCCATCAGCGCCGAGAGGTAGGCGACCTCGAACGCGTCGACCACGGTCTGCTTGGCGCCCTTGAACCCGAGGCCGGCCTTGAGCAGCGATGGATCGAACGTCGCCGGGCCGGTCTGCGGCGGCAGCTCGACGCCGGCGAGGTGGGCTGCCGCGCGCTGGGCCGCGTGGGCGCCGGCCTGGGCGAGGTCGTGGGAGACCACGACGCTGGGCCCCATCTCGCGGCCGAACACCAGGTCCGCCCGCGTGATCGCCGGGCCATCGCTCAGCGCGGCCGCGCGCTCGACCACGTTGCGCATCTCGCGGACGTTGCCCGGCCAGCTGTGGCTGACCAGCGCCGCCATCGCGTCTTGCGACCACGACATCGCCAGGCCGCGGCGCGCGCTGACCTCGCGCAGGAAGTGAGTCGCGAGCCCGGGGATGTCGTCGCGGCGCTCGCGCAGCGGCGGCAGCTCGACGTGGACCACCGAGAGCCGGAAGTACAGGTCCTCGCGGAACGTCCCCTTGTTGACCTCGTCGCGCAGGTCGCGGTTGGTCGCGGCGAGCACGCGGACGTCGACCTTGTGGGTCCGGTCGCCGCCGACCCGCTTGATCTCGCGCTGCTCGAGCACGCGCAGCAGCTTGGGCTGGAGCATGACGTCGAGCTCGCCGATCTCGTCGAGGAAGATCGTGCCGCCGTTGGCCTGCTCGAAGCAGCCGATGTGCTGGGCGACCGCGCCGGTGAAGCTGCCCTTCTCGTGGCCGAACAGCGTCGACTCGATCAGCTCGCGCGGGATCGAGCCGCAGTCGAGCACGACGAACGGCCGGGCCTTGCGGCCCGAGGCGTTGTGCAGCGCGCGCGCGACCATCTCCTTGCCGGTGCCGGTCTCGCCGGTGATCATGCACGTCAGGTCGCTCGGCGCGACCTTCTCGAGCTGGGCGAAGATCTCGCGCATCGCCAGCGACGCGCCGAGCATTGCGTCGAACCGGTCCTTCTTGGACAGCTCGATCTCGACGATGTCCTCGAGGGTCTGGAACTGGATGTTGGTGTGCCCGATCCGGAACACCGTGCCCGGGCGCAGGAACACGTCGCGGATCCGGAGGTCGCCGACGAAGATTCCGTTGCGCGAGTTGAGGTCGCGCAGCCGGTAGCCGTCGTCGCGCGCCGAGACCTCGAAGTGCGTGCCCGACACCGCCTTGTCCTGGACCACCAGATCGCTGATGATGCTGCGGCCGCCGGTCACGCGCGGCTTGGCGATCTCGAGCGTCTTGCCCTGATCGGCGCCGGCGACGACCACGAGCCGGCCCTTGCGCAGCCGCCGGACGGTCGCCCACTCGCCCTCGAACAGGGTGGTCAGGCCGGTGCCGGCATCACCGGGATCGAAGCCGCCGTCTACCATCGCCCACAACGTACCAAATCGCGCCGGTTTCGGGCTAGTTCAGCCACTTGTGCTCGTCGCGGGTCGGGGGTGCGTGGGCCTTGCCGCCCGACATCACGGTCAGCCGGGCGCGCGCCCGTGCGATCCGCCAGCGCTTCCACGCCAGCCCCGGGCTCCACCGCTTCGAGGTCAAGACCGCCGCCGCGAGCATGGCCGCGGCATAGGCCACGCCCTCGATCCAGACCTGCTGCAGGACGACGTACACGGCAAGAAAGCCGACGATGCCGTACATCAGCTGGCGGCCGGTCAACGGCAGCACGCCGAAGAACTGCACCGGCTGGCGCGCATAGACGATGCCGAACGCGACGATCGCGGCGTAGATGAACGGATCGAGGCCGCTGACGCCGTCTGCCATCCGGCCGAGCGCCAGGCCCATGGCGCAGCCGGCGGCGATGCCGATCACCGAGGTGATCGCGACGAAGCGGTAGAACCGCGCGGTGCCCCAGAACCGCTCGAGCGTCGGCACGAACATCCACAGCACGCAGAGGTGCAGGATGAGCGGGACGAACGCGCGCTCGAGGAACACGCCGGTCGCCAGCGTCCAGACCCGGCCGTGCTCGAACACGTTGGCCGGGCTGGCGACCAGCCACTGGTCGAGCAGCGTGCGGGCCCGGTCACCGGCCAGGAGCCAGATCAGCGAGAACCCGAGCTCGAGGCCCGCAACGATCAAGGCACCGCGGGTGATCCGCATGCCGCTGAACCGGGAGCGCGGGGCGCCGCTCACCGCGTGACCATAGCACCGATCAGTCGATCGGGATCACGACGTGGCCGAGGTCGGTCGTGCCGTTGGGCGCGGTGATGACCTTGTTGAGCAGCGACGGCGCGACGCCCACGACATTCCCAGGGCGGGTCTCGGCGGATACCGACACCGTGTAGGTGCCGGCCGGCAGGCCCGCCGTGGTGCCGTAGTGATCCGAGCACGTGTACTTGTCGTCCTTGAAGAAGTTCATGTTCGAGACCAGGGTCGAGACTGCATCGATCGAGGCGGTCGAGCCCGTGAGGGCGGCGTCCGCGCAGGTCATCTTGGCGTTGGTGGCCTTGTTCGCGAGCGTCCAGGTGAAGAAGAAGTAGCCGCCGTCGTCGAGGATCTCGACGTCGAACGCGGCGTCGGTCGCGGTGTCGATCAGCACCTCCTCGGAGTCCGCGTACTTCTGCGCGCCCGAGTGGGTCTCGATCCGGACGCTCATGAGGTAGAGCCCGTCCGGGATCACGACCGTGCCGCGCGCGTCGCTGCAGTTGAACAGGTCGGCGCTGATCAGGCCGCCGTTGGCAGCGGCGGTCTCCGAGTCGACCGGCTGGGCGAAGATCGTCGCCGTGTCGAAGCCGGTGGGACAGCTCCGCGGCGCGCCGTCGGCGATGTGCTTGAACGACCAGTGGCCGGTGACGGTGACGTTGGGCGTCGACGACGAGGTGCAGGCGGCAGACGAAGCCGCTGCGACGAGCAGCGCTCCCAAGACGAGGTTCTTCATGCGGATCTCCTGAGCTGAAAGTACCAAGGCTACGTGGTGCGATGTCATGGCCCACCGTGCGGTCGGGGGCCGCACTTGGACGATGTTCCCCTCAATTGCTTCACGAGCGGTTGATAGGCAAGTCGCGCGCCACCACACGATGTGATCCACCGCAAGCTCAAGGGGACCCGGTGCAGATGCACGGCTCGCCGGTCCTGTTCATCGGCGTCGCGCAATTGGACACCGCGACGACGAGCTCGACGGCGCCCAGGCTCACGGTTTCGCCACGGATCACGTTGCGTTCCACGATCGCCGGCGCGGTGTATGTATCGGCTGCCGCGGGTACGTTCCCGGCGCACTCCGGCGTCACCCAGAGCTGCGCCAGGCCCTCGTCGAGATCGAAGCCGGTGGCGCCGTGATTGGCGTTGCAGTCCCACGCGCGCGAGCCGTCGACGCCGCCGACGCTCCAGTGCAGCCGGATCTGATCGACGATGCCGGCACCGGGCAGCCCCGGATCGCACGTGACGAACCTCTGGTCGAGGCGGCTCGACGCCGGCCGCAGCTTCCAGGACAGCTCGACCGCGCCGCCGGTCCCGGTGTCGCAGCCGTGAACCAGCAGACACAATGTCACGCTCGCGACCCGTATCATCGCTGCGACGGTCCCGGCCGTCCGACATTCACGATTTGACCCCAAGCCGCGGTGCATGCTATCGCCGTGGCTCATTATGCCAGGGTTTTCAGCGGCATCCACGCTAGCGGCCAACCTGGACATCCCGCGCCTGTTCGACCAGGCGCACTGGATCGTCAAGGCCGTGATGGTGCTCCTCGCGGCGATGTTTGTCGTCGGGCTGTACATCATCATCTACAAGTGGCTCTACGTCCGGCGCGCGACCACCGAGTCGACCCGGTTCACCGATTCGTTCTGGCGCTCGCGCGACATCGAGCAGATCTACAAGCAGGCCCAGTCGCTGCGAAATAGCCCGATCTCACAGATGTTCGTCGCCGGCTACACCGAGCTGGCCAAGCTCGCGTCCGACGAGAACCTGCGCGGCGACCGCGAGGGCAACCTCGCCAACATCGAGCGCGCGCTGCGCCGCGCCCAGACGGTCGAGACCACCAAGCTCGAGTCGAGCGTGCCGTTCCTGGCGACCACCGGCTCGTCGGCGCCGTTCATCGGCCTGTTCGGCACCGTGATGGGCATCCTGTTCGCGTTCCTCGAGATCGCGCCCGATCCGAACGGGCCCGCCAAGCCGGCCGCGGCGTCGCTGTCCACCGTGGGGCCGCACATCGCCGAGGCGCTGTTCGCGACCGCGATCGGCCTGGTCGCCGCGATCCCCGCGGTGATGGCGTACAACTACTTCACCCGCCGGATCCGCGTCCTGCGCTCGGAGATGGACACCTTCGAGCAGGACTACCTCAACATCATCAAGCGGCACTTCTTGCGCTGACCCGATCCGCGACCCCCACGGACCCCCACGATGGCGATGAAAGCAGGCAGCGGCGACGAGCTCAACGCGGAGATCAACGTGACGCCGTTCGTCGACGTCATGCTCGTGCTCTTGATCATCTTCATGATCACCGCGCCGATGATGAACAACACGGGCGTCGAGCTCCAGCTGCCGCAGGTCGCGGCCAAGAACATCGACGATCCCGAGGGCAAGCTCGTGCTGTCGATCAAGAAGACCAGCGAGATCTTTCTCGGCGGAACCCAGGTCACGTGGCAAGATCTCGCCGCCAAGCTCAAGGCCAACGAGCGGGTCAAGCGAGAGGCTGCCCTGTACATCGAAGCCGACACCAACCTGCCCTACGGAGTCGTCCTCACCGCGATGGCGGTGGCCAAGGACTCGGGGGTCGAAAAAGTGATGATGCTCACGGACCCGAGCGATCAGCTCAAGCTCTCCGATCTCGATCAGAAGACCAAGCATTAAAGCGCCGCGACGAACGTCTGATCTGCCATGAGCTTCAACAACGGCCAGATGCACGGAGCCGCCCTCGTCGGGACGCTCGCCCTGTCGGGCGTGCTGTTCGGCGGGACGCTCTACCTGACCGAGACCGCGGCCGTGGCGCACCAGCCCGAGCTCAAGGAGATGGTCACGATCGAGGCGGCGCTGGCCCGCAAGTCCGAGAAGAAGAAGCAGCCCCAGAAGGAGCTGAAGGCGCCCGAGCCGGTCAAGACCGAGGGCGTGTCGCACGACGAGACCAAGAAGCCGCCCGACAAGAAGCCGGAGGACAAGAAGCCGGCCAAGCCGGACGACAAGACGCCGGACATCCACAAGTTCAAGCACGCCAGCGATGACGACGTGCAGCCGGGCGCCAAGCCGACCACCGACATCGGCCAGTTCGATGGCAGCGAGATCGGGTTCGCGCCGATCAACGCGGGCAACCCGTACTGGCAGCACCTCGTCGCCGAGTTCCACCAGGTCTGGGAGATCCCGCAGATCTCCAAGGTCACCGGCGCGGCGGTCGGCTGCTTCCACATCGAGCCCGACGGCAAGATCGCCGGCATCAAGTTCGAGACGCCGAGCGGCGACGAGACCCTCGACGATTCCGTGCAGCGGGCGCTCAAGGCGACGCAGAAGGCACGCAACGACAAGCCGACGCCGGTTCCGGTCGAGCAACTCGGTGTCATCAAGAAATGGGTATGTTTTCGATTCAACCCAAATCAGTAGCCGTCCTTGCGGCCGCGGTCGCCTGCGCGGCCGCGCTCGCGTCCCTCGTGGCTCCCGGCGCGCGCGCCGACGTACCCAGCGGCGGCGTGGTGATCGACGTCAACGGCGCCAAGCGCACGCTGTACCCGATCGCGGTGCCGATGTCGGTCGAAGGCGACGCCGCGGCGGCGCGCGAGGTCGCGCAGGTCGCGTCGTTCGATCTGTCGGTCGCGGGCGTGTTCAAGGTCCTCGACCCGCAGGGCTTCCTCGCCGACCAGAAGGCCGAGGGCCTGACGATCGAGCCCCAGAAGTGGAAGGACGTCGGCGCGTTCGGCGTGATCAAGTACCGCGCGAGCGCGACCGACATCGAGTTCCGGCTCTACGAGATCTCCAAGGGCACGACCTCGGTGCTGAGCAAGACCTACCCGCGCAAGGGCGATACGCGGACGATCGCGCACCGGTTCTGCAACGAGGTCGTCAAGTACTACACCGGCGAGCCCGGGTTCTTCGGCTCGAAGATCGCCTTCACCGCCAAGGGCGCGGCGACCAGCGCGATCTACGCGATGGACTTCGACGGCGCCAACGCCTACAAGGTCTCGAACAACAGCTCGCAGAACATCCTGCCGGCGTGGTCGCCGTCGGGCGGACAGATCGCCTACTCGTCGTTCATGCGCAACAACCCCGACCTCTACGTCGCGCCGGCGGGCGGCGGCCGGCCCCGGCAGCTGTCGAGCCAGCGCGGCATGAACACCGGCGCGGCGTGGTCGCCCGACGGCAAGCAGATCGCGCTAACCCTGTCCAAGGACGGCAACCCCGAGATCTACGTGATCAACGCCGGCGACGGCAGCATCGTCCGGCGGATCACCAACGACCGCGCGATCGACACCTCGCCGGCGTGGTCGCCCGACGGCGGCCAGCTCGCGTTCGTCAGCGACCGCAACGGCGGCCCGCAGATCTTCGTCGTGCCATCGAGCGGCGGCACCCCGCGCCAGGTGTCGTTCAACGGCAGCTACAACACCACGCCGACGTGGTCGCCCAAGGCGGGCAAGCACGTGATCGCGTACACCACGCGCGACGGCGGGACCTACGACATCGTGACCCTCGATCTCGACACCAAGGCGATGACCCGGGTCACCCAGAACGAGGGCTCCAACGAGGAGCCGTCGTTCTCGCCCAACGGCCGCGCGATCGCGTTCGCGCGCGCCGGCCAGGGCGTGTTCATCGCCAGCGCCGACGGCACCGGCAAGGCGGTCAAGGTGTGGAGCGGCTCGGCGACCGGCGTCGACTGGGGCCCGGCCCCCG
>DASWRS010000570.1:0-13840 GCA_036403075.1 Kofleriaceae bacterium
GGGCTCGGCGGCGGGGTCAGGCTCGGGGGCGAGGGCCGGGTCCGGGTCGGCCGCCGGAACCTTCCTGAAGATCCCGATCGAGGCCGGTGCGCCGGAGCTCAATGCGGCTGCGTCGCCGACGGTGGTCAACCTCGGCGCGCACTTCACGCTGTACGTGACCGCGACGTTCGGGCCGGGCGTCGAGGTCAACCTGCGCGAGCCGCTCGACCTCGGCCCGGCGTTCGAGATCCGGCGCCGGCTGTCCGAAGACCGGCAGGCGGCCGACGGCCGGACCACGCGCGAATGGCAGATCGACGTCATGCCCTGGGAGCTCGGCGATCTCCAGGTCGCGCCGATCGCGGTCACGTTCACCGTGTTCGGCCGCGCCGGGCAGCTCGAGACCAACGCGGTGCCGCTCAAGATCCTCGGCGTGCTCGGCGACAACGGCGGCGCCGACGATCCGTCGGTGGTGCGCGGGCTCGCGCTGCCGGCCGGCCTCACCATGCGCGACTGGCGCTGGATCTGGCTCGCAACCGCGGCCGCGGCGGCCGCCGGCGTCGCCGCAACGGCGCTGTGGCTGCACCGCCGGCGCCGGCGCCGCGCGCTCCGCCTGTTCGGTGGCGCGATCGCGCCGCCGCGCCGGATCGACATGACCGGCGAGCGCGCGCTCGAGCGCCTGCTCGCGATCGAGCGCTCGGGCGTGCTCGATCGCGACGCCGAGCGCAAGACCGGCTACGCCGCGATGGTCGAGGTGATCCGCGAGTACCTCGCGGCGCGCTACCGGCTCGCGACGCTCGATCTGACCTCGTCCGAGCTGCTCGGCCAGCTCGGCAAGCACGCGCCGGCCGGCGAGGTCGAGCTGGTCGCGGACTGGCTCGACGGCTGCGATCTGGTCAAGTACGGCGGCCGGCGCGCGACCCCGGCCGAGGCCGGCAAGACGCTCGACGATGCGCGCGCGCTGATCGTCGCGACCACCGCCGCGATCGGCGATGCGCGCGCGGGCGCCCGTGCCGACGGCGCCCGGGAGGCCGCGTGACCGGCGCGCCCGGCGGCGGCAACGCTCACGCACGCAGCCCGGGCACGCGGCGCCTGGCGCGTGCCCTCGTGCCGTGGCTCGTGCTCGCCGGGCTGGGCGCGATCGCCGCGGTGGTGATGCGGCGCCACTTCGACGCGGTGCGCGGCTCCGAGGCCATCGTGTGGCGCTCGCCGCGCGCGGCGCTGCTGTTGATCGCGGCGGGGTTCGTCGGTGTCGTCGCATTTCACCTCCAGCGCCGGCGCGCGGCGGCGATGGCGTTCTCGCAGACCCACCTGGTGCACCGGATCGGCGCGCTCGCCTGGCTGTCGGACCTGCCGGGCGTGCTGCGCGTCCTGGCGATCGCGTTGCTCGCCGTGGCCCTCGCCCGGCCCGAGACCTATCGCACGCTGCGGCACGAGATCGACACGATCGACATCATGCTGGTCGTCGACATGTCCAAGTCGATGGAGGAGAACGATCTGCCGCGCGACCGGCTCGACGCCGCGCAGCGCGTGATCCGGCGGTTCCTGCGCCGCTCGACCCACGATCGCATCGGCCTGGTCGTGTTCGGCCAGCAGGCGATGCTGCAGTGCCCGCTCACGCTCGACACCCGCGTGCTCGAGCGCGTCGTCACCGACCTGGCGATCGGCGACGTGCCCGAGCTCGGCACCGCGATCGGTGACGGCCTCGGCCTCGCGCTGTCGCAGCTGCGCGATGATCGCCGCGAGCTCGGCGCGGACGGCGCGCGCGACAATCCGCCGACCAAGAGCAAGGTCGTGATCCTCTTGTCCGACGGCGACTCGAACTGGGTCACGCGGTTCGAGCCCGACGAGGCCGCCCGGCTCGCCAGGGACATGGGCGTCAAGGTCTACACCGTGCTGGTCGGCCGCGAGGAGTCCGACCTGTTCGGCGGGATGTCGGTCAACCCGGCGACCCTGCGCAGCATCGCGGCGGTGACCGGCGGCGAGTTCTTCCGCGCGACCGACTACGAGTCGTTCGACCGCGGGTTCCAGGCCGTGCGTAGCAAGCTCGATACCACCAAGCGGGTCGAGATCGAGCGCATCCCCGACAAGCAGATGTTCGTGCCGCTCGCGCTGCTCGCGCTGATCCTGCTTGGCGCCGAGCTCGTGCTGTCGCACACCCGGCTGCGGAGGCTGCCGTGAGGTTCGCGACCCCGTGGCTGGTGTGGATCGCCATCGCCGCGCCGTTCGCGGTCGCCGCGCTGCAGCTCTATGACCGCGCGCGGCGGCGGGTGATGGTGCGCCGGCTCGGCGAGCTGCCGGTCGTCGGCAAGGTGATCGCGAGCGCGTCGCCGGGCCGCCGGATCGCCAAGGACGCGCTCGCCGGCGCGGCGGCGATGCTGATCGCGCTCGCGGCGGCACGGCCGCAGATCGCGGGGACCCGCAAGGTCGAGCTCCATGGCCTGGACCTGGTCGTCGCGGTTGACGTATCCAAGTCGATGCTGGTCGACGACGTCGGCCCGACCCACGAGATGGCGCTCAAGCACCTCGAGACCTCGCGGCTCGCCCGGGCACGCGAGCTCGCCCGCGCCGTGATCGACGAGCTGCCCGGCGATCGGATCGCGCCGGTCGTGTTCGCGGCGGCGGCGGCGCACTTCCCGCTGACCGAGGACCACCTGGTTGCGTCGAACTTCCTGCGCGACCTCGGCCCGAGCGACCTGCCGCAGGGCTCGAACCTCGCCGAGGTGTTCCGGGTGTCGCGCTGCCTGCTGCGGCCGGATCTCTACGACGATCTCGGCTGCGCGCGGATTGGCCGGCGCGGTCACGGCGGCGATCCGCTGCACGGCGAGAGCCTCGACCCGCGGCCGAAGGACACGGGCCAGGACGAGGCGATCCAGCAGCAGGTCGAGCGCGGCAAGGCGATCCTGATCTTCAGCGACGGCGGCGACAGCGACGCCGCGGCGCTCCGCGAGGTCGCGACCGCGCATGAGCTCGGCATCGCGGTGTTCGTCGTCGGCGTCGGCACGCCGGCGGGCGGCGTGGTCTACGACATCGACGGCTTCACCGGCAAGCGGACCACGACGCCCAAGCGGCTGCCCGACGGGACGACGGTGGTGTCCCGCCGCGACGACCGGGGGATGACCGCGCTGGCAGCGGCGAGCGGCGACGCCCGGCGCTACCTGATCGCCGCGGATCAGGGAGAGCTCGACCCCAGGCCGATCGTCGACGCGCTACGCGCCGTCAACCGCGGGCTCGCGACCAAGAAGATCAAGGATCTGCGCGATATCTATCAGCCGTTCCTGTTCGCCGCGCTGATGCTGCTCGTGATCGAGGCGGCGATCGGCACGCGGCGCCGCCAGCGCTATCCGGAGGCACCATGACCGCACGCTCAAACGCTCGGCCTCCGACGCTGCGAGCCGGGCTCCGGCGCGCGTTCGCGATCGCGCTGGTCGTCGGGCTCGGCGGCTGGGAGCCATTTCGCACCGCCGACCCCGATGTCGAGGCGGGCAACCGCGCGTACCTCGAGGGCCGTTACGACGACGCGCTCGCCGCCTACGATCGCGCGGCGCGGCGCGGCGGGGTCGACGGCGATGGCCTGGCGTTCGATCGCGGCACCGCCGAGCTCAAGAAGGCCGAGGCGACCCGCGATACCGCCGAGAAGCAGCGCCTGACCGACCGCGCGCTCGAGGACCTCAAGCAGGCGGCGCATGCCCGAGATCCGCGGATCCGCGGCAGCGCGAGCTACAACCGCGGCAACCTGCTGATGGGCCAGGACAAGCTCGACGACGCGATCGAGGCCTACAAGCAAGCGCTGCGAGAGCAGCCGGATCTCGAGGACGCGCGGCTCAACCTCGAGGTCGCGCTGCGCCGGCGGCACAAGCAGCAGCAACAGGGGCAGCAGGGGCAACAGGGTCAGCAGGGGCAACAGGGTCAGCAGGGGCAACAGGGTCAGCAGGGACAGCAAGGCCAGCAGGGGCAACAGGGTCAGCAGGGACAGCAGGGTCAGCAGGGACAGCAAGGTCAGCAGGGACAGCAAGGCCAGCAGGGGCAACAAGGCCAGCAGGGGCAACAGGGACAACAAGGCCAGCAGGGGCAACAGGGCCAGCAAGGCCAGCAGAACGGCTCGAACCAGAACGGCTCGGACGGCCAGGGCTCGAACCAGAACGGCTCGAACCAGAACGGCTCGGACGGCCAGGGCTCGAACCAGAACGGCTCGGACGGCCGGGGCTCGAACCAGAACGGCTCGGACGGCCAGGGCTCGAACCAGAACGGCTCGAACGGCCAGGGCTCGAGCCAGCCGCAGAACGGCTCGAACGGCCAGGGCTCGAGCCAGCCGCAGAACGGCTCGAGCGGCCAGGGCAGCAACGGTCCGCCGCTGCGAGGCCGGCCGCAGCGCGGCCGAGGACCGCAGTCGCCCCGGACGCCGGCCGAGGGCAAGCTCGACGATCTCGATAACTACTCGCGCCGGCTGCAGCGCGACGAGGCGCGGCGTCGCGCCACCGGCCGATCGAACGATCCCCAGCACGACTGGTGAGCACCCGTGGCGCGGCCCCACCGGCTCGGCGACACCGGACCATCGAGGGCGCTGCGCCGACGAGCTCGCGGCCAGGAGAGAGTTTCGGCATCTATCCAGGACATGACTTGTCGAGTTACGAGCTGGCAGTCGTGACGCTATCGCCGACTGGTTGACCGGGGAGCCCCCCGGGCGCGTCGTCGCCCTCGCCCCGACGGGACGCTATGCTCGACGGGTGTCCCCGCGCGTGCTCGTCGCCGACCGGTCCCACGCGCTGCGCGACCAGCTGGCCGAGCTGCTAGGCGATCAGGTCGCGGAGATCGTGTGGGCGCCGCGCGAGCTCGCGGTCGATCAGCTGCGCGCCGCGGACCTCGCGGGGCAGGCGTTCGACGTCGTCGTGGTCGAGGCCGACCCGGCGCTGACCGCCGCGGGCGTGCGCGAGCTGGCCGCGGCCGGCGGCAACGCGCGGGTCGTGCTGGTCGCCTCCGGCGGCGACGGCATCGCGCTCGCGATGCGCTGCGGCGCCGCCGATGTCGTGATGCGGCCGTTCACCGCGGCCGAGCTCGCGTTCCGCATCGGCCGCGTGCCGGCCGGCAGCCTTCGCGGCGACAAGCGCCGGCCGCGCAAGACCGACATCATCATCGGCACCGGACCGTGGATCAAGGAGCTCTACGACCGGATCGCGATGGTCGCCGCGACCGACGTCACGGTGGCGATCTTCGGCGAGAGCGGCACCGGCAAGGAGCTGGTCGCGCGGACGATCCACACCTCGTCGCCGCGCCACGATGCACCGTTCGTGGTGGTCAACTGCGCCGCGATCCCCGAGGCGCTGCTCGAGGACGAGCTGTTCGGCCACGTCCGCGGCGCGTTCACCGACGCGACCCGCGACCGCGAGGGCCTGCTCGCCGCCGCCCACACCGGCACGGTGTTCCTCGACGAGATCGGCGAGCTGCCGCTGCCGCTGCAGGGCAAGCTGCTGCGCGTGCTGCAGTCGCAGGAGTTCCGCCGGATCGGCGACGATCAGGATCGCCGGGTCGACGTCCGGATCGTCACCGCGACCAACCGCGACCTCGATCAGCTGGTCGCGCGCGGCAGCTTCCGCCAGGACCTGTACTACCGGATCAACGTGTTCCCGATGCACATGCCGCCGCTGCGCGACCGGCCCGAGGACATCGCGCTCCTGGTCCACCACTTCATCGGCAAGTACCGCGGCCGGCTCGGCAAGGCGATCGACGGCATCACGCCCGGTGCGCTGCGCCGGTTCGCGTCGTACGACTTCCCGGGCAACGTCCGCGAGCTCGAGAACAAGGTCCACCAGGCGATGGTCGTGGCCGAGGGGCCGGCGATCACCGAGGCCGATGTCGCCCTACCGGCCGGCCGGAGCGGCGGCGGTCGGCCGGACATCTCGCGTCCGTTCCGCGACCTCAAGCAGGAGGCGATCGACACGTTCGAGAAGGCGTACCTGACCGAGCTGCTGCGCGAGCACCGCGGCAACCTCGCGCGCGCCGCGCGGGCCGCCGACATGGACCGCAAGAACCTGTGGGCGCTCGCGGTCCGCCACGGCCTCGATCGCGAGCAGTTCAAGAAGCCGTGACCGAGCCGTGCCCGAGCCTGCGGCTAACGCAGCCGGGCGGACAGCGCGGCGAGCAGGTCGTGATCGGCGGCGATCGCCTTGACCACGGCGGGAGCGACGGTGCCGGTGTCGAGCAGGCGCGCGAGCGAGCGCTCGAGCGGGATCATGCCGGCGTCGCGGCCGGTCTGGATCGCCGAGCCCAGCATCTGCAGGTCGCCCTTGCGCATCAGGTTGGCGACCGCGTGGGTGATCGGCACCAGCTCGATCGCCGGGACCCGGCCGCCGTCGCGCCGCGGCAACAGGTACTGCGTGATCACCGTGCGCAGCACCGAGGCGAGCTGCCAGCGAGCCTGGCGCTGCTGGGACTCGGGGAACGCATCGATGATCCGGTCGATCGCACCCGCGGCGCTGGGCGCGTGGAGCGTCGCGAGCACCAGGTGGCCGGTCTCGGCGGCGGTCAGCGCCGCGGTCAGGGTGTCGCGATCGCGCAGCTCACCGAGGAGGATCACGTCGGGTGCCTCGCGCAGCGCGCTGCGCAGCCCGGCGGCGAAGCTCGGAACGTGGCGGCCGACCTCGCGCTGGTGGACGATGCCGCGGCGCGGCGTGAAGCGATACTCGATCGGGTCCTCGATCGTGATCACGTGCGCGGCGCGGCGCTGGTCGACGAGATCGATCAGCGCCGCGAGCGTGGTCGACTTTCCCGATCCGGTGGGACCGGCGACCAGCACCAGGCCATCGCGATGATCGACCACCGCGCCGAGCTCGGCCGGCAGCGCGAGCTCGGCGAGCCCGGGCACGCGATCGCGGATCAGGCGCGCGACCACGCCGGCCCCGCCGAGGTGGTCGAACGCGTTGACGCGCAGCCGGGTGCCGTCGAGCTCGAGGCTGTGGTCGGTGTTGGATCCGAGCGCGGCGACGCAGCCGGCGAGCTCGCCGTCCTCGGCGGTCAGCTCGGCCGGTTCGAGCTGGCCGCCGACCCGGAGCCAGACGCTCCCGGTCGTGACGATCACGTCGGACGCGCCGCGCTCGCGGGCCGGTCCGATCAGCGGCCCGAGCAGCTGCGCGAGCCGGGCGAGGCCGTCGCTCGAGCGCCCCGCGGCCGCGGACGGCTCGTCCCGCGGATCGGAAATTCCCGGAGCGGCCGACGGCGCCCGGGTCGCCGTGGCGGGGGCGGGCTGGGCCCACCAGGCAGATGGCTTTGCGCTGGTCGCGGCCGGCGCCGGCGCCGGTGCCGCGACCGCCGCGGGCTTGCCGGGTCGCACCACGACGCGCAGCCCGGCGGCGAGCTTCTCGATCGTGACCTGGTAGTGCGCGCCGCCGGGATCGTGGAACACGACCTGGACCGGACCGTCGTCGAGCACGCGGCCGTCGAGCAGCGGCGTGGCAAAGTCGGTCAGGAGCTGCGCGTCGAGCGCGGGCATCGCCAGCTTCTCGATCTGTCCGCGGCGCCGAAGGCTCGGGACCTTGTCGGTCTCGAGGATGATCGCCTCGGCGTCACGCAGGGTCATCACGCGCAGGAGCGACTGGATCGCGGACATGGCGGTGATGACGAGCAAGCACCGGGCCACGGCCAATCGCGCGGAACGACGCCACGCCCGATCATGCGCCACGCGGCGGGGGCAAGATGCCGCGCCAGTCTGGCGAACACCTCACGGGCTCGCGCCAGCGTGGCGCGGCGAACTCTGCGTTCCGCACACAGCGCGCCGATGCCACCACCCGGGGATCGACCGGCGCAACCACCCGGAGTCGTGGCGAATCGCGTCGAGCCGCGCGTGTCAAACCCAAAATCTACGACTCCCGCGCTGTGGTAACGTCCGCGCCACATGGCGGTTGACGACCTGCGCTCGGGCACCTGGGTCACCTACGTCGGCGGCCGAGCCACGTCGGCGCGCCTGCGTCGCTGCCGGGTCGAGGTCGTGACCGGGGCGGACGCGGGCCTGGTCCGCGACATCGAGACCTCGGTGATCCGGATCGGCGCGCGCCGCGGCAACGACGTCCAGCTGACCGACTCCAAGGTCTCCGGCCTGCACTGCGAGATCCGGCTCGACGACCGCGGCTATCGCCTGCGCGATCTGGACTCGACCAACGGGACCTACGTGTCACAGCTCCGGGTCAACGACATCTACATCCAGCCCGGCACGCAGATCGCGCTCGGTGGGACCCGGCTCCGGTTCGAGCCGCTCGGGGACTCCGTGGAGATCGAGCTGTCGGACACCGATCGCTTCGGTTCGATGATCGGGCGCTCGGTCAAGATGCGCGAGCTGTTCGCGCGGCTCGAGAAGCTCGCGCGCTCCGACACCACGGTGCTCGTGACCGGCGAGACCGGCGCGGGCAAGGAGCTGGTCGCCGAGGCGCTGCACGATCACTCGCCGCGGTCGCGCGGCCCGTTCGTCGTGCTCGACTGCGGCTCGATCCCGCCCAACCTGATCGAGAGCGAGCTGTTCGGCCACGAGCGCGGCGCGTTCACCGGCGCGACCACGTCGTACGCCGGCGCGTTCGAGCGCGCGCACGCCGGCACGGTGTTCCTCGACGAGATCGGCGAGCTGCCGCTCGCGATGCAGCCCAAGCTGCTGCGCGTGCTCGAGCGCAAGGAGGTCCGCCGCGTCGGCGCGACCAAGACCGTCGAGGTCGACCTGCGCGTGGTGGCCGCGACCAACCGCGACCTCGGCGTCGAGGTCAACCGCGGCCGGTTCCGCGAGGACCTGTACTACCGGCTCGCCGTCGCCCGCGTCCACGTGCCGCCGCTGCGCGAGCGCAAGGACGACCTGCCCCTGCTGATCGAGCACATCCTGTCGACGACGCCCAACGGCGAGACCGCGTCGATCGCGCAGGAGACGATCGACCTGATGATGAAGCACGACTGGCCGGGCAACGTCCGCGAGCTGCGCAACGTGATCGAGCGCGCCGTGCTGCTGTCCGAGACCCCCGAGGACGAGGACGCGCTGCGCCGGACGCCGGCGGTGTCGCCCCGGGCCGAGCCGTCGATCACCGCCACCCCGTCGCACACCGCGACCAGCGCCGACGCCGTGATGTCCGTGCCGGTCGACGTCGGCATCCCGTTCAAGCTCGCCAAGCAGAACGTGATCAGCGAGTTCGAGAAGCGCTACATCTCGCGGCTGCTCGCCCAGCACGATGGCAACATCTCCGCGGCGGCGCGCGCGGCCGGCATCGACCGGATGTCGATTCACAAGATGCTCCACCGCCTCGGCCTGGCCAATCCGGGTCGGGAATAGCCGCGCGAGCGCTGCGGCCTCAGCTGCGCGCCGCCGGGTGCATCGCGGCTCGACGATCCAGATCGCGGGGATCGTTCGATTCCTGGGGCCCGCCGTTTGTTCACGCGCGCTGACGAGACAGCGCGCGACCTCGCCCGCTCCCGTGCCGCCCACGCTCTGCGCCGGCGGCGTAAGCCCCCGTGTACCCCACACGCGTACGGCACGGGCGTGCCCACGGCGTCGGCACGGACGTCGCATTGCGCTGCGGAGATGCGTATCAGTGAGCCGGACGAGCTGCGAGTCTCCGCGAGCGAACCCACCGAGGACGAATCGCCGGCGATGGACTGGACGCTGGCGCTCGCCGGCGGCGAAGGGGTCCGGCTGTCGGAATACGTCCAGCGCCGGTTCGGTCGCCGGATCCCCAAGCAGTACTGCTGCCTGCTCGGCAAGCGCTCGATGCTCGAGCACACGCTCGAGCGCATGAACAAGCTGATCCCGGCGTCGCGCACGCTGACCGTGATCGGCACCGACCACCGCGAGATCGCGTTCCCGCAGCTCGCCGGCCGGTGCGATCACGTGTTCCGCCAGCCGAGCGGGCGCGATACCGGCGTCGCGCTCTACGTCGCACTCGCGATGATCCGGCGCTGGCACCCCAGCGCGACCGTGGTGATCACGCCGACCGACCACTACGTCGCGCCGTCGGCGCTGTACGTCGAGCAGCTCAGCGCCGCGCGCAGCTTCGTGCGCCAGCAGCGCGACGCCGTGGTGATCCTCGGTGCCAAGCCCACCGAGCCCGATCCGGAGCTCGGCTATCTGACGGTCGGTGAGCGGCTGACCCAGATCCCGCGGGTCCGGCGCCTCGCAGGGTTCATCGAGAAGCCGAACCTGACGCGCGCACAGGACCTGATCGCCGGAGGCGCGCTGTGGAACACGATGGTGACGTGCGGCACCGTCGACGCGCTGTGGGAGCTCGGCCGCGCGACCGAGCCGCAGCTGCTCGACATCCTCGACTCGTTCGTCCCGCTGGTCGGCACCCGCGATGAGGTCGACGCGATCGAGTACATCTACCGCGCGGTCCTGCCGGTCAGCTTCTCGCGCGACGTGCTCGAGCGGGCCCCGGAGCGGCTGGCGGCGCTCGAGCTCGCCGGCGTGGACTGGAGCGACTGGGGCAGGCCCGAGCGGATCGAGACGGTCCTGGCGGTGCGCCGGTCGCGCGCCCTGGTTTCGCGCGGAGCGTACGCGCCATGAGCGCCGAACCCGCAGCAGGCGGACCGGCGGCGCAGGTCGAGGCGAGTTCCGCGCGGCGCCGCCGCACGTGGCCGGGCCGGCCGTACCCGCTCGGCGCGCAGTTCGACGGCTACGGCACCAACTTCGCGATCTACAGCGGGATCGCCGAGCGGGTCGAGCTCTGCCTGTTCGGCTCCGACAACGCTCGGGACGAGAGCCGGATCGAGCTCGACCGCGGCATCGGCCAGATCTGGCACGTCTACCTGCCGCTGGTCGGGCCGGGCACGCGCTACGGGTTCCGCGTCCACGGTGCGTGGGACCCGGCGCGCGGGCTGCGCTGCAACCCGAACAAGCTGCTGGTCGATCCCTACGCCCGCGCGATCTCCCGGGGCCTCGACTGGGGCCCGGCGCTGCGCGGCGACGACGGCAACGGCGGACCCTCGACCGAGGACAGCGCGCCGTACACGCTGCGCTCGGTCGTGGTCCAGCCCTACTTCGACTGGGGCAACGACCGCCGGCTCGAGACCCCGTGGAACGAGACCGTGATCTACGAGGCCCACGTCAAGGGCCTGACGATGCGCCACCCCGACGTGCCCGAGCACCTGCGCGGCACCTACGCCGGGCTCGCGCACCCCGCGGTGATCCAGCACCTCAAGAGCCTCGGGATCACGGCGATCGAGCTCCTGCCGATCCACGCGTTCATCCACGATGGCTTCCTGCTCGACCGCGGGCTGCGCAACTACTGGGGCTACCACTCGATCGGCTACTTCGCGCCGCACCCCGAGTACGCCAGCGTCGGCGGCGCCAACGACGCGGTCGCCGAGTTCAAGCACATGATCCGGTCGCTGCACCAGGCCGGGATCGAGGTGATCCTCGACGTGGTCTACAACCACACCGCCGAGGGCAACCACGAGGGCCCGACGCTGTCGTTCCGCGGCATCGATAACCTGTCGTACTACCGGCTGGTCGCCGATGACCTTCAGCACTACATGGACTACACCGGGACGGGCAACACGCTGCAGATGCGCAGCCCGCATACGCTGCAGCTGGTGATGGACTCGCTGCGCTACTGGATCGAGGAGATGCACGTCGACGGGTTCCGGTTCGACCTCGCATCGGCGCTCGCGCGCGGCCTGCACGAGGTCGATCGCCTGGGCGCGTTCTTCGACCTGATCCAGCAGGACCCGGTGGTGTCGCGGGTCAAGCTGATCGCCGAGCCGTGGGACGTCGGCGACGGCGGCTACCAGGTCGGCAACTTCCCGCCGCTGTGGTCGGAGTGGAACGGCAAGTACCGCGACTGGATCCGCGACTACTGGCGCGGCGAGCCCGGCTCGCTCCCCGAGCTCGGCGCGCGGATCACCGGCAGCTCGGACCTGTACCAGCAGGGCGGCCGGTTCCCCCACGCCAGCATCAACTTCGTGACCGCGCACGACGGCTTCACGCTGCGCGACGTGGTCTCGTACAACGAGAAGCACAACGAGGCCAACGGCGAGGACAGCCGCGACGGCGAGAGCCACAACCGGTCGTGGAACTGTGGCGAGGAAGGCCCGACCGACAACCCGGAGGTCAACGCGCTGCGCCGCCGCCAGCAGCGCAACTTCCTCGCGACCATGTTCCTGTCCCAGGGCGTGCCGATGCTGCTCGGCGGCGACGAGATCAGCCGGACCCAGCGCGGCAACAACAACGCGTACTGCCAGGACAACGAGGTGTCGTGGTTCGACTGGGCGAACGCGGACCGGGACCTGCTCGAGTTCACCCGCCGGCTCGCCGAGCTCCGCCGCCGCCACCCGGTGTTCCGCCGCCGCGGCTGGTTCCAGGGCCGGCCGATCCGCCGCGGCGGCCGCGCCGCGCTGCCCGACATCGGCTGGTTCAGCCCCGACGGGAGCGAGATGACCGATGAGCACTGGGACTCCGAGCTGTCGCGCTCGCTCCAGGTGTTCCTCTACGGCCAGGGCATCGCGGCGACCGACGAGCGCGGCGAGCCGGTGGTGGACGAAACGTTCCTGATCGTGTTCCACGCCGCCCCGGAGCCGCGGCGGATCAAGCTGCCCGAGGCGACCTTCGGCAAGGCGTGGCAGCGCGTGATGGACACCGAGCGCGGGTTCGCCCCCGAGCACGGCCACGGCGGCGAGCGCTACGATGCCGCCGCCGAGATCGACGTGCTGGCGCGGTCGCTGTGGCTGCTGCGACGGGTCGCGTGATGCCGGCGCCGCGCGCGACCTACCGGCTGCAGCTGCACCCGAAGTTCACGTTCGCCGATGCCACGGCGGCGGTGCCGTACCTCGCCGAGCTCGGCGTCAGCCACCTGTACCTGTCGCCGGTGCTGCAGGCCGCGCCGGGCTCGACCCACGGCTACGACGTGGTCGATCCGGATCGGGTCAACACCGCGCTCGGCGGCGAGGACGGGTTCCGCGCGCTGGTCGCCGCCGCGCACGCCGCGGGCCTGGGGATCCTGCTCGACATCGTGCCCAACCACATGTCGATCGCCGGGACCGCGAACCGCTGGTGGGTCGACGTGCTCGAGAACGGCCCGGCGAGCTACTACGCGCACTACTTCGACGTCGACTGGAGCGGCGGTGACGAGCGCGTGCTGCTGCCGGTGCTCGGCGAGCGCTACGGCCGGGCGCTGACCTCGGGCCGGCTGGCGCTGGCGCGCGAGGGCCGCGCGTTCGAGGTCCGCGCCGGCGACCTGCGGTTCCCGCTCGCGCCCCACACGCTCGGGCGGATCGTCCGGCGCGCCGGCGAGCGGATCGTGAGCGCGGAGCTGCAGTTCATCGGCGACTCGCTCGCGGCGCTGCCGACCAGCGCCGAGGTCTCGGCGCGCCGCCGCCGCCACCGCGACAAGGCCGTGCTGCTCGGCCGACTCACCGAGCTCGGCGACGTGGTGTCGCGCGCGCTCGACGACGAGATCGCCGCGATCAACGCCGATCCGGTCGAGCTCGACGCGATCCTCGAGGGCCAGAACTATCGGCTGGCGCACTGGACGGTCGCGGGCAGCCAGCTGTCGTATCGCCGGTTCTTCGACATCGCCTCGCTGGTCGGGATCCGCAGCGAGCTGCCGGACGTGTTCGACGCCGGTCACCGGCGGATCTTCGCGTGGATCGCCGACGGCGCGGTCGAGGGCCTGCGGGTCGATCACGTCGACGGGCTGCGCGATCCGGGCGGCTACCTGCGCCGGCTGTGCGAGGCCTGGCCCGAGCCCGCGGGCTCGCCGTGGATCGTCGTCGAGAAGATCCTGGCCGTCGGGGAGCAATTGCCGGCGAGCTGGCCGGTCGCCGGCACGACCGGGTACGAGGTGATCGACCGGATCACGGGGCTCCTGGTCGATCCCGGCGGGGAGCGCGCATTGACCGAGGTGTT
>DASWRS010000571.1:0-14765 GCA_036403075.1 Kofleriaceae bacterium
GCGCGAGACCTCATCGCGGACAGCATACTCGCCGCGCCGCCGGGCGGGTCGTGGTTGGCGCCTGGGGGCTACTGCGCCGGGCAGCTCGGGTCGGTGCCGACGGAGAAGTCGTCGAAGAACGAGTGCTCGGCGGCCGTCACCGTCAGAGCGCGGCGCCGGTGTTGTAGGCGTCGTTGAAGTGCGTGACGTAGGCGTCGTAGATCGGGTGCGCAGCGCCGGTCTCGGGCGCGAGCTTGACGAAGATCTCGTCGAAGCGGTGGGCCGAGCCGCCGCTGAGGTTGTGCGAGCCGGTGAAGATCCGGTACTGCGCCGCGGCGCCGAACTTGCCGAACACGATGAAGCTCTTGTCGTGGATCGGCATCTTGTGCACCGGGATGCCCGCGGCCTTGAGCGCCGACAGCGCATGCGGCTCGACGGTATCGGCCACCACCCAGATGTGGCAGCCGCCGCGCTTCATCTGGACCAGGCGGTCGACGACCTCGAGCCGGCTGTCGCGCACCGAGGCCTGCATCACGCGCACCCGGCAGCTGGCGTCGGGCGTGATGTCGTCGAGCCGGTGGACCACCAGATCGGTCTGCGCCTCGGGCGAGGCGTAGACGTCGGCGGCCGAGGCGAGCAGGTGACCGCGGCCGGTGTTCGGTGTCGTCGTGGGGGCTGGCCTCGGGTCTGGCGTCCGCGGAGGTCACGGATGGTGAGGCGGTCTCGTGGCGCGCGTCGCAATGCGTACGGCGTTCAGGTCGGGCCTTCGTCGGCGATCAGCGACACGTAGAAGTCCTCGACGGCGCTGGGGCCGCCCTGCAGCAGCGCGGCGAGCTCGGCGCCGCGCCGGTCCGCGACCAGCTTGCCCTTGTCCATCAGCAGGATCCGATCGCACATCCGCTCGGCGACGCCGAGCAGGTGGGTCGACATCAGGATCGCCGCGCCGCGATCGGCGGCCGCCCGCAGCGTGGCGCGCGCCGAGCGCACCGCGTGCGGGTCGAGCCCGTTGAGCGTCTCGTCGAGCAGCACCAGCTCGACCCGGCCGACCAGCGCCGCGGCCAGGCCGACGCGCTGGCGCATGCCGAACGACAGCTCGCGGCACGGCCGCCCCATGATCTTGCCCAGGCCGAGCTGCTCGAGCACGGCGGTGGCCTCGGCGCGGCCCGTGCCGCGCGCCTCCGCGACGAACCCGACGTGCTCGGCGACGGTGAAGAACTCGTAGAGCGCCGGCGGCTGATCGGCGAACCCGACCTTGCCGCGCGCCGAGCGCGGCGCCCGCGCGGCATCCTCGCCCGCGATCGTGATCGTCCCGGTGCTCGGCACGATCGCCCCGGCGAGCGCCGATAGCGTCGTGCTCTTGCCCGCGCCGTTGGGCCCGAGCATGAGCACGACCTCGCCGGCCTCGAGCGCGACCGACAGGCCGTCGACCGCGACGCGCTTGCCGTAGTGGATCGTGAGCTGGTCGACCTGCGCGATCACCACGTGTACACGACGACGTATAACACCTTCGCCCGGCCGTGCGCCGGCACGGTGGTGCGCAGCGCGATCTGCTGCGGCCCTTCCTTGACCGCGGGCACGGACTGGTACGCCAGGGTCCAGTTCTGGCCGCGGTACAGGTGCTCGCGCAGCACGACCTCGACCGGCCGCGGCCGCGCGTTGTCGATCGTCACCAGGAACTCCTCGCTGAACCGGCGCTGGTCGTCGACCTTGCCCCAGCCGCGGCGCTCGCGGTGGCCGGTGACGCCCTGCGCGATGCCGACCGCCACGGTGTCGACCTCGGCGACGCGGGTCGCGGGATCGAACAGCCGCGAAGCGCCGAGCAGCGCGAGCGATCCGTCGGGCCGGCGCTCGACCAGCCGGACCGGCCCGGCGGGCAGGCCGCGGGTGGCGCGCGGCGCGCGCTCGATCTCGAAGCTCTCGCTGACCCGGGCCGGCGCCGCGGCGTCGGCGCCGAGCGATGGATCGGATACCGGGACCGCGCCGGCGTGATCGAGGCCGGTGCCGATCGGATCGTAGACCAGCACCGAGCGCAGCCGGCCCGTGATCCCGGCGCCGATCAGCTCGACCCGGGTCTCGCCGGCGCCGAGCGCGAGCACGCCGAGGACGGTGAGCTCGGGGTCGCGCGCCGTGGTCGCCGCGCCGGACCGCGCGCCGGCCAGGAGCTCGGCGCTGCGGTCGCGCCACGGGCCGAGGTCGTCGTCGACGACGCGGGTGTGGCCGCGGAGCGGAAGGCCGGTGGTGTTGCGGATCGCGAGCGCGCCGCGCAGCACCGCGCGATCGCGCGACGCGCTGGTCGTCATCGTGTACGCCGCGTCCCACGCGAGCCGCTCGGTCGCGTAGCCGATCGACAGCGCGAACCGGCCGGGGTGCGGCGCGGTGGCGGCGAGCTCGATCTGGCTCGGCGTCGCCGGGGCCGCGGGTCGCGGGCGCGGCGGCGGCTCGGCCTCGTCGATCGGATCCTCGGCCGGCTCCTCGGCTGGCTCCTCGGCGGGTTTCTCGGCGGGTTTCTCGGCGGGTTTCTCGGCCGGTTCCTCGACCGGTTCGGCGGGCGGGGCCGCGGCGCCGCGGGCCGGCGGGTCGGCGCTCGCGCCGGCGATCCGCAGCTCGGCCGCCGCGAGCTCGCCGCGATCGACGATCTCGATGTCGCTCGCCGCGACGCCCGCGGGCAGCTGCAGCACGCGCGTGATCGGACCGGCGTGCGCCGCGACCAGCTCGACGCGCTGGAAGATCAGCGCGCGGTCGCGATACAGCGTGATCTGATCGCCGGCGCCGGCGGGTCGCGGATGCCGCGGTGCACCGCAGCCCAGCGCACACAGCGCGACTGCAACCGTGGGCCACGCCCGGGCGGTCACCACGCGTGGACCGCGATCGGCGGCGGCGATGTGGCCCGGATCGCGATCTGCGCCTGCGTGGCGCGGTTCGCCTGCCCCGCGTGGCGTGACGCCGCTTCCGTGACGAGCGCTACCGCGACCACGATCGGCGGACCCCCATGCGTCGAGCATACGCCGGCACCGCAGCGACGACGCACCATCCTTGTGTATAGTGCAGACGTGGCGATCGCGACCTATCCAGGCACGGTGTCGCCGTTGCGAGGGCTCGACTCGTTCGGCGAGGCCGAGCGTGACGTCTGGCACGGCCGCGAGCCCGAGCGCGACGACGTCGCCCGCATGGTCACGACCGAGGGGTTTCGCGCCGGCCTCTTGTTCGGCGAGCCCGGCGCCGGCAAGACCTCGCTGATCCGCGCCGGCCTGATCCCGCACCTGCGCGACCACGGCACCGTCGCGCTCGCGTGCGAGGACCTGACGCAGCCGGCCGCGAGCTTTGCCGCGGGGCTGTCGGCGTTCGGCATCCAGCCGCAGGCCAACGAGCTGCCGGTGATGTTCGCAGCCCGCGCGGTCGCCAACGCCGTCGCCGGCCAGCAGTTCGTGTTCGTGGTCGACGACGTCGACCTGCTGTGCGCCGACGAGCGCGCCACCGCCGAGCTGTCAGACATGTTCGCACGCGTGGTCAGCCGGTCGTCGGGCCGCGCGCGGTTCCTGTTCGTGTGCGCGAGCGAGCGGATGAACGTGCTCGGCGCGCTCGAGAAGCGCACCGGCTCGCTGTTCCCGCCGTCGACGCGCTACGAGCTGCCCCGGCTCGCGCCCGCCGCGGCGAGCCAGATCCTCGATCGCGTGCTGGCGTACTCGGGCGTCGCCGCGGACCCGGCGCTCGCCGAGGCGGTCGTCCAGGGCATTGGCCGCGGCCGGCCGGTGCTGCCGGCCGACCTGCAGATCGCCGGGCTCGCCATGCGCGACCTGCGGATCAGCAACGCCGCGGCGCTCGCCAAGCTCGGCGGCGCCGGCGAGCTCGAGTCGGCGTGGCTGCACGAGGCGTGCAGGGCGACCGGCAACGAGCGTTCGGCGCTGCGGCTGTGCGCCGAGCTCGCCGCGGGCGGCCACGGCGCGCGCCCGACCGATCAGATCGCGCGCCGGATCAACCTCGATCCCGGGTCCGCACAGCACGCGCTCGGCGTGCTCGAGACCCGCGGCGTGATCTGCCGCGGCGACGCCGGCGGCGCGACCTGGATGCTGCGCCACGAGGTGCTGATCCCGCGGGTCAAGGAGCTCACCGCGCCGGCCCGCGCGGCCGCGCGCCAGGCGTTCGAGCTCCTGGGCTCGAAGACGGCGACCCGCGGCCGGCTGTCGCTCGGCGAGCTCCGCAAGCTGCGCAGCGAGGGCATCGCGGCGGCCACGCCCGAGGAGGCCTCGGTCGTCGAGCGCTCCCGGCGCTACTACATGGCGATCGCCGCGGGCATCGCCGCGGTGCCGATCGCGATCCTGATCCTGATCTGGATCGCAATGCACGGCCGGGTCTACTTCGCGCTCGCGCCCGGCCCGGGCGGCGATCATGTCGTGGTGCGCGGCGGCCGCGCCGGCCTGCACGCGTTCTTCTGGCTGCCCGGCGGGTTCGGCGACGAGGTCGCCGACACCGGGCTGACCCGCGCGATGGTCGCGCCCGAGGCCTGGAAGAAGATCGACGCGCGCGATCTCGGCAGCGCCCGGGCCGAGTGGAGCCGGGAGCTCGGGCCGGTGATGGCGCCCGAGCTCGCCGGCCTCGTCGACTACGCGACCACGGGCAACGAGGCCACGCTCGACGCGCTGCGCAAGGCTGCCAAGGACCCCGAGGACCTCGCCGAGCTGCTCGCCGCGCTGCGGCCGATCGCGCGGGGCTCGGCCGCCGAGGTCCAGCTGGTCGAGAGCGGGCTGACCACGCCGTCGCCCGCGGTCCAGCGCGCGGCGGTCGCGGCCGCCGGTAGCGCGGCGCAGCGCCGCAACGACGTCTACCGCGAGACCTTGGCCAAGGCGCTGACCTCGACTGACCCCGAGCTGCGCCGGATCGCGTTCGCGTCGGTGCGCAGCCTCGGCGACCGCGGCCGTGCGCTGTTCTCCGAGGCGCTGGCGCGCGATCCCGATCCGGCGGCGCGCCGCGAGCTCCTGGTCGAGGTCTCGACCGCCGCGACCGACGACACGCCGTCGCCGGCCAACGCTGCGTCGGTGCTCGCCGATCCCGACGCGTCGCCGCCGCTGCGCGAGCGCGCCCGGACCCAGATCCGCGCCGCGCTGGCCAAGGACCCCGAGGCCGCGGCGACCGCGCTGACCGGCCTGATCTCGCTCGACCGCGCGCCGACCGACGCGCGCGTGTTCGCGATCGAGTCGCTCCGCGACGTCGATCCGCCGCCGCGGAACGCCAACCTCGTCGACGCCGCGCGCGCCGCGTTCGCCTCGAAGTCACCGGCGGTGCGGGTCGCCGCGCTGCCGCTCTACGCCCGGGTCGATCCGGTGCGCGCCGGCGGCGATCTGTACGCGATGCTCGACGACAAGAAGCTCGACAAGCCGCTGCGGGTCGCGGCGGCGCTGGCCTGGGGCGAGGTCGCGCCGTCGAACAAGGAGGCGGCCCAGAACGCGCTCGACCGCATGCTCAAGGACGACGACACCGAGGTCCGCGCGGCCGCGGCGACCGCGGCGGGCAAGGCCGGCCGCGCGTACCAGGACCGGCTGTACAAGATGGCCAAGGCCGAGGTCTACGCGGTGCGGATCGGCGCGGCGCAGGGCCTCGCCGCGAGCGCCGAGAGCGGCGGCAACGCCAGCGTCGCGGTCGATGGCATCGCCCAGCTGTGGCGCGAGAAGGGCCGGCCGCGGCGCGATGCGGCCCGGATCTTCGCGCACCTGGCCAAGAAGAAGCCGGGCGCGGTGATCGAGTACCTGTTCTCCGCCGCGCACCTGACCGACGACCCAGGCCTGCACCCGCTCGGCGTCGAGGGCCTGTGCAACGGCGCGCTCGCCGGCAGCGCCGACGCGCGCGGCCGGCTCGCCCGCTCGATCGACGATCCGGCCGCCGAGGTCCGCCGGCTGGTCATGGCCTGCGTCGCCAACGGCCCCGATCCGGTCAAGAACGGCGCGCCGATCGCAGTCAAGCTCGCCCGCGATCCGGACAGCGCGATCCGCGGCGACGCCGCGCGCGTGCTCGCGATGGCGGCCGCCAAGGGCAGCAAGTCCGCGGGCGTCCACGACGCGATCGTCCAGCTCCTCGACGATCCGGATCGCGATGTCCGGCTGGTCGCGATCCGCGCGCTCGGCGGGCTCGGCGCCGACACTCCCAGGGCGGCGGCCGCGGCGATGGCGCGGATGTTCGAGCGCGGCGACGAGGCCGAGAAGCTCGCCCTGGTCCGCGCCGCCAAGCACACCGGCGCCGCCGACCTGATCGGCCTCGCCGTCGCCGATCACTCGCCGCTGGTCCGCGTCGAGGCGGTCGACGCCGCGCTCGCGTCCGGGCTGCGCGCCGGCGCCACCCTGTCGGCCGCGCTCGCCGACTCCGATCCGACCGTGCGCAAGGCCGCGCTCGACCGGCTCGCCGCGCAGAAGGACAAGCTCGAGCCGGCCGTGCTCGATCGCACCCTGGCGCTCGCGGTCCGCGATCCCGATCCCGAGCTGTCGCAGCTCGCGCTGACCACGATCGCGCGGGTCGCGCCCAAGGACGCCGTGGTCGCGCGCCTGCACCGCGCGCTCGGGTCGCGCGCCGAGCGCGAGCGCGCCCAGGCCGCCGCGGCGGCGATCGGCCTCGCCGACCGCGATGCCGCGCTCGCCGTCCAGCTGCTCGATCCGCTGATCGACGACGCCTCGCACGACGTCCGCGCCGCGATGCTGCCCGCGCTCGCCGCCGCCTATGCCCGGACCAGCGCGCCGGACAAGCTCGTCGCGATCCTGCGCGACTCCGAGACCCACGCGATGCGCCGGCTGGTCGCCGCCGCGGCGTTCGTCGTGCTGTCCCGCACCGACGCCGGCCGGAAGTCGTCGGAGACGGCGCTGACCCAGCTCGCCGCCGCCGGCCCGCCCATGGCGCAGCAGACCGCCCGGCTCGTCCTGGGCCTGGTCACCAACAAGGCCGACGGCATGGCGTTCCTGCAGGAGCTCGTGCCGTAAAATATAGTAATTTCTTTAAGTTACGTAACTACTAACCAAGAACTAATTCCTGCTAATTTAGTAGTTAGCGCCAGCCATCCCCGGGTCCCTGCCCGGAGATCGGGGCCTCATCTACTACTCGAAACTAATTCCTGGTAATTTAGTAGCTGGCCGTCCCGAGCACCGGCTCGGCATCCGAGGCCTCATCTACTACTCGAAAACTAACTCCTACTAATTTAGTAGTTCCCCCACGCTGCCGTGCTACTGATCGGGCGCAGATCAGTAACGGCGTCCTCGCCGACTTCGCAGGCGTGGCATGAAGCTGCCCCAGGTTCCTCCAGACAATGCCGCGCTCGACGCTCACGCGCTCGAGCTCCTGACCAGCCGGCCCGATCTCGCCCGTCCGGAGCTCGAGGGGCGCTACCTGCACTGGGAAGAGGTCCGCCATCGCCCGGCGCCCGACGGGCTGTCGCATGACACCTGGTGGCAGCTGATCAAGCTCGCGCGGCGCCAGCAGTCGCGCCGGTTGCCGCTCAGCGATGTGCACGGCCGGCCGTTCAGCTTCGCGATGACCGACAGCGCGCAGCGCGCGGTCCACGAGATCGATCGCGACGCGAGCGGCCGGATCGACCTGCCGGAGGACGTCGCGAACCAGGCGACCCGCGATCGCTACGTGGTGAGCTCGCTGATCGAGGAGTCGATCCGTTCGAGCCAGCTCGAAGGAGCGTCGACCACGCGCGCCGTGGCCAAGGAGATGATCCGCACCGGCCGCGAGCCGCAGACCGTCGACGAGCGCATGATCCTCAACAACTTCTCCGCGATGGAGTGGGTGCGCGAGCACAGCCGCGAGCCGCTGACGCCCGCGGCGGTGTTCGAGCTGCACGGCATCGTCACGCGCAACACGCTCGAGGTCGCAGACGCCGCGGGACGGTTTCGGCGCAGCGAGGAAGCGGTCCATGTCGTGGACGTCGACTCCGGCGAGGTCGTCCACGTCCCGCCGCCCGCGGATACCCTGCCCGGGCGGATGGACCTGCTGTGCAGGTTCGCCAACGGGACCACCAGCGACGAGCCGTTCATCCACCCGGTCGCGCGCGCGATCCTCGTGCACTTCTGGATCGGATACGATCACCCGTTCGTCGACGGCAATGGCCGCACGGCGCGCGCGCTGTTCTACTGGTCGATGCTGAACCAGGGGTTCTGGCTCACCGAGTTCCTGTCGATCTCGCGGGTGATCAAGCAGGCGAGCGGCCAGTACGCGCGGGCCTACCTGTACAGCGAGACCGACGGCAACGATGCGACCTACTTCCTGTTCAACCAGCTCAAGGTCCTGCGCACGGCGATCGAGGATCTCGAGGCCTACCTGAAGCGCAAGGCGCAGGAGGTCCGCGACATCGAGAGCCGGCTTCGCGGTCGCGACGATCTCAACCATCGCCAGCTGGCGCTGCTGGGCTACGCGCTGCGCCATCCGGACGCCCGGTTCACCATCGAGGGCCACCAGACCAGCCACCGGGTCGTGTACCAGACTGCCCGCACCGATCTGCTCAAGCTCGCCGCGGCCAGGTTCCTGAAGCAGTCGCGGGTGGGCCACAAGATGGTGTTCACGCCGGCACCCGGTCTCGAGCGCAGGCTGCAGCACCGCCCGCGACGCCGCTGATCGCCAGCGACGCGCCTCGCCAGGCGCAGCCGCGGCACAATCTTCCGCCAAATAGCCATTTCACTCCGCGATCTCGAACACCGGAATACAGTTCTGCGGCCGTGTGACCTGGGTAGTCAGTCGGTCTACCTGCCCGGTCGCGCACCGGTCGCGCAGTCGAGTGGCACACCCGAGGACCGGGTCGTATGCTCGAGCAGATCGATCGAGGCCGACGAGGCGGGCGAGGCCGGAGAGGCAGGAGAGGGGCGGGCCACATGTCCGCGATCGACCCGGGGGCCACATGTCGCAGGACGGTTCGTCGCACATCGGCAAGGAGTTCGGCAATTACCGTCTCGCAGAGGTCCTGGGCAAGGGCGGGACCAGCGTCGTGTACCGCGCGATCCACGAGGCGATCGAGCGCGAGGTCGCGATCAAGGTCCTGCGCCAGCCCGGCGATCACGACATGGTGAAGCGGTTCTTCCACGAGGCGATCGCCGCCGGACAGATCCGCCATCCCGGGATCGTGTCGATCTTCGACTACGGCCACACCGCCGACGGTGTCGCGTACCTGGTGATGGAGCTGCTCCAGGGCGAGAACGTCGGCGACCGGCTCGGCCGCCGCGGCCGGCTCGATCCGCTCGAGGCGGCGCGGCTGATGCGCCAGGTGTGCGGGGCGCTGGTCGCCGCGCACGAGGCCGAGATCATCCACCGCGACATCAAGCCGGCCAACCTGTTCATCGTCCGCGATCCGGACGTGGCCGGCGGCGAGCGCATCAAGGTGCTCGACTTCGGGGTCGCCAAGCTGCTCGCGGCCAGCCCGGATCCGGACGAGGCCCATGTCCTGCTCGGCACGCCACTGTACATGGCGCCCGAGCAGTTCCGCGGCGGCGAGATCGCCGATGCCCGGATCGACGTCTACCAGGTCGGCGCGGTGCTCTACCACATGGTCGCGGGCCGCCCGCCGTTTCGCGACGCGCGCGCCCGCCTGCAGCGGCTGGTCGACGGCGCGCCGGAGGAGCCGCCGCGCGTCCCCGAGGCCCCGGAGGCGCTGAGCGCGGTGATCCAGCGCTGCCTGCAGTCCGATCCCGCGCGGCGCTACCCCGACATGCGCGCGCTGGCCGACGCACTTGGTGCTTGCCTGTCCGAGCCCATGACCTCGGTCGACGAGACCCCGACGATCGTGGCGCGGATTCCGGATCTGAATCGTCAGGAGCTCGGCATCAACCTGTCGCGGGCGCGCGGCCTGCACACCCTGGCGTCGGCATCGGTCGCCTCGGGGTTCTTCGAGGCGGCCCACCTCAGCCCCTCGCGGATGTTCCGCGAGGGTGGAGAGTTCTTCCAGCAGGTCCGGCAGACCTTCGAGTTCTACCGCAAGCACCTCGACGACGAGTATCGCCAGCTGTCCTCGCAGATCGACAGCGCGCACAAGCTGTGGATCGCGTGCGTCGGGGTCGGCTTCCTGATCCTGATGGCCGGGCTCGTCGCCGTCCTGCTCGGCCGCGTGACCCAGGGCGTCGTGACCTCGTCGGCCTCGACCGTCATGTACTTCATCGTGCGGATCTTCCAGAAGCGCGAGGACTACTACCGCGAGCAGAAGTCGCTCAAGATCAAGTATCTGCAATACGGCAACGACTGGCTGCTGCTGATCCAGAGCATCGAGGCGATCCCGGACGCCGCCGACCGGCTCGAGGAGCAGCGCCGGCTCGCGCGCGTCCTGCTCGACCGGATCAAGGGCGAGGACCGCCATCGCGCCGCGGAGCGGCCCGATCCTGCGCCGGTGGTGCCGCGCAAGCGCGCGCCGCGGCCGACGCGCCGCAAGCACCGGCCGAAGTCCGCCGCCGGGCCGGCCACGCCGGCGCCGCCGTAGCCGCGACGCGATCAGTTACCCGCCGGCCATCCGCTCGAAACCACTCCGAGGTAGCGTCGGGCTGCGTCGACCGCAGTAACCCTGCTGGGCGCCCAAGGAGCATCCATGGCCCTCTCTCGCTGTGTCTTCCTCGCCCTCATCTCGGCCGCGATCGCCGGCGGCGCCGCCCCCGCGTTTGCCGGCAAGCACCACGTGCTCAAGGCCGCGCCCGAGGACGTTGCCTGGGGCTGGCTCGATCCGCGCGAGAAGCCGCGCCTGACCATCGAGTCCGGCGACACGGTCTCGATCGAGACCCTGATGCACGCCCGCGATCAGATCCACAAGGACGTCGGGATGGACCAGATCGTCGCCTTGCGCAAGGCCAACCCCGGCGGCGGGCCGCACTCGCTGACCGGGCCGATCTTCGTCAACGGCGCCGAGCCCGGCGATGTGCTCGAGATCCGGATCCTCAAGATCGTGCCCAAGAAGGTCGGCACCAACTTCAACCTCCCGGGCAAGGACTTCCCGACGATCGGCGCGTTGCCGGGCGAGTTCCCCGAGGGCTTCGTCAAGTACTTCGACATCGACGGCAAGTCGCGGACCACGGTGTTCAAGCCGGGCATCACGATCCCGGTGCGCCCGTTCCCCGGCACGCTCGCCGTCGGCATCGATCCCGACGACCCGGCGCCGCGCAAGGGCGGCGTCAAGGACGACAAGCTCGCGCCGGTCAGCTCGCTCCGGCCGTGGAAGAACGGCTCGAACATGGACATCAACGAGCTCACCGCCGGCTCGACGATCTTCATCCCCGTGTTCCAGCCCGGCGGCCTGATCTGGACCGGCGACTCGCACTGCGCGCAGGGCAACGGCGAGGTCAACCTGACCGCGATCGAGTGCTCGTTCGAGGAGATCGAGCTCCAGCCGATCGTGCGCAAGGACCTGAAGCTCACCTGGCCGCGGATCGAGACCCCGACCCACTACATCCAGGTTGGCTTCGACGAGGACCTCGACAAGGCGTTCAACAACGCGCTGACCGAGACCATCGATTTCCTGGTCACGGCCAAGGGCCTGACCCGCTACGAGGCCTACTCGCTGGCGTCGGTCGCGGCCGACTGCCGCGTCAGCCAGGTCGTCGATGTCCGCAAGGGCATCCACTGCATGGTGCCCAAGAGCCTGTTCACCGGCGGCAAGCCGAAGTAGCGATCGCGCTGCGTCGCCGCCGCGCCTGAGGTACCGTCGCGCCATGAACGGAGCACGCGCGCTGATCCAGACGCTCGTCGATGCCGGCGTGACCGTCTGCTTTGCCAACCCCGGCACGTCGGAGATGCACTTCGTCGCCGCGCTCGACGACGCGCCCGAGATGCGCGGCGTGCTGGCGCTGTTCGAGGGCGTGGCGACCGGCGCCGCCGACGGCTACGCCCGCATGACAGGCCGGCCCGCGGCCGTGCTGCTCCACCTCGGCCCGGGCCTGGGCAACGGCCTGGCCAACCTGCACAACGCCCGCCGCGCGCGCGTGCCGCTGGTCGCGATCGTCGGCGACCACGCCACGTACCACAAGCGGTTCGACGCACCGCTCGAGTCCGACATCGAGACCATCGCGCGCGGCGTGTCCTCCTGGTATCGCGCCTCGCGCACGAGCCGCGACATCGCCGGCGATGCCGCCGCCGCGGTCGCCGCCGCGCTCGGTCCGCCCGCCCAGATCGCGACCCTGGTGCTCCCCGCCGACGTCTCCTGGGAAGCCGGCGCCGAGCTCGCCGCGGTGCACCCGCCTCGGCTGCCGCTCGCCGTCCCCGAGGCCATCCTCGCCGCCGCCGCCGCGGCGCTGCGCTCCGGCGAGCCTGCCGTGCTGTTCCTCGGCGGCCGCGCGCTGCGCGAGCCCGGCCTGGTCGCCGCGGCGCGGATCGCCGCCGCCACCGGCGCCGCGATGATCGCCGAGACCTTCCCGGCGCGGCTCGAGCGCGGCGCCGGTCTGCCGCCGATCGATCGCCTGCCGTACTTCGCCGAGCAGGCCGCGGCCAAGCTCGCCCCGTACCGCCACGCGATCCTCATCGACGCGCCGCAGCCGGTCTCGTTCTTCGCCTACCCGGGCAAGCCGAGCGAGCTCCTGCCCGCGGGCTGCACCGTCCATCGCCTCGCGGCCGGCGCCGACGACGTCACCGGCGCCCTCGTCGCGCTCGCCGACCGGGTCGATGCAGCCCTCGGTTCAGCCCTCGGTGCCCCGCGCACCCCGCCGGTCGCCGCCGCGCGTCGGCCCGCGCTGCCGACCGGCGCGCTCACCGTCGAGTCCGCCGCCCACGCGATCGGCGCGCTCCTGCCCGACGACGCGATCGTCGCCGACGAGGCCCACACCTCGAGCCTGTTCCTGCCGGGCGCCACGGCCGGCGCGCCCCGCCACGACTGGCTGACCCTGACCGGCGGCGCGATCGGCGATGGCATGCCGGTCGCGATCGGCGCCGCGATCGCCTGCCCCGGCCGCAAGGTCGTGTGCCTCGAGGCCGACGGCAGCGCGATGTACACTCCGCAGTCGCTGTGGACCATCGCGCGCGAGCAGCTCGACATCACCACCGTGATCTTCCACAACGCCGCGTACGCGATCCTCCGGCTCGAGCTCCAGCGCACCGGCGCCGGCTCGGGCGGCCCCAAGGCGCGCGAGATGTTCAGCCTGTCGCGGCCCTCGCTCGACTTCGTCGCCCTCGCCCGCAGCATGGGCATGTCCGCCGGCCGCGCCACCACCGCCGACGAGCTCGTCGCCGAGCTGCGCCGCGCCTTCGCCGAGCCCGGCCCGCACCTGATCGAGGCGGTCGTCCCGCCGCTGCTGTGACCCGGCCGCGTTCGTGCGTCCGCGCTGCAGCAATACGCTCTCGGCGGTGGATTGCTCTTCCACCGGACGGCGAGGATCGTTCCCTACATGAAGAGCTCGAAATCCCGCCTCTGCTTGCCAGTGCTCGTGATCGCAGCGCTCACCGCGTGCGCGAGCTCGGAACCCACCCCCCCGACCGGGCAAGTGGAGTCTTCGCTGTGCAGCCTGCAGCAGAGCTGTCCAGGCGGTTCGACGATCAGCTGCAGCTCCGGCACGATCGACTGCAATCCGGGCGACGGGACCTTCATCACATGCGACGGAATTCGCGTCTCGTGTCCGCCGCCGTGCACCTGCGGAACCTCACGCTTCACCAGGAGCGTGGTCGGCCGAGGGAGCGGCTGCGGCGCTGCGGTGACCTCGGCACGCTCGGTGATATCTGCAGCCATGCACGTGCAATGCCCGTCTGGCTCTTGCAATACCGTCGAGAGCATCGGAGAGTGCATCCCGGTCAGCGATATGCGCTCGGACGGATTCACGACCAGAGTCATCGAGACCTACTCGTGCAACGAGCCCATTGGCTGCGGTTGAGCAAGAAGCCAGTCGCTACCAAGATCGCCGGGCCGGCCGCGCACCTCGATCCAGCACCCGCTCACCGCCGTCCGGGAGTTCTACGAGTGCGGCGGCTGGCACACCCAGGGACCCATGTCATGCGCTCGGCTCGGGCAGCCCCAAGGCGCGCGAGATGTTCAGCCTGTCGCGGGCCCTCACTCGACCTCGTCCCGCACGTGATCGAGGCCGTCGTCCGTGGCAACTCGGGTGCGCTCGTCACATGCGAGACCGGCGGCTCACGGGCAGGAGAACATGTTGTGCCAGGACTCGCCATATGTCCCCGGGTAGAGCGCCCCATTCTCGCCCTGAAGATCGACGTACGAGTCGCCCAGGTGACCGTAGTTCTGGTCGTTGTAGACCCAGTTACATGCATGGCGTGTGTGGCTACACGCTCCGGGGATGGAGATCGTCGCCGTGGCACCGCAGGACGTCGCGCCGGAGACGCTGTTCCCGAACACGCGGGTGGGAAAATCAGCCGTTCCCGCGCCGTCGATCAGCACGCCGACCTTGCCTCCCGACACGGTGTTGAAGATCACGCTACCACCGCGGATGTTGCCGCCGGCCGAGTACCAGGCATGGGGGCCGATGTTCAGTTAGATTCAGGGGTAGCCCGTCCTGACCACGCGAGCGAAGCCGGGTAGGCTCCGCCGCTTTTTCGGCGCCCAGCCACGCTCGAGCCGGCGCCGGACCGACGACGACGGCCGGCACCTCCGCCGACTCCGACGGACCTAGCTGGGCGCCGGCCGCGGTACTGCGTCGATCGCCGTGGTCGACGAGATCGCGGCTCGCGCCACGCAACGATGGCGTGCGCGCACGCGCCTCCGCCTCAGCCGCGCGGCTGCGAATTCGGATCAATCTCGGATCCCGACTGCTCACGATCACCGGCGACCGTTAGAGTCGGCGGTGGGCGAGTCAGCTGCCACGGCAACAAGACATTGCCGACGTCGGCGGCAAGCACCGCAG
>DASWRS010000572.1:0-35730 GCA_036403075.1 Kofleriaceae bacterium
CACCGTGTCGGCGAGCAGCTCGAGCCGGGCCTCGGCCTCGCGGCGCTGCGACTCGGCGATGTGGCGCTGGGCGTCGCGCGCTCCGCCGTCGAACATCAGCCAGTCGAGCTGGAGCCCGATCGCCCAGGCGTACTTGTCGCCGGAGAACCCGGTGTAGTTCTGGCCGCGCAGGTTGGCGAACGCCGACAGGCTCGGCGACCACCGCCACACGCTGGCCCGCGCGTTGGCCTCGGCCGCGGCGATCGTCGCGCGCTCGGCCGCGATCTCGGGGCGGCGCGCGCGGGCCTCGCCGACCAGGGCCTCGAACGCCCCGGGCTCGCCCGCGACCCAGGGGATCGCCTTGACCTGGATCGGCTCGCGGGTGCCGAGCAGCGTCGCGAGCGCGCGGTACGCCGCCGCGCGCGTGTTCTGGGCCTCGGTCAGGTCCTGCTGCGCCCGGACCAGCGCGGTCTCGGCGCGCATGCTCTCGACCTGGTTGGCGAGCTCGGCCGCGACCCGCGCCTTGGCGACGTCGAAGGTCTCGGTCGCGACCTTCACCGCGTCCTGGCGCGCGACCACCAGCTCGTCGGTCCCGGCCGCCGCGAAGTAGGCCTGCGCCACCGAGACCAGCACGCCGGCCTCGGTGACCTGGTAGCCCGCGTCGCTCGCGTTCCGGCTCTCCCGCGCCGCCGACAGCGCGTAGTACAGCGGCGGCGACAGCACCGGCACCGTCGCGTTGATCACGCCGTCGAGCTCCTCCTGCTTCTGGATCACCACGGTGGGCTGCGCGGCGAGCGCCGCCTTGGACTGGTTCTCGGCCGCCGCGATCGCCGCGGACTCGCCGGGGCTGGTGGTCGTGGCCCGGATCGCGTCGGCGATCGCGAACGTCGGCGCCGCGAGCGCGGCGGCCTCGAAGTCGACCTCCTTGTAGTTGTGGGTGTACCGGCCCTGGGCGGCCAGCGTCGGGAACAGCGCCGCGCGCGCCTGCTCCACGCCCGCGTTCGCCACGACCACGCGCTCGCGGGCGGCGCGGAGGTCGCGGTTGTGTGCGCGCGCCAGCGCGATCGCATCGTCGAGAGTGAGGGTGCGGTCGGCCGCCACTGTGCCGGCGCTCGCGAGGACCAGCGCCCCGAGGATTGCGCTCGTTCGATACGTATTCGCCATTGCACGCGCGAGTTTGCATGCGCGATGCCACCGGGTGCAGCACGATCGAACGAATCATTCCGGATCGTTCCCGGATCGTTCTGGGCGGGGCGTTATGCCTCAGCGCTGTACGACGTTCCGACACGCCGGCTTCGATCCGACAAGCCGGCGCACACGGTGCTCGGCGCAGCCGCAAAAGCTCGCGACCGCTAGCGTCACGGCCGCGTTCCGCGAGGCGGCCGTCACCGGGCCAATCGCGCGAGCATCGCGCAACCGCCTCGGCTACATTGCCCGCGGGGAACCATGAACCAGACCACGCCCAAGTTGACCCGTACCGACGCCGCCTGGCTCGACGCGCACTGGATGCCGTTTACCGGCAACCGCGAGTTCAAGGCCCACCCGCGCATGCTCGTGGCTGCCGAGGGCGCGTACTACACCGATGCCGAAGGCAGGAAGATCCTCGACGGCCTGTCCGGGCTGTGGTGTACCGGCCTGGGCCACGGCCGCCGCGAGATCGTCGAGGCGATCAGCCGCCAGGCCGCGACCCTCGACTACGCCCCGGCGTTCCAGTACGGCCATCCCCAGTCGTTCGCGCTGGCCAACAAGATCAAGGAGCTCACTCCCGAGGGCCTCGATTACGTGTTCTTCACCGGCTCGGGCTCGGAGACCGTCGACACCGCGCTCAAGATGGCGCGGGCGTACTGGCGCGCCAAGGGCCAGGGCACCAAGACCCGGTTCATCGGCCGCGAGCGTGGCTATCACGGCGTCAACTTCGGCGGGATCTCGGTCGGCGGCATCGGCGCGAACCGCAAGACGTTCGGCCAGGCAGTCGAGGCCGACCACATGCCGCACACCCAGATGGCGCTCCACGACAAGGCGCACGCGTTCACCCGCGGCATGCCCCAGAAGGGCGCCGAGCTCGCCGACGAGCTACTCAAGCTGATCGCGCTGCACGACGCCTCGAACATCGCCGCGGTCATCGTCGAGCCGTTCGCGGGCTCGGCGGGCGTCATCATCCCGCCCGCCGGCTACCTCCAGCGCCTGCGCGAGATCTGCACCGCGCACAACATCCTCTTGATCTTCGACGAGGTCATCACCGGGTTCGGGCGCTGCGGCGCATACACCGGCGCGGCCGCGTTCGGCGTCACCCCGGACATCCTCAACTGCGCCAAGCAGATCACCAACGGCACCCAGCCGCTCGGCGCGGTCGTGGCCCGCAAGGACATCTACGACACCTTCATGGCCACCGGCGGCCCCGAGTACATGGTCGAGTTCACCCACGGCTACACCTACTCGGCGCACCCGATCGCCTGCGCGGCGGGCGTCGCGGCGCTCGACCTCCTCGTCCAGGAGAAGGCGGTCCAGCGCGTCGCCGAGCTGGCGCCGTACTTCGAGAACGCGGTCCACAGCCTCAAGGGCGCCAAGCACGTCGCCGATATCCGCAACTTCGGCCTCGCCGCCGGCCTGACCCTCGCGGCCGCGCCAGGCGAGCCCGCCAAGCGCCCGTTCGAGGTCGCGATGAAGTGCTTCGGCAACGGGGTCTACGTCCGCTACGGCGGCGACACGATCCAGATCGCCCCGCCGTTCATCATCGAGAAGCCCGAGATCGATCGCCTGGTCAGCGTCCTGGGCGACGCGCTCGACGCCACGGCCTAGGCCGCACCGCCGCCCGGCTCGGCTTCGCTCGTCGCGCGCGCCGGCCGCACCCGCGCGGTCAGCTCCAGCAGATCGATCTCGGCCTCGATGACGTGGAACGCGTCGTCGCCGATCACGCCGCGCGCGCGCAGGCCGGTCAGCGCGTCGCGCTGCGCGTCGACCGCTCGCAGCTCGAGCGCGGCGAGGCTCGCGTCGTCCGGGGCCGTGGCTTCCGCCGGCGCACCGGACTCGACCGCCCGGAGCCGGGCCCGGTATTCGCCGGTCAGGGTGCTCGTCGCATTGCGCCGCGATTCCTGCGCCTCCAGCAGGCGCAAGGCGGCGCGCGCGGTCTCGGCGCGGCCGATCGCGATCTCGCGCGCCACCGTGCCGTCGTCGCGCAGCCCGAGCCACCGCATCAGCGGCCGCAGCGTCGAGCCTTGCACCACCAGCGTGGTCAAGACCACGCAGAACGCGCAGAACACGATCAGGTCGCGATGCGGAAAGCCCGCCGGCAAGGCCAGCGCCGCGGCGAGGGTGACGATGCCGCGCATCCCGCACCACGATGACAGGAGCCCGTTGCCAAACGTCGGCGTCGTGAGCCGCGACGTCGCAGGTGCGCCGAACCGGCGGATCCGCCAGCGCGACACCGCGGTGTGGGACATGACCCAGACAAACCGCACGACGATCACGGTGGCGCACACGACGCCCGCCGCGACGGCGAACGTGTGCCATTCGCCATCGCGGATGCGCGAGACGATCCCGCGGAGCTGCAGGCCGATCAGCACGAACGCCAGCACGTTGAACACGAGCACGGCGACCTCCCACACCGCATACGAAGCGATGCGATGCCGCGCATTCATGCGGCCAGCGATGCGTCGCGCCAGCGTCATCGCGAACGCAACGACCGTGAGGATCGCGGACAACCCGATGGCCTCGGCCAGCATCCAGACCGCAAACGTGCCGATGAACTGGAGCAGCACGTTGATCGGCACGTCCTCGACCCGCGCGGTCAGCCAGATCTGGACCCGAGCGAGCACGTAGCCCGCCACCAGCCCGCCGCCGCAGGTCAAGAGCAGCATCGGCAGGAGGCTCCATCCCGAGAAGGCGCCGGTCACCGCGGCGCCGACCGCCACCCGGTAGATCAGCAGCGAGGTGGCATCGTTGAACAGGCTCTCGCCCTCGAGGATCACGAGCAGGCGATGCGGTGGCTGCAGCCGCCGCAGCACGGCGGAGGCAGCCGATGCATCCGGCGGCGCGACGATCGCGCCCAGCGTGATCGCGGCGGCCCAGCTCATGCCCGGCACGACCATGCGCGCCGCCCACGCGACCGCGCCGACCGTGAGCACGACCATGATCACCGCCAGGCTCACGACCGGCGCGAGGTTCTCGCGCAGGTCACGGGGCGATGCGTCGTACGCCGCATCGAGCAACGTCGGCGCCACGAACAGCGCGAGCGCGAGCGCGGGATCGAGCGCGACCTGGGGCACGCCGGGGATCAACGCGAGGATCGCTCCGACCAGCGCGAGCAGCGCCGGATACGGGACGCCCACCCGGTTCGCCCACAGCGCGAACAGCGCGCCCACGAACAGCAAGCCGATGACCAGCTCGAATACGGCCATGCGTGGTGAATCCTCGGGCATTTGTGGATCGGTCGCCGGAGAAGCGCCAGCCGATCGCCTGGTGCCGCGGTTGCTACAGAACCAGAAAGAGCAACCAACCCCTGTTCAGCCGACCGAGGCGGCACGCGCGCCGGGCGCCGACGTCACGGCCGCGCCTGCGCGCGCACCAAGGAGCGAGCAATGCAAAAGCGACGGCTTGGAACAGCAACCTGGAAGTGTCAGCCCTCGGCCTGGGCTGCATGGGGATGAGCTACGGGTATGGCCCACTCGCCATGGATCGTTCCGATCCCCGGCACCACGAAGCTGAAGCGCTTCGAGGAGAACATCGGAGCCGCCGACATCCAGCTCACGCCCGATGACCTGCGCGAGATCGAACAGGCCGCCTCGCAGATCTCCGTGCGCGGCGCCCGGTATCCCGAACACCTCGCGCAACGGGTCGGCCGCTGACATGGCTGAACGCACCGGATCCGGGATGAAGAACGGCTTCACCAGGCAGGTTCTCAGCATCGATTCCATGTCATGCTCGAAGCTTCAGAGTCCCACGACTGCGATGCGACGCCGCATTGAATCTGCGGAATCGCAACAGGCAATGTCACACGCAACTGGTACGCTTCGCTCGTCATGGACCCCGTGAAGAAGCGACGCGCAACGTACCAGGACGTGATGGATTCGCCCGAGCACAGGATCGCCGAGATCATCGGTGGCGAGCTGCGGCTGTCGAATCGACCTGCCGGCCCGGCCATCGCTACGGCCTCGGCGATCGGCTACGAGCTAGGGCCGCCCTTCATGAGAGGTCGCGGTGGCCCCGGGAGCTGGCTGATCCTGCACGAGCCCGAGCTGCATCTGGCCGACGACGTCGTCGTGCCCGATCTCGCAGGCTGGCGGCGAGAGCGCCTGCCGTTCGTTCCCGACGCCGCCTTCATCACCGTGCCCCCGGATTGGATCTGCGAGGTGCTGTCCCGGTCGACCGACAAGACTGACCGCGCGGAGAAGATGCCGATCTACGCCGCCGCCGCGGTCAAGCACGCCTGGCTGGTGCACCCGCGACGGCGCACGCTCGAGGTCTTCCAGCTCCGCGAGGACCGATGGGTCGTGATCGCCGTCCACAAGGACAGCGATCGCGTACGCATCGCGCCGTTCGATGCGATCGAGCTCGATCTCGCGTTGCTGTGGACCGACGCCGCGCTCCCGACCCGCGCCTCCGAGGAGCCGGCGCAGTATCGCTACGAGAGTTACTAGTGCCTTGCCTTGTCGCAGTAGATCTGTCCGGTTCACGGCGGTGGGGAAGAACGCCACACGCGCGCTTGCGACGCGGTTCTGGCCCTCACCATATCGAAGACCGCGGCGATTGCCGCCGGCAGCAGCTGGCGATCTGCGCACATGGTGTAGTGTGATTTCGTGTTGCTCGACGCCGACCAGCCAGCCTTCTTCGCCGCCCACGGCTGGGTCATCGTGCGCGGCGCGGTGGCTCCGGACCGCGTGCGCGAGCTCGAGCGCGCGGTCGACGAGATCTACCAGGCGCATCCACCCGTGTCCGCCGGCCAGGTCTGGGAGCTGGCGAGCGTGTCGCAGATCTCGGCGCCGATCTCCGCGCACGCCCGCGACGCCGCGATCGCCCGGCGCGTCGCCGAGGCGCTCGGTTGCACCCGCGTGCAGCTCCTGCAGGACACGTTGCTGGTGAAGGCGGCCAGCGTCGGCGGCGCGGTCGCGTGGCACCAGGATCACACGTACACCGGCTACCTCGATCCGGCGCGGGCGGTGAGCGTGCGGCTGGCGCTGACCGACTGCCACCGCGACAACGGCTGCCTCGAGGTCATCGACGGCAGCCACGCGTGGGGCCTGCTCGGCGACGTGCGCGCGCTCACCGAGACCCACGTGGCGGACGCCCTCGGCCCCGACGCCGCACGCTGGCGCGATCGCGTGGTGGCGATCGAGCTGGCACCCGGCGATCTCAGCATTCATCACTGCCTCACCTTGCACAGCAGCGGCGAGAACCGGAGCGCCCGCGCGCGAAAGACCTTGATCACCCGGCTGTTCGACGCCGCTTGCCAGCTCGTGTCCGAGCGCCTGCCGCCCGGCGCCGCCGCGTACTTCCCGGTCGACGAGCACGGCCACCTGGCCGAGTCCGCCTTTCCGAGCGTGTATTGCCAGGCCCCGCCGCCCACCTGACCACGTCCGGATCCGGTTCCGGATCCTCGATCGACCTCGCCGTCGAGAGCGGATTCACCTCGCGCCGGTCCGCAGCATCGATTGCAGGTCACAATCGAAGCTTCGTAGTCTCGCGCGTGGAATCTTCGGAATCGCAACAGGCAATGTCAGAGGCAGCTGGTACGGTTCGCTCGTGATGGACCCAGTCAAGAAGCGACGTGCAACCTATCAAGACGTGATCGACGCGCCGGAGCGCATGATCGCCGAGATCATCGGCGGCGAGCTGCGCCTGTCGAATCGCCCCGGCGGCCCGGCGACCGCCGCAGCCTCGGCGATGGGAGAGGAGCTCGGTCCGCCGTTCAAGCGCGGTCGCGGCGGCCCCGGAGGCTGGCTCATCCTCGACGAGCCGGAGCTTCATCTCGGCGACGACATCGTCGTCCCTGATCTCGCCGGCTGGCGGCGCGAGCGGCTCGCAATGGTCCCCGACGCCGCCTTCATCACGGTGCCCCCGGACTGGATCTGCGAGGTGCTGTCGCCGTCGACCGAGAAGACCGACCGCGCCGAGAAGATGCCGATCTATGCCGCCGCCGGTGTCCAGCACGCGTGGCTGGTGCACCCGCGGTGGCGCACGCTCGAGGTCTTCGAGCTACGCGAGAACCGATGGATCGTGCTCGCGGTCCACAAGGACACCGACCGGGCCCCGCGTCCCTCCGTTCGACGCGATCGAGCTCGATCTCGCCGTGCTGTGGGCCGACGCTGCGCTCCCGACCCGCGCCTCCGAGGAGCAGGCGCACTACGCCTACGACGGGCCCTGACGCCGAGCGCAGACGCGGTGGTCGGTGCCGGCGGCGCCGGCTACAGGCTGAAGGTGCCGCGGCGCAGGAACTGGCCACGGCCCTGGCGCTGCTTGCCGACCCAGCGGTCGTCCTGGACGATCAGCTCGCCGCGCGACAGCACGTGCGACGCGCTGGCCGGGACCTTGCGGCCCTCGAACGGCGAGTAGTCGACCCGCATGTGCAGCGTGTCCTTGCCGAGCAGCTTCTCGCGCTGGGGGTCCCAGACGACGATGTCCGCGTCGGCGCCGATCGCGATCGCGCCCTTCTTGCCGTACAGGCCGAAGATCTTGGCCGGCGCCGTGGACGTGATCTCGACGAAGCGGTTGATCGAGATCTTGCCGCTGACCACGCCCTCCCAGAGCAGATAGAGCCGGGTCTCGACGCCGGGCATGCCATTGGGGATCTTCGAGAAGTCGCCGCGGCCGAGCGCCTTCTGGTCCTTCATGCAGAACGGGCAGTGATCGGTCGCGACGACCTGGAGGTCGTAATTGCGCAGGCCGCGCCACAGGTGATCGTGGTGGTGCCGCGGCCGCAGCGGCGGCGTGCAGACGTAGCCCGCGCCCTTCCATTCGCCGTCGCCTTGCCCCGGCGGATCGCCGCGCAGGTCGTCCTCGGTGCAGAACAGATACTGCGGGCAGGTCTCGGCGTACGCCGGCAGGCCGCGGTCGCGCGCCTCCATCACACGCTCGAGCGCGCGCTGCGCGGACAGGTGCACCATGTAGACCGGCACGCCGGCCATCTCGGCCAGCGCGATCGCCCGCTCGGTGCCGGTGGCCTCGGCGACCTCGGGCCGGGTCAGCGCGTGGTAGATCGGCGCGGTATGGCCGGCGGCGAGCGCGCGCTGGACCAGGACGTCGATCGGCAGGCCGATCTCGGCGTGCATCGTGATCAGCGCGCCGAGCTCGCCGGCGCGCAGCATCGCGCGGAAGATCTGCTGATCGTCGACCAGGAACACCCCGGGGTACGCCATGAACATCTTGAACGACGTCACGCCCTCGCGGACCAGCGCCGCCATGTCCTCGAGCGCGGCCGGGTTGGCCTCGGTCATGATCATGTGGAAGCCGTAGTCGATCGCGGCCTTGCCTTCGGCCTTGGCGAACCATGCGTCGAGGCCGGCGCGCATCGAGCCGCCCTTCTGCTGGATCGCGAAGTCGACGATCGTGGTGGTCCCGCCGTGCGCCGCGGCGACCGTGCCGGTGTCGAAGTCGTCCGACGCGGTGGTGCCGCCGAACGGCAGCTCCATGTGGGTATGGCAGTCGATCCCGCCGGGGATCACGTATTGCCCCGCGGCGTCGATCGTCAGGTCCGCCGTCGGGTCCGCGCGGCCGTCGCCGCGCTGCGATGGGTGGGTCAGCCCGACGATCTTGCCGCCGTCGATCCAGACGTCGGCGACGAAGGTGTCCGAGGCGGTGACGACGGTGCCGTCCTTGATCAGGGTGCGCATGTGGCTCGCCTCAGTCCTCGACCAGCGGGCCGTACGCGTCGGGGCGGCGATCGCGGAAGAACTGCCAGGTCCGGCGGACCTCCTCGATCATGTCGAGATCGAGCGAGGCGACCACGAGCTCGTCCTGGTCCTCGCTGCCGCACGCCAGGATCTGGCCGCGCGGGTCGACGAAGTACGAGTTGCCGTAGAACCGGCCGATGTTCCACGGCGCCTCGGTGCCGACCCGGTTGATCGCACCGACGAAGTAGCCGTTGGCGACGGCGTGGGCGGGCTGCTCGAGCTTCCACAGGTACTGCGACAGCCCGGCGACCGTCGCCGACGGGTTGTAGACGATCTCGGCGCCGGCGAGGCCGAGCGCGCGCGCGCCCTCGGGGAAGTGGCGGTCGTAACAGATGTACGCGCCGATCGTCGCGTAGCGGGTCTTGAACACCGGAAAGCCCAGGTTGCCCGGCCGGAAGAAGTACTTCTCCCAGAACCCCGCGGTCTGCGGCAGGTGGGTCTTGCGATACTTGCCGAGGTAGCTGCCGTCCGCGTCGAGGATCGCCGCGGTGTTGTAGTAGACGCCGGCCTGCTCGCGCTCGTAGAGCGGCACGACCATCGCCATCTGGTACTTCTTCGCGATCGGCACCAGCTTGTCGAGCGTGGGGCCGGGCACCGGCTCGGCGGCGTCGTACCAGCGCCGGTCCTGGCCGGGGCAGAAGTACGGGCCATTGAAGATCTCCTGCAGACACAGGATCTGGACGCCCTGCTTGCCGGCGTCGTGGATCATCGGCAGGTGCTTCTCGAACATCGCCGCCTGGATGTCGGCGACGCTGCGCGACTCGTCGTTGATCGGGTTGGAGGCCTGGATCAGGCCACTGAGGACGGTGCGGGCCATGGGTGATTCCTTGTCGTGCTCGGGTCGATGAGCGATGGCAGGCGGTCAGTTGGTGACCAGCGTGGAGGTTTCCTGGGCGATCTCGCCCTTCCAGGTCTCGGCGTCGCGGCCGGTGCGCGACCGCGCCGCTTCCTTGGCGTCACGCGCCACCTTCTGGCGGTCGACCAGATCATGATGCGTGGTGAAGAACGGCAGGCTCTTGCCGATGAAGTCGCGCAGGTTGCCGAACCCATGGTCGGTCATGAACTTCGCGAGCTCGTCCTTGAGCTCGTCGATGATCTCGTAGCCGCGCAGCATCGCGCCGGTGCAGACCTGCACGGTCGACGCGCCGAGCAGGAAGAACTGGGCCGCGTCGGCGCCGGTCTCGATCCCGCCCAGGCCGCTGATCGCGACGCCGGGGTTGGCGCGCGCGACCTCCATCACCTGCCGCAGCGCGATCGGCCGCACCGCCTGGCCCGAGTAGCCGCCCGGCACGCTGTGGCCCTCGACCGTCGGCATCGGCCGCAGGGTCTTGAGGTCGATGCCGCACACCGACAGGATCGTGTTGATCAGCGAGATGCCATCGGCGCCGCCCCGCAGCGCCGCGCCGGCCGGCACTGTCGGGTTACCGACGTTGGGCGTCATCTTCGCCCACACCGGGATCCGCGCGGCCTGCTTGGCCCAGCCGACGACCTCCTCGACGATGTCGGGGTTCTCGCCCATCGCCATGCCCATCTTGCGCTCGGGCAGGCCGTGCGGGCAGCTCAGGTTCAGCTCGAAGCCGTCGACCCCGGTGTCCTGGACCTCGCGGACGATCTGCTGCCAGGCGTCCTTGCGGTACTCCTCCATGATCGACGCGATCAGGATCTTGTGCGGATACTGCTTCTTGAGCTGCCGGCAGTCGTCGAGCCAGTCGGCATACGGCCGGTCGCTGATCAGCTCGATGTTCTCGAAGCCGATGACCTCCTCGCTCGACCGGCCGCGCAGCTTGGCGTAGCGCGGCGCGGTGTTGATGACCTTCGAGGCGTCGAGCGAGAACGTCTTGGCGACCATGCCGCCCCAGCCGAGATCGAACGACCGGGCGATCACCTTGCCGTTCGTCCCGGGCGGCCCCGAGCCGAGCACGAACGGGTTGTCGAACTTCATGCCGTTGACGGTGATGCTCAGATCGGTCACGTCGCCTCCTGGGTGGAGTTGCCACGAATCGCAAAGCGGGGCTAACACAGCCCGAGAGCTGGGTTCCAGGTCATTATCGCGCCGGGGCCGCCCCGGCCGGCAAGCCACCGGGCGCGCGAACGCACCGCGCCGCGGGCAGCGCCAGGCCGGCCTCGCCATGGCCAGCGCGGAGGATCGCAAGCACCTGCCAGGGTTGCGCGCGGGACGGCAACGGCGACGCCGCGCCGCGCCAAGCTTTGCGGTTCTCCCGCCGGGCCTGCCGTGTTAGGGCTACGGCTTGATGGCGGACAAGACGATCACCCACTGGATCGACGGCAAACCCCACGAGCGCGCGGCGGAGCGCCACGGCGACGTGTTCAACCCCGCGACCGGCGAGGTCCAGGCCCGGGTCGCGTTCGCCTCGCCCGGCGTGGTCGACGAGGCGGTCGAGGCCGCGGCCCGCGCCGCCGCCACCTGGCGCTCGGTCTCGATCGCGCGGCGAACCAAGATCCTGTTCGCGTTCCGCCAGCTGATCGACCGCCACCAGCACGATCTGGCGCGGCTCTTGACCCTCGAGCACGGCAAGGTCACCGCCGACGCGCTCGGCGAGGTCAACCGCGGCCTCGAGGTCATCGAGTTCGCCTGCGGCATCGCCGACCTCGCCAAGGGCGAGTACTCCGAGAATGTCTCGACCGAGGTCGACGCCTACTCGATCCGCCAGCCGCTCGGCGTCGTCGCCGGCATCACGCCGTTCAACTTCCCGGCGATGGTCCCGATGTGGATGTATCCGATCGCGCTGGCGTGCGGCAACACGTTCGTGCTCAAGCCCAGCGAGCGCGACCCGTCGGCCTCCAATTTCTGCGCCCAGCTGCTCGCCGACGCCGGCCTGCCGCCCGGCGTGTTCAACGTCGTCCACGGCGACAAGGTCTGCGTCGACCGCCTGCTCGAGCACCCCAAGATCGCCGCGATCTCGTTCGTCGGCTCGACGCCGATCGCGCGCTACATCTACGAGACCGGCACGCGCCACGGCAAGCGCGTCCAGGCGCTCGGCGGCGCCAAGAACCACATGATCGTCCTGCCCGACGCCGACATGGAGCTCGCGGCCGATGCCGCGGTCTCGGCCGGGTACGGCTCGGCCGGCGAGCGCTGCATGGCGATCTCGGTCGTGGTCGCGGTCGGCGCCGCGGCCGACAAGCTCGTTCCGCTCATGAAGCAGCGGATCGCGCGGCTCCAGGTCGGCGACGGCCTCGAGCCCAGCTCGGAGATGGGCCCGCTGATCAACCGCGCCCACCGCGACAAGGTCGCCGGCTACGTCGACCGGGGCGTCGCCGAGGGCGCCACGCTGGTCGCCGACGGCCGCGGCCTGTCGGTCGCCGGCCGCCCCAACGGCTTCTTCCTCGGCCCGTGCCTGTTCGATCACGTCAAGCCCGACATGGCGATCTACCAGGACGAGATCTTCGGCCCGGTCCTGTCGATGACCCGGGTCGCGACCTACGACGAGGCGATCCGGCTGGTCAACACCAACCCGTACGCCAACGGCGTGGCGCTGTTCACCAACGACGGCGGCGCCGCCCGCAAGTTCCAGCACGAGGTCGAGGTCGGCATGGTCGGCATCAACGTCCCGATCCCGGTGCCGATGGCGTACTACTCGTTCGGCGGCTGGAAAGCCTCGCTGTTCGGCGATCACCACATCTACGGCCGCGACGGCGTCCACTTCTACACCCGCACCAAGGCGATCACCTCGCGCTGGCCCGACCCGCGCCACCGCGGCGTCGATCTCGGCTTCCCGCAGAACCGCTGACCGCCCCGCCCCGCCCCCGGGACAGCTGGAAGCTCCTGATCATCAATGTGGAGCAATCGCCCGCGGCATCACCGAGCCGGTGCAGGTAGCCAGCCCGGTCCGGTCAGGGAATTGCGATGTAGTAGCCACCACCGAGCAGCAGCTTTCGCGGCGTCTCCTCGATGTGGCCCAGGAGCGGATAGCCGGCACCGCTGCCGTCCTGGTAGCGCTGATGGATCGAGAACGAGATCCCCGCGGGACTCGGGTCGACCGAATACGTCCCGCTCGTCGTCGGCCCGAGGTTGCGCACGAACTGACCTGCTACCTGGCTCAGCATGTAGAAGTGCATGTCCGCCGTGAACTCGACGTTGCCGAAGAACTCCGCAGCACCGCCGCACAGCCACCAGCGGCCGGCCAGGTGCTCCGCCACGTGCGAAGCATCGAGGCTGATCGCCGCGCCGTCGGGCGCCCTGCACGCTGCGGCGAAATCGACCGAAGCATCGCCGACTGCGTCCTGGCCACAGGCATCGACCTGGCGACCGGCGTCGACTTGGCGACCGGCGTCGACCTGACGACCGGGGTCGAAGTACAACGAACACCCGGCCAGCCCCAAGATCAACCCCAGCACCATACCGATACGCATGACGTCCAGAGTAGCAAACCCGGCGGCGATCGCCCAGGCCGCGCGCGGTGGTCGCGACGGTTCCTGGCCAGTGGCAAACCACCGACGGCACGCGTCGGCGGCATCGGCGATCGCGCTGGCGTGCCTGCCTGTATGATCAGCCGCACACTATTCGCCCAGGACGTGAATCATGGATGACCGGAAACAGCACGGCGTGGTCGCCTCGAGCCACGAGTACGCGAGCTACGACCAGGTGACCAAGCCGGCGTATCGCCTGGCCGAGCAGGACGCCGGCGACGGGGCGTCCAACGGGGGGTTCAACGAGGCGTTCGACGACGATTTCGTGATCCGGACCTGCGACCTGGGGCGCGCGCTGTACGGCGACGAGCGCGATCGGCGAGCGTTCGCCGACGAGCTCGGCGCGGCGATGCAGGAGATCGGCTTTGCGATCCTCGAGGGCCACGGCGTCGATCCGCAGCTGTTCGCCGAGGCCGCGGCGTGGGTCGAGGACTTCTACACGAGCGTGCCGCTCGCGGACAAGCTGCGGTTCCGGGCCGCGCGCCACGGCTCGGTCAGCGAGGGCTACTTCCCGATCCAGGAGACCAGCGCGATCCACCCCGACCTGGTCGAGGGCTGGGTGTTCGGCCGCCGGGCGTTCGATCTCGACGGCGACGCCGGCTTCGATCCGGCGCAGCTCTGGCCCCGCGTGGAGTTCGAGCCGAGGTTCCGGCGGCTGGTCCAGGCCGAGCTGCCGCTGTTCCGGCCGATCATGGCGGGCATCCTGACCTACCTGGGCTGCGATCCCCACATGTATGACGACCGGCTCGAGCGCGCAAAGCTCGGGCTGCGGCTCAACTACTACCCGCCGCTCCGCGGTGATGCGGACCACGGCCGGGCTGGACGCTTGCTGGGCCACGAGGACATCGATCTGTTCACCCTGTTGCCGGCGCCGGCGATCGAGGGCCTGCAGGTGCTGAGCCGCGGCGGCAAGTGGGTGCGGCTGCACGCGCCGCCCGGGACGATCGTGCTCAATACCGGCGACTACCTGCAGCGGCTGTCGAACGACCTCTTGCCGTCGACCACGCACCGGGTGAGCCGGCCGCGCGATCCGGAGCTGGCACGCCGCGCGCGGGTGAGCTTTCCGCTCGCCGCGTACCTGCCCGAGCACGACGTGCTGCGGGTGCTGCCGGGGCTGGCCAACCCGAGGTACGAGCCGATCAAGGTGATCACGTTCCATACGCGCACCACCGCCAAGTTCTACGGCGACGACTACGCGGTGGAGGTTCCGGTCGACAGCTGATCGGAGCGCGACGCGGGCCGCACGATCTGCGGCGCATCATTCGCGACAGCTGACTCGGCGGATCGGCGGGCGCAGGCGGCGACCTCACGGAAGCCAGCGCGAGCGGCACTGCGCTCGCCACGCGCGTGGTCGGCACGCGAGTTTATCCGTGGGCCGGGCTCCAGCACGCTGAGCAGGCGCGGGCGAGCTTTCGCAAGGCAACCACGACCTGCGCCGCAGCTTCCTCGAGACCTGCCGAGCACGCCCGCACCCTGGCCCTCGCGCGGCAGTGGCTACGTGACGGCGACGGGGGACGGCACGGAGACCCGAGAGCCAGGTGAATCGCACCAAGCTGCGATTCCGGACGGTCTGGCGATTTCCGGCATACGCTGTAGGGAAACCTGTCGCTCGGTCGCCCGATCAGCAGCCGACGAGATACGTCACGCGAGCGTGGGGGGGGCAAGCGCATGGTGGGTCCGAAAAGAACATCGGCTCGAGCTCACGAGCGACCCGGCTCGGAGTACGAGCCTCCACTGTCAGATGGATCGATGCGCGACTACCGGGAAATCGATCTCGGTGGCGACCGCCGTGTTGACGTAGTTGGTGAGCGTGTTCAACGCGACATGCATGATGATCTCGATCACCTCCGGTGCAGAGTAGCCAGCTGCCTTGACCGCCTCGATGTCTGCGGATGCGACCCGGCCGCGCTCGACAACGAGCTTGCGGGCGAAGCGCAGCGCGGCAGCGGCCCTGGTGTCGCCGGACGAGCCATCGCGGTTCGCCGTGAGCTCTGCGGCATCGAGCTTCACCAGGTTCGTTCCGAGATAGGTGTGTGCGGAAAGGCAATAATCGCAGCCGTTGGCCTCGGCGACCGCCATCGCGATCCGGGTCCTGGTCTTCGCGTCGAGCTGGCCTCCAGACAGAGCGCCGCTCAGCCCGAGGTAGCCTTCGAGCGCGGGCGGGCTGTTGCCGATGATCCGGAACATGTTGGGCACCGAACCGAGCTGCCGCTTCACGGCTTCGAGCAACGGCTGCGAGGCAGCTGGAGAGGCTTCGATGGATGCGGGCGTGGGGATACGTGACATGGGCGGCTCCTTGAACGAGTTTACAGACACGTGAGTTTGAGCCGATCCTCGTCGAGCACAATGAGATCGATCGACAAGACACCATTTCAGAAAGTGACGTGATCGATGGACCGCCTCGCAGCCATGACTGCCTTCGTGACCGTCGCCGAGCTGCGGAGCTTTGCCGCGGCTGCGCGGCGGCTGCGGCTCTCGCCGCCCGCCGTGACGCGCCTGGTCGCCGCGCTCGAGGACCAGCTCGCGATCCGCTTGCTGCAGCGCACGACGCGCTCTGTGACGCTGACCGGTGCCGGTGCGCGCTACCTCGAGCGGTCGCGGCGGATCCTCGCGGACGTGGAGGACGCCGAGCGGGCGACGAGGGCGGAGAGCAACGATCCCACCGGCCGCTTGCTGGTGGCCGCACCCAACGTGTTCGGCCGCCGCGAGGTCGCCCCGCTGGTCTCCGACTACCTCACGAGGTACCCCGCCGTGATCTGCGAGCTCGAGCTCGCCGATCGTCTGGTCAACCTCATCGACGACCGCATCGACATCGCGGTCCGCATCGGGGTGCTCGAGGATTCGAGCCTCCGCAGCCGGTCCGTGGGCGCGACCAGGCGCGTCGTAGTGGCCAGCCCCGCCTACCTCGCGAGACAGAAGCGGTTGCGTTCACTCGACGACCTGAAGACTCACACCGTCATCCAGTTCACCGCACTGTCGCCCACCGCCGAATGGCGATTTCACTGCGATGGCGAGGAGCGACGCATCCCGGTCACAGCCAGGCTGGTGACCAATAGCGCCGACGCGGCGATCGAGCACGCCGAACGCGGCAGCGGCCTCGCGATGGTGCTCGGCTACCAGGTGGCGGACCTGGTGAAGGCAGGGAGGCTGGAGGTGGTGCTCGTGAAGTACGAGCCGCCGCCGCTCCCGATCCAGCTGGTCCATGCCAGCAACCGATACTATTCTGCGAACGTCCGCACCTTCATCGAGATGACGGTAGCGACGCGCAACTGGCAGTTCGTGGACTTCTGAGTAGGCTAAACGTCGGGGGTGATGGTGATGCGAACGACGTTCTCGGTGGCCGGGTACGTGAAGCCGTCGTGAACCTCGCCGATCGGCTGGACCGGCTTTCTCTCCCTCGTGCCCACACCGGGCGCCGACTGTCGGGGTGCCTGGTCCGCGCCGAGTCCTGGCACCTCGTTCGACTCGGTGCCGGCATCCCACAGCGCCACGTATCGAGTCATGTCCCCGGAGACGGGCACCCGGGCATCGTTGAACAGCGCGAGGCCGAGGGGGCCGAACGAATAGAACAGATCATTCGATTGCACGAACATCACGGCGAAGTGCAGCCGATCCCCAGGCTTCGCCATGACCCGGTAATGCAGGTTCGGAATCATGAACTCGGCGTCGCCGACGCCATCCCGCCTCGCCAGGTGCGCGACCAACGGACAGGGGTTTCCGTCCTCGGCCAAGGACTGCAGTCCCGAACCATCCGCCGCCACCCCGGACCGAAACAGGACGTTCTCGGCGGTCGCCACTGCGAGTATCCCGGGCGAGATCGGCGCGGCGGTCGACGTACCGTTCGGCAGCACCAGCGTCTGCGGACCTGTGACACTCTCGACCCGAATCGCAAAACCGATACTCTCCCGGCTCGTGTCGCCGGGAGCGCTGCCCAGCCCTCCTGTGACCGCGCCCGGATCGCCGGCCGGGTCGCTGGTCGCGCACGCCGCCAGCGTACCCCCGAGGCAAGAGATGAGAACGAATTGCGCCTGTGTATATCGTGCCACGATGTCCCCCTGCGGCGGTGGTAGTCCGCCCCGCCATTTTCAAAAAGGTTGTTACCTGACTCGTACTCTAGCCAGCCCGCAGATTCCCGTCAATATCGATCTCGCGATCACGTTCGTGACACGTTGTGCGATCGAAGGAATGACGCAGAATTCGATTGTCGAAATCCTTCGAATCACGCTGTATTCCAGATCACGGGACTCTCATACTTTCAAGCAGCGCAATTGACTCTTGCAAAAATTCCACTTGTGGCGATCCAGTCGCATGCTACCTGTGGGAAGGGGAGCCCAACACATGGTGTCAGGAGGTCGGGAAATGATGCGACTTGTGAAGCCGGGTCGTCTGTCCAAGCTACGTGGTGGGGCCGCGCTGCCGCCACGCGAGCCGCTGATCCACGTGGCCGCAGCCTACCTGAGCGGCTTCTGCGCGATCGCCGCCGTCGCGCTATTGACCGACGCGTTGCAGGTACCCCTGGTGCTGGGATCGTTCGGAGCCACCTGTGTCCTGGTGTTCGGATTCCCCAAGGTGCCATTCTCGCAGCCGCGCAACGTGATCGTCGGCCACGTGCTGTCGTCGCTGATCGGCCTGGTATTCCTGACCGCGTTCGGTGCCGCGTGGTGGAGCATGGCGCTGGCGCTGGCGACGGCGGTCGCGGCCATGCTGGTGACGCGCACGGTCCATCCTCCGGCGGGGTCCAATCCGGTCATCGTCATGCTGTCGCACCCGACGTGGACGTTCTTGTTGACGCCGACTCTCTACGGAGCGGCGCTGATCACGTTGATTGCGGTGCTACTCAACAATATCGGCGCGACCCGCCGATACCCTACCTACTGGGTCGGCCGGTCACCGGAGCGCGACGCCAGATCACAACGATCGGCGCGATTCGAGCCGAACCCGGTCGACCCGACAAACCAAGCCAAGGAATGATCACGTGAATGACAATCAAGCTGTGTATACCGAGGGACCGAAGTACGAGGCGATCGACCAGGCCAAGCTCGACACACTCCGTCGCAAGCACGCATGGCTCGTGGACCCGCTCTACGCTGCCAGCGATCGGGTGGCGGCGATGCCATTCTTCGATTGGGTGAGGGCGCTGCGCACGCCACAGGAATTCAAGTGTGTCGCCGAGCAACTGTACCATCACTCGGCTACCTTCCCCAAGGTGATGGGGATCATGCTCGGACTCACCTCGATGCGCGAGAACAGCATGATGCCGTTCTATTCGAAGCACGCATACGGAGAGTCCGACCACCACATGCTGTTGCGCAACTGGATGCGCAAGCACGGCGTGATCGGCTCCGACGACGAGCTCGATGCGGTACTCCCATCAATCGAGACCAACGCCTGCATCAACCTCGCGTATCAGCTCGCGATCGAGCAGGATCGCGACAAGTGGCTGGTCACCATCAACAGCGGCATCGAGCGTTGCTCCAACGACTTCTTCAAGGTCGTGGCGCCCCGGATGCATGCGCTCGGCGCCGGCGACGTGTATTTCGACGTCCACGTCGAGGCGGACGAGCACCACTCGATCATGGGTCTTGAATATCTGAGCGAGATCGATCCGGCATCGCATCGCGCCAGGGTGCTCCTGACCAAGGCACTCGAGGGCGTGTCGCTCTGGGCGTCCATGATCCACTCCTGGATCGGCATGACCGTGTCACCCGCCTTCAAGCTGGACGGGTCCCTGGCGTCGGGATCCTCCCGGGCAGCTGCCCCGACCACGTCTGCGGCGTAGCCCTCGCCGGACCGCGCCGACGATCCGCGGCGCGGTCACGGCTCCTTGCCGCGGGCCAGCGCGCCGAGCGTCTGGGTCCGCGCGCTCGCGATCTGCTCGGGCGGGATCCAGCCCAGGTTCGTCATCGCCGACGGCGCCCGCGAGATGTCGACGAGCTCGACCTCGACCTCCTCGATCGCCGCGTCGCCGTCGCTGTACAGCTCGGCGAGCCGGGCGGCCTCGGCGTGGACCGCGGCCGCGGTCGGGCGGTCCTCGGGAGTGCGCTCGAGCATGCTCGCGAGCAGCTGGTGGAATGCCGCCGGCACGCCCGGGAACTTCTGGACCGGCTCGGGCAGGACCAGGGTCGCCGCCTCGAACATCACGGCGGCGAGCGCGAACACGTCGGCGGCGGCGTCGCCGCGATCGCCGTCGGCGAGCTCCGGAGCGCGATAGAACCGGGCCCCGGGGTCGTCGGGCCGGGGCAGCGCGCTGTCATGGATCGACGCGTCTCCCCAGCCGATGACGCACACGGCAAACCCGCGGCCCGCGGTCCGGACGATCGACCGCGGGGTGATGTCACGGTGCACCACGCCCCGGTGATGCGCGTGGGCGAGCACCGCGGCGGCGTCGCGGACCACCGCGAGCGCATCGCTGATCGACAGCGGACGCTCGGCCGCCGCCTCCTCGATCGAGGTCCCGGCGATGTGCTCGCTCGCGACCCACGGCCGGCGGTCGAACACGCCGCACTCGAACACGCGCGGCACGCCGGAGTGGTGCAGGGTCTCGAGCACGCAGGCCTCGCGCATCAGCTGGACCTCGGCGTGCCGGAACCCGAGGAACGCCGGATCGAGGATCGCGACCCGCGCGCAACGCGGCAGCATCCGGTGACTCGCCCGGTAGGCGACCTCGGTGCTGCGGGCCGGGACTTCCTCGTGGAGCCAGTAGTCGGCGATACGCGCTCCCGAGCTACCCGACGCATTCGTCATTACAAAACCTACAGTGCAGTGAGCGTGCCTCTCCCAACATTGTGACTGCACAGCACACCCTCCTCGGGTCTCTTGTCCTCGGGCATGTTGACCCCGTCCTGTTGCCCCCAGGGCAGCGCCGCCGGGTGCTATCGCGCGCCCAGATCATCCTCGGCGAGGAGGATGTCGACCTCGGTGGAATCGAGCCGGAAGTGGACGTTGGGGGTCCAGCGCGGACGGCGCACGCGCGGTTGTTCCAGCAGGACAACAGGCTCTTTCGTGGGCTCACCGCCTTGCACGATTTCGCTGTCATCGAACGACTCGCAGGCCTCGGGTGCAGCACGTTGCTGCAGCTCGGGCACCGTGCCGAACAGCCAGTCGATGTCACCCCGGACCTCGGACGCGCTCGGCCGGTCGAACCGGTCGAACGACAGCAGCGAGTCGATGATCGCCGCGAGCTCGCGCGGCGCGTCGGGCCGCCGCTGGTGGGCCGTCACGTACGGCGCGTCGTCGGTGCCGTCCTCGAACGGCAGCGCGCCGGTCAGCGCGCGATACGCGATCGCGCCGAGCGCGAACATGTCGGCGCGGTCGTCGACCCGCTCCGCACCGCCGGCGTCTTGATGCGCGAGCTCGGGCGCGACGTAGCCGCTGCGGCCGTCGATCGGCGGCACCGCCGCGCTCGCGTCATGCGCGATCGCCTCGCTCCAATCCGGAATGCACAGCGGATAGCGGCGGTCGTGGGTCACCACGACCCGGTCGGGCCGGAGGCCGCGGTGGATCACGCCGCGGCGATGCGCGTGCTCGAGGATGTCGGCGAGGTCGCGCATCAGGCCGGCGACCTCGATCGCCGGCAGCGCACCCTCGGCGAGCACGTCCTCGAGCGTCGGCCCGCGGACCACCTCGAACGCGAACCACGGCCGGCGGTCGGGCAAGAGGCCCGACTCGTACACGATGGGCACGCCGGGGTGACCGACCGCTTCCAGGATGCATGCCTCGCGCAGCATCTGAACGAGGTACGGCGGCACCGACGCGAAGGCGGCGTGCACCACCTTGATGATGGCTCGCCTCGGCAGCACCTGATGGCGCGCCTGCAGCAAAATGCCCGACCCTGTCGGTCCGAGCTCGCGTTCAACGCGATAGTTACCGATGCGGTCGTCGGGGCTGAATCCTACGTCCAACACCTGTAGCATGGCTTGTGTATTACGTTACCAAAATATCTTACTCCGTCGATCTAAAAGTGGAGCGCGGATCGTTAGCCAGGTCTTTTACTCGCGGACCCGGCTAATCCGGACAGCAAAACCGCCCGAATCCTCCACACTTGAAGGCGATACGCCTTCCATCACAAAGCCTCGGGGTGGGGTCCAGCGCGGCCGCTCGAACAGGGGTGCGGCCTCGAGGGTCTGGCATAACCAGAGCGCGCGGTCGTAGACGTCATCGGCCGAGAGTCGGACGACCGGCTCGGCGAGCATCTGATCGATCGCGGCGACCAGCTCGACCGGCGCCGACGAACAGTGAGTTGCGGCGGACACGCCCGACTCGGGTTCGCGGCCGGTCAGCGCGCGGAACGCGATCGCGCCGAGCGCGCGCACGTCGTCGCCGGGATCGACGCCGTCGACCTCGGCGTCGAGCGTGCGCGCATCGCCCCAGTCCTCGATGCCGTAGATCGCGCGCCGGCGCTGGATGTGCAGGATCGTCGCCGCGGTCAGCCGGCGATGCACGATGCCGCGCTCGTGCGCGTGGCGCAGGATGTCCGCGATGTCGCGCAGCATGACGACCAGGTCGCTGATCGCGACCGGCCCGCCTCCGGCGAAGCCCTCGAAGCTCGCGCCGGGCATCATCTCGACCGCGCTCCACGGCCGGCGATCGGCGAGCACGCCGCACTCGTGGACCCGCGGCACGCCGGGGTGACACAGCGCCTCGAGGATGCACGCCTCGCGCAGCAGCTGGATCGCGGCCTCTCGCGACCCCGGGTGCGTGACCTTGATGTGGGCCTGGCGAGGCAGCACCACGTGGGTCGCGAAGTAGACGATCGCCGACACCTCGTACGCGATCTCGCGCTCCACCACGTAGTCGCCGATCCGTGCCCCGGCCACGAATCGATCGGAGGTCGTCGTCCGGCTCATGCCCACCCCGCCGAATGCATGCCCCGTGCCCCGGGGAAAGACCCGGAGCTTCGTGATCTACGTGACCACATTACACAATAGAGTAGCACGATTCTACGCTCACTGTCCGCAATTCGGACAGACGGCTCAGCGCGGAGGTGCGATATGCGCTCCCGCGACGCCGGACTGCCCAGAAGGTGGGATTCTGCCCTGCATCAGCGCCCAGTACAGGCCCCCGGCGAGGCCGAAGCCGACGAACCAGGACCAGTTGTAGATCGGGCGCAGCGGCTCCCAGAACATTCCGGCGAGCGCGACCGCGGCGCCGACCAGGGTGGCGGCGATCGCCGGCACGTTGTAGCCGTCGCGATAGCGATACGCGCCGTCGTCGACATAGAGCGCCACCAGATCGAGGCTGCGCTTGCGCAGGATCCAGTAGTCGACGATCAGCACCCCGGCGATCGAGCCGAGCGAGCCCGAGTAGCCGACCAGCCAGACCCCGATGTAGCGCGCCGGGTTGGCGAGCAGCTCCCAGGGCTGCATCACGACGCCGATCACGCCGGTGACCAGGCCGCCGAGCTTGAAGTTGATCCGGCGCGGAAACGCGTTGGCGAAGTCGTTGGCCGGCGACACGACGTTGGCGGCGATGTTGACGGCGAGCGTGGCGATCACCACCGTGAACATCGCGATCCCGACGATCAGCCGGTTGTCGAACGTGCCGCCGAGCTCGATCGGATCGGAGATCATCCGGCCGAAGATCAGCACGGTCGCCGACGTGATCATGATGCCCATCCCGGCGAACACGGTCATCGTCGAGGGCAGCGCCACGACCTGACCGATCGCCTGCTCGCGCTGCGACCGGCCGAACCGCGTGAAGTCGGGCATGTTGAGCGACAGCGTCGACCAGAACCCGATCGTCGCGGTCAGCGACGGGACGAACACGGCGAAGAACGCGCCCGCGTCGGTCAGCTTGCCCGGGCTCGCCATGATCGGGCCCAGGCCGTGGGCGCGCCAGATCGCCCAGCCCAGGAGGACCGCGGTCATCACCAGCACGAACGGCGCGGCCCAGCGCTCGACCCGGCGGAGCAGCTCCATGCCGCGATAGATGACCGCGATGTTGATCAGCCAGAACACCCCGAACGAGATCCACTGCGTGACCGGGTGGCCATGCGCGCTGCCCAGCAGGTCGTTCCAGCCCGGGACCAGCTGGACGAAGAACGTGTGCAGCGCGCCGCCGCCGATCCAGGCGTTGATCCCGAACCAGCCGCAGGCGACCAGCGCGCGCATCAGCGCCGGCAGGTTCGAGCCCCGCGTGCCGTAGGCCGCGCGCGCGAATACCGGAAACGGAATACCGTACTTGGTGCCGGGGTGGGAGTTCAGCAGGATCGGGACCAGGACGATCAGGTTGCCGAGCAGGATCGTGCCGAGCGCCTGCCACCAGCTCATGCCGGCGCCGATCAGGCCCGACGCCATGGTGTAGGTCGGGATGCAGTGCGCCATCGAGATCCACAGCGCGGCGTAGTCCCAGGTCGTCCAGGTCCGGCGCGCGACCGGCACCGGCGCGAGATCGGCGTTGTACAGCGGCGAGCCCGCGAGCTGCTCGGGCGCCCGGAGCTCGACCCTGCCGTCCGCGTGAAGGATCGTCGATCCGCTGGACTCGGCCATCGGATCGAAGCTAGTAGATTCGGCGCCGCGATGCGAGCGTCCCGCGCGGACGACGACCGCCGCGGCGGCTAGCGCGGCTCGCCGGCCGCGCCGACCCGGGGCTGCGGCCGGGTCACGAGCCCGGCCAGCCAGCGGACCGACCGGCGCAGCCACGCCGCGAACCGCGGCAGCCACAGGTAGGTCACCGGCGTGGTGAACAGGGTCAGGACCTGGGACGCCATCAGCCCGCCGACGATCGCGACGCCGAGCGGCCGCCGCAGCTCGCTGCCGGTGCCGTGGCCGAGCGCGAGCGGCAGCGCCCCGAGCAGCGCGGCCAGCGTGGTCATGAGGATCGGCCGGAACCGGAGCAGGCAGGCCTGGTAGATCGCCTCGACCGGCGGCTTGCCCTCGCGCTCGAGCTCGAGCGCGAAGTCGACCATCAGGATCGCGTTCTTCTTGACGATGCCGATCAAGAGGACCAGCCCGACCATCGCGATCAGGTTGAGATCGGAGCCGAACACCAGCAGCGCGAGCAACGCGCCCAGGCCGGCCGACGGGATCGTCGACATGATCGTGAGCGGGTGGACGTAGCTCTCGTAGAGCACGCCGAGCACGATGTAGACCGCGAGCAGGGCGACGATCACCAGGAACAGCAGGGTCGACAGCGAGTCCTTGAACGCCTGCGCAGTGCCCGCGAACTGGCCGTGGATGCTCGCCGGCATGCCGATCTGCGCCGCGGCGCGTTCGATCGCGATCGTGGCATCGCCGAGCGCGACCCCGGCGGCGAGGTTGAACGAGATCGTCGTGGCCGGGAACTGGCCCTGGTGGCTGATCGACAGCGGCACCGTGGTCTCCGAGGTCTTGATCAGCGTCGACAGCGGCACCTGCTGGCCGTTCGCGCCCGGCACGTAGATCCGGTCGAGCGCCGACGGATCGGCGCCGACCGACGGCGCGGCCTCGAGCACCACCCGGTACTGGTTGACCTGGGTGAAGAACGTCGCGACCTGGCGCTGGCCGAACGCGTCGTACAGCGTGTTGTCGATCGCCGAGGTCGTGATCCCGAACCGCGCCGCGGTGTCGCGATCGATGTCGATCGTGAGCTGGAGCCCGGCGTTCTGCTGATCGCTGTTGAGGTCCTTGAGCTCGGGCAGCTTGCGCAGCGCCGCGGTCAGCTTGGGCGCCCAGTCGTCGAGCTCGGCGAGGTCGGCCGACTGCAGCGTGTACTGGTACTGGGTGCGCGAACCGCGGCCGCCGACCCGGACGTCCTGGGTCGACTGCAGGAACAGGTTGATGCCGTGGACCCGGGCGAGCTTGGGCCGCAGCCGGTCGATCACCTCCTGGGCGGTCGCCTTGCGCTCGGGGATCGGCTTCAGCTGGATGAACAGGTTGCCGGCGTTGCCGGTGCTCGCGCCGAAGCCGCCGAGGTTGGACACCACGTGGGCGACGTCGGGATCGGCCATCACGATCGCGTTGAGCCGCTCCTGGCGGTCCTTCATCGCCGGGAACGAGATGTCCTGCGGACCGAGCGACGCGCCCTGGAGCTGGCCGGTGTCCTGCTGCGGGAACAGCCCGAACGGGATCTGGGTGAACAGCCACATCGTCGTGACGATCGTCGCCAGCGTGACCACGCCGATCAGCAGCTGGTGGCCGAGCACGAACCGCAGCGCGCGGCCGTAGCCGCCGACCAGCCGGCGCAGCCCGCCGTCGAGCTTGCGGCCGAGCCAGCCCGGCTCGCGCCGCGCCCGGAGCAGCTCGCTGCACATCATCGGCGTCAGGGTCAGCGAGATCACCGCGGACAGAGAGATCGCGATCGCGAGCGTGACCGCGAACTCGCGGAACAGCCGGCCGACGACGCCGCCCATGAACAACAGCGGGATGAACACCGCGAGCAGCGAGGCGGTGATGCTGACGATCGTGAACCCGACCTGCCGGGCGCCCTCGAGCGCCGCCGCGCGCGGCGCCATGCCTTGCTCGAGGTGGCGGGTGACGTTCTCGGTCACGACGATCGCGTCGTCGACCACGAACCCGGTCGCGACGGTCAGCGCCATCAGCGACAGGTTGTCGATGCTGAACCCGGCCACGTACATCACGCCGAAGGTCGCGACCAGCGACAGCGGCACCGCGACGCTGGGGATCGCCGTCGCCCGGCCGCTGCGCAGGAACACGAACACGACCAGCACGACCAGCACGATGCTGATCATCAGCGAGCGCTCGACGTCGTGGACCGAGGCGCGGATCGACTCCGCGCGATCGATCGCGATCGAGACGTCGATCGCCGGCGAGATCGTCCGGGTCAGCTCGGGCAGGAGCTGCTTGATCCGGTCGATCACCTCGAGGATGTTGGCGCCGGGCTGGCGCCGGATGTACAGCATGACGGTGCGCTCGCCGTCGAACCAGCCGGCGACCCGCTGGTTCTCGACGTCGTCCTTGACCGTGGCGATGTCGCCGAGCCGCACCGCCGCGCCGACGTCGCCGCGCTGCACCGGCGCCGCCGCTGCCACGCCGCCGCTGTCGCCGGTGTCGCCGGTGCCGGTGCTACCGATGGTGCTCGAGCCACCCGCGCCGGCGGTCTGTGCATCGGCCGAGCCCGTGCCGCCCGCGACGGCCGCCGCGGCCTGCGACGCCGTCGCCCCGCCCGGCTCGGTCCAGTGGATGATCACGTTCTTCCACGCGTTGGCGTCGAGCAGCTGGTCGTCAACGCCGATCGTCTGCCACTGGCTGGCGCCGACGCCGCCCTTGGGCTGGTTCGAGGTCGCGCTGGTCAGCGCGTTGCGGACGTCCTCGAGGCCGATGCCCAGGCCGGCGAGCACCGCGGGATCGACCTGGACCCGCACGGCGGGCTGGACGCCGCCGCCGACGCCGACCTGGCCGACGCCGGGGACCTGGGCGAGCTTCTGCGCCAGCACGGTGTTGGCGGTCTCGAACACGCTCGGCAGCGGCAGCGACTTCGAGCGCAGCGAGATGATCAAGATCGGCGCGTCCGCCGGGTTGACCTTGCGGTAGTTGGGGCGCGACGGCAGGTTGGCCGGCAGGTCGCCGCCCGCGGCGTTGATCGCGGCCTGGACGTCGCGCGCCGCGCCCTCGACGTCGCGGTCGAGATCGAACTGCACGGTGACGTTGGTGGTGCCGAGCGAGCTCTGCGACGTGATCTCGGTGACCCCCGCGATCCGGCCGAACCGGCGCTCGAGCGGCATCGCGACCGCGGTCGCCATCGTGATCGGGCTCGCGCCGGGCAGGCTCGCGCCGACGTTGATCGTCGGGAAGTCGACCTTGGGCAGCGGCGACACCGGCAGCTGGGTGAACGCCGCGGCGCCGGCGAGCAGCAGCGCGGCGGCGAGCAGCCAGGTCGCCTTCGGGCGGCGGATGAACGGCCCCGACAGGTTCATGCCGCGCCGTCCCCCGCCACCGCCTCGACCTCGGCGCCCGCCGAGACCTCCGGGGCCTTGGTCCTGCCGAACCGGCGCGCGATCCGCTCCATCAGCAGGTAGATCACCGGGGTCGTGTAGAGCGTGAGGACCTGCGACACCAGCAGGCCGCCGACGATCGTAATGCCGAGCGGCCGGCGCAGCTCGGCGCCGGTGCCCGAGCCCAGCGCGAGCGGCAGGCCGCCGAGCAGCGCCGCCATCGTGGTCATCATGATCGGCCGGAACCGGAGCAGGCAGGCCTGGTAGATCGACTCCTCCGGCGTCATGTGCTGCTCGCGCTCGGCCTCGAGCGCGAAGTCGATCATCATGATCGCGTTCTTCTTGACGATGCCGATCAGCAGCACGATGCCGATCAGCGAGATCACGTCGAACGGCCTGCCGGTGAGCTCGAGCGCGAGGATCGCGCCGACCCCGGCGGACGGCAGGGTCGACAGGATCGTGATCGGGTGGATATAGCTCTCGTAGAGCACGCCGAGCACGATGTAGACCGTGATCAGCGCGGCGAGGATCAGGAACGGCTCGGACGCCAGCGATTCGCGGAACACCGCGGCCGCGCCCTGGAACTCGCCGCGCATCGCCGGCGGGGGCTCGAGCTGGGCCGCCGCGCCGTCGATCGCCGAGATCGCCTCGCCGAGCGACACGCCGGGCGCGGTGTTGAACGACAGCGTCACCGACGGGAACTGGCTCTGGTGGTCGATCGCGAGCGCGGTGGTCCGGGTCTCGAGCTTGACGAACGCCGACAGCGGGATCGCCGCGCCCGCCGACGACCGCACGTAGATCCGGTCGAGCGAGCCGATGTTCTCGCGGTCCTCGGGGCGGAGCTCGAGGATGATCCGGTACTGGTTCAGCTGGGTGAACGTGGTCGATACGATGCGCTGGCCGAACGCGTCGTACAGCGTGTCATCGAGCGCCTGCGCGGTGATCCCGAGCCGCGATGCGCTGTCGCGATCGACGGCGAGGTGGAGCTCGAGCCCGGCGGTCTGCTGGTCGGACGCGACGTCGCGCAGCTCGGGGCTGCGCCGCATCGCCTCCAGCATGCGCGGCGCCCAGGCCGCGAGCTCGTTCGGATCCGGATCCTCGATCGTGTACTGGTACTGGGTGCGCGCGATCCGCGCGTCGACCGTGAGGTCCTGCACCGGCTGGAAGTACACGGTGATGCCCTGGACCTGGGACAGCCGGTCCTGGAGCCGGGCGATGACCTCGGTGACATCGGCGTCGCGATCGTCGCGCGACACCAGCGAGATCGACAGCCGGCCGCTGTTCTGGGTCGGGTTGGTGCCGTCGGCGCCGATGAACGCCGACACGGTGGCGACATCGGGGTCGGCCAGCACGGCCTCGGCCGCGCGCTGCTGCAGCCCCATCATCGCGGTGAACGACACGTCGGGCGCCGCCTCGGTGACCCCGACGATCATCCCGGTGTCCTCGACCGGGAAGAACCCCTTGGGCACGTGGAACGCCAGGCCGACGGTGACCGCCAGCGTGGCAACCGTGACCAGCAGCGTCGTGCGCTGGTGGCGCAGCACGACCTGGAGCGTGCGATCGTAGAACCGCGCGAGGCCGCCGAAGCCGCGCTCGAACCCGCGCGCCAGCGTGCCGGGGTGCTGCTCGGCGTGGGGCTTCAGGATCCACGCGCACATCATCGCGGTCAGGGTCAACGACAGGATCGCGGAGATCACGATCGCGATCGCGAGCGTGACCGCGAACTCGTTGAACAGCCGGCCGACCAGGCCGCCCATGAACAGCAGCGGGATCAGCACGGCGACCAGCGACACGGTCAGCGATACGATCGTGAACCCGATCTGCCGGGCGCCCTTGAGCGCGGCGTCGAACGGCCGGTCGCCGTGCTCGATGAACCGCGATACGTTCTCGACCATGACGATCGCGTCGTCGACCACGAACCCGGTCGAGATCGTCAGCGCCATCAGCGACAGGTTGTCGAGCGAGAACCCCCACAGCTTCATCACGCCGAACGTGCCGATCAGCGACAGCGGCACGGCGACGCCGGGGATGATCGTCGCGCGCACGCTGCCGAGGAACAGGTAGATCACGCCGACCACGAGCGCGATCGTCAGCACCAGGGTGAACTTGACGTCGTTGACCGAGGCCCGCACGGTCTCGGTCCGGTCAGCGAGGATCTCGACGTCGATCGCCTGCGGCATCGACGCGCGCAGCTGGGGCAGGAGGTTCTTGATGTTGTCGGTGACCTCGATGATGTTGGCGCCGGGCTGGCGCTGGACGTTGACGATGATCGCGCGCCCGAGCCCGGGCGCGCCGGTGGCGGCCTCGCCCGGCGCCCGCCGCGCGGTGGTCCCGGCCCAGCCGGCGAGCTGGGCGTTCTCGACGCCGTCGATGACGCCGGCGACCTCGGACAGCCGGACCGCCGCGCCGTTCTTGTAGGCGATGATCAGCGGCCGGAAGCTCGCCGCGCTGGCGAGCTGGTCATTGGTCGCGAGCGCCCAGTCCTGGCGCGGGCCGTCGAGGTTGCCCTTGGGCTGGTTGACGTTGGCCGCGGCGATCGCGAGCCGGACGTCCTCGATCGTGAGCCCCGTGCCGGCGAGCGCCACCGGATCGACCTGGACCCGCACGGCGGGCTTCTGGCCGCCGCCGATCGTCACCAGGCCGACGCCGGCCACCTGCGACACCTTCTGCGCGAGCACCGAGTCGGCGAAGTCGGCGACCTCGGTCAGCGGCAGGGTGTGCGAGGTCACCGCCAGGGTCAGGATCGGCTGATCGGCGGGGTTGCTCTTGGAATAGGTCGGCGGCGCCGGCAGGGTCCGCGGCAACAGGTTCGACGCGGCGTTGATCGCGGCCTGGACGTCCTGCTGGGCGGCATCGATGTCGCGATCGAGCGTGAACTGCAGGGTGATCTGCGAGCTGCCGAAGCTCGACACCGAGGTCATCTGGGCGAGCGACGGCACCTGGCCGAACTGGCGCTCGAGCGGCGTGGTCACCGCCGATGCCATGGTGTCGGCCGACGCGCCCGGCAGCTGGGTCGACACCACGATCGTCGGGTAGTCGACCTGGGGCAGCGCGGCGACCGGCAGCGCGCGGTAGCCGGTCAGGCCCGCGAGCATCAGCCCGAACATCAGCAGCGTCGTCGCAACCGGCCTGCGGATGAACGGCTCGGAGATGCTCATGGCGCGGCCGGCGGCGGGACGGATGGCTGGTTCGACGCGGTCGGCCCCGCCGTGGGACCGCGCGGCCGAGACTGTCCGGACGCCGGACGGACGTCGTCCTGGGCGCCCGGCCGGGCTTCGGCGCCGGGCTTGCCGCGCCGGTGGTCCTGGGAACCCGCGCCGGGCGCGTCGGCTCCCGAGCCCGGCCCGCCGGGCCCCGGTGCCCCCGGGCCACCCGCGCCGGGCCGCGACGGCTGGACGTGCCCGCCGGGCCGGACCTGGTTCTGGCCCTCGATGATCACCTGCTCGCCGCCCTCGAGGCCCTTGCCGACCACCGCGATGTCGCCGGTGGTGAGCGCGATCGTCACCGGCCTCATCTGCGCGGTCCGGTCGGCACCGACGGCGTAGACGTAGGTGCCCTGCGGCCCGCGCTGGATCGCGACCGCCGGGATCACGATCGCGTCCTTGCGGGTCTCGACCAGCATGCGCGCCTTGACGAACGCGTTGGGCCACAGCAGGCGATCGGCGTTGGGCATCAGCGCCTTGAGCCGCAAGGTCGCGGTGGCCTGGTTGACCTGGTTGTCGAGCACGGCGAGCTTGCCGATCGCCAGCCGGGTGGCGCCGTCACGGCTGTAGGCCTCGACCGGGACGTCGCCGCGCGCCAGCGCCTGCGCGATGCTGCCCAGCTGATCCTGCGGCAGGGTGAAGAACACCGCCGCCGGATCGATCGCCGTGATCACCACGATGCCGTTCTGATCGCTCTGGTGGATCAGGTTGCCGGCGTCGACCTGGCGCACGCCGGTGATGCCGTCGAGCGGCGCCTTGACCTGGGCGTAGTCGAGCTGGAGCTGAGCGCTCTCGATCTGCGCCTGGTCGATCTGGACCGAGCCCTCGAACTGGCCGACCTGGCCGGCGATCTCCTCGACCTGCTGGCCGGCGACCAGGTTCTGCGCCTTGAGGCCCTGGTAGCGCTTGAGGTTGGCCCGCAAGGTCTCGAGCTGCGCCCGGTCGCGGGCCAGCGCGCCCTGAGCCTGGTGGAGCGCGACCTGGAACGGCCGCGGATCGATCTGGACCAGCAGGTCGCCCTTCTTGACCGGCTGACCCTCGACGAACAGGATCTTGTCGATGCGGCCATCGACCTGCGGCCGGACGGTGACCTGCTGGACCGCGGCGACGCTGCCCAGGCCTTCGAGCCAGATCGGCAGATCCTTGCGCTCCACCGTGGCGACCTCGACCGGCACGACGCGGCCCTCCGCGCTTCCCTCACCGCCGCCCGCGCGACCGGCAGGCGGGCCGCCCGCGGCGCCTCCGCGTTCGCCCGATCGCGCCGTCGGAGCGGTGGCCGGCGCTGCCGAGCGCTCCTGGCGCCGCGAGCGCAGGTACCACACCACCGCGCCGATCGCGATCACCGCGATGACGATGCGGAGCACCGGCGAGCCACGCCGTACCGGCGTTCTGGCCGGCATCCGCACCGACGGCCGGACCGACGGCCCCGGCGTGACCGAAGAGCTGGGACGCTGCGGAAGCTCGGGTGGGGCCGGGTCGGACATCGTTCGATCTCCAGGTAGCACGGGCCGCGCCATGAAAATGCGAAGTCGCGATGAAGCAGTGTGAACAGTGGCGGTGATCGGGCTGCGGCCGACCGACGCCCCGGCCGGCCATGTGCGCCCGCGCACCACAGCGCGTCACGGACGATACGCGAAGCCAGTGCGCAGCGCATGCGCCCACTCGGGGCGATGGTTGCGCTCGGCGCGATGCGCGGCGGACTCCCAGTCGTAGACGACACGGTGAAAGCTGACGTCCCAGCCACCCGCGATGTCCTCGACGATCGCATACGACGCGTGCGGGCTGCCGGTCTCGACGTAATACACGTCCGGCCCGCCCGGCGCCGGGGCGGGATGCACGCTGTCGTAGGCCGGCAGGCCGACGCTGCCGGGATTGACGATCACGCGGCCGTCGCTCGCACGCACCATGCGCGGCACATGGGTGTGGCCGCAGACGATCAGGCCCGCCGCCGCACCGTCGAGCCGGCCCTCGACCTCCGCCAGGCGCGCCGCGCGCTGGCCGTCGCCCTCGACGGTCTCGAGCAGCGGCTCGACGTCGGACCGCGGCGAGCCGTGGCACATCACCACGCCCGCGCGCGGCTCGAGACCGACCGGCAGGCTGGCGAGCCACGCGCGGTGGTGCGGCTCGGTGTGCTCGAACGCGAACTGATCCGATGCGCTCCCCGGCCGATCGGCGCAGGCCAGCAGCTGGCGCTCGTGGTTGCCGCGGATCGTCGGCAGCGCGAGCGGGATCAGCAGCTCGGCCGTGCCCGCGGGGTCGAGCGGCCCCGACAGGATGTCGCCGAGGTTCCAGATCGCCGCGACGCGCTGGCCCGCGATGTGGCCGAGCACGGCGTCGAGCGCCCAGCGGTTGCCGTGGATGTCGGAGACCAGCGCGACCCGCATCCGCGAACGCTACCATCGGCATGCGGCGCCGGGTCGGAACAGCCGCGTGCCGCCGGACCTGCACAGCCGCGCTGCTGGTTGACCGCGGTCATGCAGCGGCCGGACTGACCTCGCCGCGAGGTTGGCCGCCAGGCGGCCGCCCGCGCCGGCAAAAACAGGCGGTTGTCGGACCCGTGGAGTAGCTTGCCTCGGTGCGTATCCTCGGCCTCGATCCCGGCAGCCGCGTCTGCGGCTACGGCGTGATCGACACGCGCGGCAGCGAGATGACGTACGTCGAGTGCGGCCTCCTGACCGCGCCCGTGGATCGCGCGATGGAGGAGCGGCTGTGCGAGCTGGCCCGCGGCCTGCGCGAGGTGATCGCCGAGCTATCGCCGGAGATCGTCGCGATCGAGGACGTGTTCAGCCACCAGAACCCGCGCTCGGCGATCGCGCTGGCCCAGGCGCGCGGCATGGTGCTCGCGGTCGTCGGGCTGTGCGGGCTGCCGGCGGTGTCGTACGCCCCGGCGCTGGTCAAGAAGGCGGTGTCGGGCTCGGGCCGCGCCGACAAGACCCAGGTCGCGCGGATGGTCCAGGCGCTGATCGGGCTGCGCACCCTGCCGCGCGCCGACGCCACCGACGCGCTCGCGGTGGCGATCACCCACGGCCGGCGGCTGCGGCCGATCGCGGCCCGCCTGGTGCCGTCGGTGGTGCGGCCGTGATCGCGCGGCTCGAGGGCACGCTGATCCGCGACGGCGAGCACGTGATCGTCGACTGCGGCGGCGTCGGCTACGAGGTCACCTGCTCGGCGTTCACACTCGCGGGGCTGCCCGCCGCCGGCGAGCGCGTGGTGCTGCGGGTGTTCACGCAGGTCCGCGAGACCGAGATCGCGCTGTTCGGGTTCCTCGATCCCCAGGAGCGCGTGCTGTTCGACCTCCTGATCACGGTCAAGAACGTCGGGCCGAGCACGGCGATCGCGATCCTGTCGGGCTCGACCCCGCGCGACATCGCGACCCTGATCGCGCGCGAGGACGTCGCCGGCCTGACCCGGATCAAGGGCATCGGCAAGAAGACCGCCGAGCTCCTGGTCGTCGAGCTGCACGACAAGTGCGAGGTGCTGCTCCTGTCCTGGAACGCCGAGGGCGGCGTCCGGCCGGTCGCGCTCCCCGCCGGGGCCATGCGGGCGAAGACCGGGCCCGGGCTCAGGAATCCGCTCCTGGCCGAGGTCATGTCCGCCCTGGTCACGATGGGCTGGCGGCCGGCCGAGGCCGAGCAGGCGGTCAGCGATCTGCCGGTCGGCGACAACGCGTCGCTGGAGTCGCTGCTGCGCCAAGCGCTGCGTAATATGCCCAGGTAGACCGCCGCATGCCGCGCAAGAAGCACATCGACCCGCCCACGCCCGAGCCGCCCACCGACGCGGCGCGCGAGATCACGGCCGCCGAGCGCGCCGGCGAGAAGGTCTGGCAGGCCGCGCTGCGGCCGCGGACGTTCGACGACTACATCGGCCAGCGCGAGCTGATCGACAACCTCAAGATCTCGGTGCGCGCCGCCAAGCAGAACGGCTGGGCGCTCGACCACTTCCTGTTCGCCGGCCCGCCGGGCCTCGGCAAGACCACCCTCGCCCACGTGATCGCCAACGAGCTCGGCGTCAACCTCCACGTCTCGAGCGGCCCCGCGATCGATCACAAGGGCATGCTGGCGTCGCTCCTGACCTCGCTCGGCGAGGGCGACGCGCTGTTCATCGACGAGATCCACCGGCTCGCCCCGGTCGTCGAGGAGAACCTCTACCCCGCGATGGAGGACTTCCGGTTCGATCTGTTCATGGGCGAGGGCCCGCACGCCAAGGCCGTGACCATGCAGCTGCCGCGATTCACGCTGCTCGGCGCGACCACGCGGATGGGCCTGCTCTCGGCGCCGCTGCTCGATCGCTTCGGCTTCCACTGGCAGCTGCGCTACTACGAGCTCGCCGACATGAAGGCGATCGTCAAGCGCTCGGCCCTGCTGATCGGCGTGCCGATCGACGACGACGGCGCCACCGAGATCGCCCGCCGCTCGCGCGGCACGCCCCGGATCGCCAACCGCCTGCTCCGCCGCGTCCGCGACTTCGCCACCGTCGAGCGCGACGGCCGCGTCGACGGCGACATCGCCGCCTCGTCGCTCGACCGGCTCGCCGTCGACCACGCCGGCCTCGACGCGCTCGACCGCGGCTACCTCTCCGTCATCTGCGAGCGGTTCGACGGCGGCCCGGTCGGCATCGAGGCCGTCGCCGCCTCGCTGTCCGAGGAGCGCGGCACGCTCGAGGAGGTCGTCGAGCCGTTCCTGCTGCAGGTCGGCTTCATCGCCCGCACCCCGCGCGGCCGCGTCGCCACCGCCGCCGGCTTCCAGCACATGGGCCTCACAGCGCCATCCAAGGCGCCCTCGGGCGGCCAGGGCGGCGCCCAGACCCGCCTGTTCTGACCGTGCCCCCGGCCCGCCGCCATCACCGCTACACCTACGCCGACTACGTCGCCGTCGAGCTCGACGCCACCACCAGGCACGAGTTCCTCGACGGCGAGATCCTCGCCCTCACCGCCGGCACCGAGGACCACTCCGCGCTGTCCGCGCAGGTGCTCCGTGTGCTCGGTAACGCGATTGGAGACCGGCCCTGCCGGACGCACACCTCGGACCTGCGGCTGTACGTCGAAGCGGCCGGGCTGGCCACGTTCCCGGATGGCTCGGTGATCTGCGGCGGCGTGCAACAGCACCCGCCGAGCCCCCGAGCCACGGCGCTGAACCCCATGGTGGTCGTCGAGGTCACGAGCGACTCGTCCGAGGACTACGATACGGGCGACAAGCTCACCTACTACCGGATGATCCCCAGCCTCCGCGACTACATCATCGTCTCGCACCGCGAGCGGCGGATCACGGTCCACAGCCGCACACCTGCGGGAGACTGGACCGCTCGCGTCGCGATCTCCGGCGGCCGCGTCGTGGTCGAGTCACTGCAGATGGAGCTGATCGTC
>DASWRS010000573.1:0-26192 GCA_036403075.1 Kofleriaceae bacterium
CGCCTGCTCGAACACCTGCGGATCCGCGGCCAGCTCGCGCACCTGACCCGCGAGCCGAGCGATGGGCCGATCGGCCGGCTGATCCGCGAGATGCTGACCGGGCATCACCCGTTGCTCGACGGCCGGATCAGCCAGTCGACGTTCGGCCTGCTGTTCGCCGCCGACCGCCTCGATCACCTGCAGCGCGAGGTCGAGCCCCGGCTCGCCGCCGGCGCCACCGTGGTGTCGGATCGCTGGTACCACTCGTCGCTCGCGTACCAGGGCACCGGCGCCGACCGCGACTGGATCGCCGCGCTCAACGCGCGCGCCCGCCGGCCGGACCTGACGATCTTCCTGGAGGTCCGCCCCGAGGTCGCCGCGCAGCGCCGGGTCGCCGCCGGCCGCGTCCAGGAGCTGTTCGAGGACCTCGCGATGCAACAGGAAGTCGATGCCGGATATCGCGCCACCATCGCGGAGCTGACCGCGCTGGGCGAGCGGATCGAGGTCCTCGATGGCGAGCTGGAACCGGACGCAGTGTTCCAGCGGATCGTGCTACTGGTTGGCACGCCCATCTGATCGGTGACCTACGCTGCCGCATGGTGCGGCGGGTACACCCACTGCGGGTCCTTGCTGCCTACGTGCGTCTTGTTGTTAGAGTGGAGTAGCCCTCCTACCAACCCGTCCGTGGTCGAATTCTGAAACGATGCTGTTGCGAGCTGCGAAGGTGTTCGGCGTCGCGCTCGGTGTCGCGCTCGCTACCCTGCCGGCGCCGCAGGCGGCCGCGCAGGTCGAGACCCTCGCCGCCGCGCCGCGCCTCACCGCGCCGGCGACTCCCGCGACTCCGGCGGGGGACGACGTCCCGCTCGGACATTTTCGGTTCCGCTCGTTCGGCGCCTCCGACGGGCTGCGTAACCTGATCATCCTGGGGATCATCCAGGACGGGAACGGCCTGTTGTGGGTCGCCACCGACGATGGCGTGTACCGCTACGACGGCCAGCAGTTCACCCACTTCTCGATGCAGGACGGCCTGCCGGCGATGGGCGCGCGGGTGCTCGGTGTCGCCCCCGATGGTGCGGTGTGCGTCGGCACGCACGAGGGCATGGCGTGCTGGAACGGCTCGCGGTTCTCTCGCGCCGGCGCCGAGGGCATCCCTGCGGTCTGGGTCCAGGCGCTCGCCGCCGGACCCGGCGTCCTGTGGGCGGGGACCAGCATCGGGCTCTACCTCCGCCGCGGCAACGGCTCGTTCGCACCGGCGCCGGGCTGGCCGGCATCGCAGAACCGCTCGGTCAAGGCGATCTGGGCGGACGCCGATGGCGTGGTGGTCGGCGACGGCGCGATCGTCCAGCTCAGCTCCGGCGACGGGCTGTGGCGCCCGCTCGGCACCGAAGCCGGGCTCGGCATCGAGCGGATCGACAGCGTGCTGCGCGATGGGGACGGCACGCTGTGGATCCGATCGATGCACCACCTGTGGATGCTGCCGCGTGGTGCGACCCAGGTGACCGACGTCGGCGACGGCCTGCCGGCCGGCAGCGACATGAGCGGCGTGGCGTGCGGGATGGTCATCGGCCCGTGGGGCGATGTCCTGGTCGGCAGCGAGCGCGGCGTCGCGTATCGCCGCCACGGCCGCTGGCAGCTGCTGGACAGCTCGGTCGGCGTCCCGACGCGCGAGGCGCGGGCGCTGTTCGTCGATCGCGAAGGCACGGTGTGGGTCGGTGCGGTCGGCCTGTTCCAGTGGATGGGGCGCAGCCTGATCGCGCGGCACAACGCGAGCACCGGGTTGCCCGACGACGTGGTCTGGACGATCGGGCGCGACCCGCGCGGCGTTCTGTGGCTCGGCACCGGCAAGTGCATGGCGCGCGCCGTCGATGGCCGCTGGGAGTGCCTGCCGGCCAGCGCCGGGTGGAACGTGCGCAGCTTCGTGTTCGCGCCCCAGGGCGGCGTGTTCCTGGGCGGCGGACCGCCGGACCTCTTGTACGTCGACGCGACCGGCCAGCCGACCCGGCTCGAGCTCGAAGGCGAGCGCGTCGCCGATCGCCACATCATGGCGCTGACGCTGGGCCCCGAAGGCGACCTGTGGCTCGCGACCACCTCGGGGCTGTATCGCCTGCCCGGCGCGCAGCCCGGCCGGCCCGAGCGCGTCGTGATCCCCGGCGCGCGCCCCGACGCGCGCTACATCTCGACGATCTACATCGACGGCCGGCTGTGGGTGGCCGGCGACCCCGGGCTCGCCGTGCTCGAGCGCGGCCACTGGCACCTGCTCGATCGCAGCTCGGGGTTCCGGGCCTCGGCGATGCGCCACCTGATCCGGCGCCGCGACGGCAAGATGTGCGTGTCGTTCACCGACGTCGATGGCCTGACCTGCTTCCGCTGGGACGGCGTCGCGGTCTCCGAGCTCGGCGACATCAGCCTGGGCAACGGCCTGACCTCGGGGCGGATCTACTTCCTGGGCGAGGACCGCGAGCAGCGGCTGTGGATCGGCACCGGTGACGGTGTCGACGTGGTGACCCCGCGCGGCGTCGATCACTTCGACGAGGCCGACGGCCTGGCCGGCAACGACGCGACCGCGCGCGCGTTCTTCGAGGACAACGACGGCTCGGTCTGGCTCGGCGCGAGCACCGGGGTATCCCACGTGTTCGCGCAGCACTATCGCGGGCCGCCGGCGGCGCCGCGTACCGCGCTGCTCGAGGCCGCGCTCGGTGGCCAGCCGGTGCAGCTCACCGGCGATCCGGTCCGCGTTCCCTACGAGCGCAACGCGGTGACCGCGAGCTTTGCCGCCGGCAGCTTCGTCAACCCCAAGCGGGTCGAGGTCCAGGTCCGGCTGTCGCCGCTCGAGCGCGACTGGAGCTCGACGCGGCTGCGCGAGGCGCGCTACCCGGCGCTGCCGCCCGGCAGCTACCAGCTCGAGATGCGCGCGCGCACCGGCGCCGGCGGCTGGGGGCCGACCACCGAGCTGCGGTTCGCCGTGCTGCCGGCGTGGTGGCAGACCGGGTGGTTCATGGTGATCGCCGGCGTCGTCGTGATCGCCGGGCTGGGCGGGATCGTGACCTGGCGGCAGCGCGTGCTGTGGCGGCGCCGCGCCCTCCAGCTCCACAAGCAGTCCGACGCCAGCTTCCGCGATCTGATCGAGGCGATGCCCGATCTGGTCGCCGTCCACCGCAACGACCAGCTGGTCTACCTCAACCTCGCCGGCCGGCAGATGCTCGGCGTCGCGGGCGGCCTCGAGCCGCGGCTCGGCGTCAACCTGCTCGACCGGATCCACCCCGACGATCGGCCGATCGCGGCCAACCTGTTCCAGGAGGTGCTCAGCACGGGCGCGTCGGTGCACGCCCACGCGGTGCAGCTGCGGCTCAGCGCCGGCGATGGCAACTGGCGCAGCTGCGAGCTGTCGGGCCGCCAGATCGACCTCGGCGCCGGCCCGGTCGTGGTCGTCACCGGGCGCGACGTCACCGAGCGCGATCGCCTGCGGTCCAAGCTGCTGCTGTCCGATCGCATGGCCAGCCTCGGCACGCTGGCCGCCGGCATCGCCCACGAGATCAACAACCCGCTCGCCTACGTCACCGCGAACCTCGAGGTCGTCGCCGAGTCGCTCGGCGACAAGCCGATGATCACCTCGGAGGCCGAGCACGCCGAGCTCCAGGCGGCGATCGGGGACGCCCGCGAGGGCGCCGAGCGCGTCCGCAAGATCGTCCGCGGTCTGCGCAGCTTCAGCCGCTCCGAGGAGGAGAAGCGGGTGCCGCTCGCGCTGCCCGACGTGCTCGCGGCGGCGATCCGGCTGACCAGCAACGAGCTCAAGCACCGCGCGGTCTTGGTCCGCGACTTCGGCCCGACCCCGCTGGTCCTGGCCGACGACGGCCGGCTCGCCCAGGTGTTCATCAACCTCCTGATCAACGCGGCGCACGCGATCCCCGAGGGCAACACCGACGCCAATCGCATCACGGTGCGGACCCGGACCGACGCGGACGGCCGCGCGGTGGTCGAGATCGACGACACCGGCGCGGGCATGCACCCCGAGGTCCAGGCCCGGGCGTTCGATCCGTTCTTCACTACCAAGGAGGTCGGCGAGGGCACCGGCCTGGGGCTGTCGATCTGCCACGGCATCGTCAGCGGGCTCGGCGGCCAGATCACGATCGAGAGCACACCCGGCCGCGGCTCGGTGGTCCGCGTGGTGCTGCCCGCGGCGTCGTCGGACGCGATGCCGCCGCTGGCGATCCTGCCGACCCACACCACGGTGTCGTCGCGGCGGCATCGCGTGATGATCGTCGACGACGAGCCCCGGGTCGCCCAGGCGCTCGAGCGGATGCTGCACGGCGACTACGACCTCACGCTGGTGTCGTGCGGCGCCAAGGCGCTCGAGCTCGTCACCGCGGGCGCGTGGTACGACGCGATCATCACCGACGTGATGATGCCCAACATGACCGGCATCGAGCTGTTCGACCGGCTCGAGACCATCGCGCCCGATCAGGCGATGCGGGTGATCTTCCTCACCGGCGGCGTGTTCACCGCGCAGACCCAGATCCGGGTCGAGGCCGCGGGCAATCCGCAGCTACAGAAGCCGGTCAGCGCGCAGGAGCTGCGCGAGTGCGTGGCCGAGCTGATCGCGCACGCCCGCCCCGAGCGCGGCTTGCGCCGGTCGAGCCGGGGCTAGGCACCGGAACGGCCGGCCGAAAACGACCGCGGGGGCCACGCGGCCCCCGCAGCGCCAGTCCGACAGACCACCGGCGTGGCCGGCGGCGGTCAGGCTGGATCATGTTTCGCGGTGGCTCATTCGCGATTCCACCGATGCACTCGGTGGAGATCGCGGATCAGCTGCAGGCGCGAAGCGAACCGGACTTGATCTTGGTCTTGATCTTCATGTTCGATACTCCTTGATTCGATGTGGCGACCGGCACGGACGTGCCGGCTCGACGAGCGATGGCTCGGTCAGACGCAGGCGCGAGGCGAACCGGACTTGATCTTGGTCTTGATCTTCATGTTCAATGCTCCTTTGTTTTGAGTGACTTCACGGCGGGCGGAATGCGCGCCATGCCCCGCCGGCAACGTGCCGGCGTAAACCGCATCACGATGCCGAGCTCGGCCCTCGTGGTGTTGCGTCGGTCACCGCGATGGTGGCCGCGTCGCACGCCACATGAAACCCGAGCTCTTCCTCGAGCATGTCGAACAGGTACGGGAACTCTGCGATCGAGCCGCCGTACATCCGGAAGGTCACGTGCAGGTCGCGCGCGGTCAGCGGCCGGCCGGGCTGCGGCCGGTCGAGCTGCGCGTTGATCTCGCGCTGGAGATCCTGCGTCGATGCCAGGATCGCCTGCTCCTCGCGCAGGTAGCGCACGAGGGTCTCGACGATCCGATCGATCAGCCCGGCCGCCGCGCTGCCGGCGAGCCGCGCGGCCAGCCGGTCGCGCAGGGCCCGCGCCGCGGCCGCGTGCATCGGCGCCTCGGGGCCGGGGGTGATCCGCTCGGCGAGCGTCGGCCCGCCCGACGCAGACCGCAGCGCGCGCCAGGCCTGCTCGTAGGTGTCCCGGTAGACCGTCACGTGCACGTCGTGCTCGTGGTCGTCGGCGATGCGGCCCTGGTGGAGCTTGGCCCAGTCTGCGGTGAGCCGGGCGCGAAGCTGGCGGCACACCGCGTCGCCCTCCGGCGCGGCCTCGAACACCGCGCGCAGCGTCTTGTAGGCGCGACTCATCGCGAGCCAGATCGAGCGCGACACCGCCCAGCTCTGGAGCCCGAGCAGCGCGTAGTCGGTCGCCGCCGGCAGCTCTGCCAGGAGGTCGCGGATCTCGGGCGGCAGGACCACGCCCTCGGCGCCCTTGACCCGCGCGCCGTCGAACACGACGCTGAAGAACTCGTCGATCATCGCCTTGGGCCCGGCGCACACGCCGGCGTCGGCGAGGAACGTGCCGTTGCGCTCGGCGAAGCCGTAGAGCTCCTCGGCGGTGACCGGCTCGTCCGGATCGCGCGTCCGCTCCTCGGACAGGAACAGCATCTCGTGCGTCGTCATCCGGATGCCGTCGGTGATCCGGAACATCGACGACAGCACGGGATGCAGCGGCGGCAGCGGCGACGCCCCGCCGCGCTTGAGCAGCTGGTACGCCGGGACCGAGAGCGCCACGCCCGCGAACATGTGGAGATCGGCCACCGTCCAGCGCTCGCGAGCCCGCGCGAGGCGCTGCTTCACCTCGGCGCGGATCTCGAGGATCACGGCCATCATCGCCTTCCAGTGCTTGATCATCGCCTTGAGCGCGGTGACGTTCATCGGCCGGTCGTCGCGGTACCGGCTGCCGGAGTACTGGCAGACGCGCCACTCGGTGTCGCGATCGAGCCGCAGCGCCGGCGGGAACACGTTGGCCTCGCCGACCTGGCGGCCGTCGCCGTCGAGCGCCGGGTGCACGATGCGGTAGACCGAGATGATCGCCTCGAGATGGCCGACCTCGACCGGCCGGCCGCCGAGCTCGCGGCTGATCGCCTCGCAGTGCTCGGCCGACCACGACCGCGGCACCGGACACGAGGACGGCGGCAGCGGCGACCGCACGAGGCCACCGCCGCGCGGATCATCGGCCGCATCACCGCGCTTGAGGATGCCTTCCTGGATCAGCGCCTCGAGCATCGAGCGGATCTCGGGCCAGTCGTAGCCCGGGCCCCACGTGGTGGCGGTCTCCGCGACAAATGACGACTGGCGCACGAGCTGCTCGCCGAATGCAAACAGCCGCTCTTCGTCGAACGAGATCTCCTTCAGCCCGTAATAGATGACGAGTTCGCGCACTCCGGATTCGCCGGTCACATACGCATGCGACATGCGCTTGCGATGCGGCACGTGGAGCAGGTCCGACGCCTCGACGACGACCGGCTCGATCGCACAGGACCGCTGGTCCTCGGCTTCCCCACTGACACTCAAAGCAAGTGTTACTATATCGATCTGAATGCCTCACGCAACCATTCAGGAGGAATCTTGCAGCGAATCAGTACTGCACTGCAGCAAGTGGATGATGCGAGGCACATCTAGCCAGTTATCCTGTGAGGTGCATCGCGAGATGAATCGGCAGTGCTCGAACGCGCACCGAAGGACTCGGACCGACGCAGGCGAGCGAGCGATGCTGAATGCCAACGTATGTGATCTGGCCCATGCGCGTGGGCACATTCGATCTGCCATACAAGGGCCCGGGCTGCGGTGACCCCGTGCGGGCTCACGACCGAGGCGCGGCGAACGCGCTCCAGAAGATCTCGTCGCGCCTGCGCCACGGAGTGAACGTCGGATCACGCGGCGCGACCCAGGTGACGCGAGTCACTGCGCGGTGGTCCTGGAGATCGCGCAGGTCTTCGCACACATGGCTGACAAGACAGCGATCTCGTGGAGCGAGCGCGGTGGACCTGGAGATCGCGCAGGTCTTCGCGCATGCCTTTGCACATCGCCTCGCACGCTTCCGGCACGGGGCTCGGGCCGGTGCCGTGCGCAAACTTGCGCCGCGATCGCCGCCCGGGCAGGCTGGCTGCCATGCGCGCCGGTGTCCTCGCCCTCGTGGTCCTTGCCTGCGGCCCCAGAGCCGCGACCACGCCGCACGCGGTCGATGACGATCTCGAGCCGCGAGCCGCGCCGGCCGCCGCGCCCGCGCCCGCCGTCGCAGCCGATCCGCCGCGCGCGGTGGCGCCGCCCGGCAAGGGCCTGCGCTCCGGCACGATCGCGCGCGCGCACCTGGTCGCCGTGCTCGACGCCGGCCCGGGGATGTTCCTGCGCCAGCTCGAGGTCGCGCCCCACATGGCCGGCGATCGGTTCGTCGGCTGGCAGCTGGTGCAGCTGCTCGATCGCACGGGGCCGCTGCACGACGTCGATCTGGCCCCGGGCGACGTGCTGCTGGCGATCAACGGCAAGCCGGTGGCGCGGCCCGAGCAGCTCCAGCTGCTGTGGGACTCGCTGCGCACGGCCAACGACGTCACCGCGCAGCTGTGGCGCGGCGACCGGCAGCTCGAGCTCCACTTCACGGTCGATCCGCCGGTCGGCGCCCCGGCCAGCTCGCCGGGCCACTGACCGGCCACGGACGGCCACGCACGGTGACCGACCGGCCACGGACCGGCACGGGCCCGCCGCGGCTCAGGTCAGCGCCGAGAACACCGCGACCGCATGCCCCGGATCGTTGGCGAACACGCCGTCGACGCCGAGCCGTGCCAGGCGCGCGAGCTCGTCGCGATCGTCGACCGTCCAGGCGTTGATCGGCATCCCGGCGGTGTGCCAGGCCCGGACCCGGGCCTCGGTGCACAGCGTGCTCTGCGGGTGCACCAGGCTCGTGCCGATCCAGCGGCCGACCCAGCCGCGGCGCAGCGGCAGCGGCTGCTCGTCGTGGAACAGGTACGCGATCGCGACCTCGGGCAAGTGGCGGTGGAGCTGGAGCAACGCGATCGGGTCGAACGACGACACCAGGACCTGATCGGCGCGGCCCGAGTCCCGGATCACGCGCGCGGTCGCCGCGACCAGCGCGGCCATCCGCCCGGCCTTGAGCGACTTGATCTCGACGTCGACCTCGAGGTCGAACGTCGCCAGCACCTCGGCGAGCAGCGGGACCGGCTCGCCGCCGACCCGCAGCCGCGCGCGCTCGGCCGCCGACAGCTGCTCGATCCGACCCGGCAGGCCGGTGAGCCGCTCGAGCGGGCTGTCATGGAACACGACGACGTTGCCGTCGCCGTCGAACCGGACATCGAGCTCGATGCCGTCGGCGCCGGCCGCGCGCGCCTTGTCGAACGCCAGCATCGTGTTCTCGGGTGCGTGGGCCGAGTCGCCGCGGTGGGCCCACACCCGCGGCCGGCCCCGGGTCCGGCGCCAGCGCGTGGCGCGGCCGAGCCTGCCGAGGTGCGGCAACAGCCGCGCGAGCGCAGAGGTCGACATCGCGCCCGAGGCTACTCGATGAACGTCCGGTGCAGCGCGCGGACGAGCTGATCGACGTGCGGCCGATCGCACCACAGCGTGACGCGGAGCGGCGACACGCTGACCGCGTTGAGCGGCACGCCGGCGCCGACCGCGCTGGCGCGCGCCCGGTTGATGATCCCGGGGTTGCCGCCGATGCCGTGGCCGACCATCGTGACCGCGCCCTCCTCGCCGAGCTCGAGCACATCGCCGAGCACGTTGTCGAGCCGCTTGCGGATCTCGCCCCAGTCCGGGACGTCGGCGATCGTGAACCACGCGCGCAGCTCCTGGCCCTCGAGATCGAGGTGGGTCAGCGGGATCGACGCGGCCTCGAGGATCTGCAGGCAGTGCTCGACCGCCGCGCCGCCGGAGCCGCTCGCGATCCGGATCCGGATCAGCTGGTTCTGACCGGTGACCGCGGCGACCTGGCGCTCGCGATCGGGCGAGAAGTCGATCCGCGTGCCGCCGCCGTCCTTGCTGGTCGCCCGGGCGTAGAGCGCGATGCCCGACTTGCGCGCGAACTCGACCGATGCATCGTGCAGGACCTTGGCGCCCTGGGCGGCGAGCTCGAGCATCTCGTCGTGGCTGATCGACTCGAGCAGCCGGGCGGCATCGACGATCCGCGGGTCCGCCGTGTAGACGCCATCGACGTCGGAGCAGATCTCGCAGTAGTCGGCGCGCAGCGCGCCGGCGAGCGCGACCGCGGTGGTGTCCGAGCCGCCGCGGCCCAGCGTGGTGATCTCGCGCTTGTACGACACGCCCTGGAAGCCGGCGACGATCACGACCTTGCCGCGATCGAGCTCGTCCTCGATCCGGAACGGCCGGACCTCGACGATCCGCGCGCCGGAGTGGCGATCGTTGGTCAGGATGCCGGCCTGCGAGCCGGTGAACGAGATCGCCTCGAGCCCCTCCTCGGAGCACGCCATCGACAGCAGCGCCATCGCCTCGCGCTCGCCGCAGGTCAGCAGCATGTCGAGCTCGCGCCGCGACGGCGAGGCGCTGACCGACCGGGCCTTGTCGATCAGCTGGTTCGTGGTCTTGCCCATCGCGGACACCACGACCACGACCTTCTTGCCGGCCGCGCGGGTCCGCGCGATCCGCTTGGCGACGATCTTGATCTTGTCGGCGTCGGCCACCGACGAGCCGCCGTACTTCTGAACCACGATGCCGGTCGGGGTCACGTCGTGCACCATACCTCATCTCAACGTCATGACGATGCTAGCTTGTTCGAATGACGAGACGCTGGACGGCCGCGCTTGTCCTCGCCGCGCTCGCCGGCTGCGGTCACGGCGTCGCGTTCCATCCGCGCTGGCCCGACGTCGGGCTCGAGCTCCGCGACGACGGCGATCGCGACCAGGCGATCGACCAGCTGTGGCTCGTGGCGCCGGGGCCCGAGCGCGGCCGCGCCCGCGCCCCGATCGCGGCCGCGATCGCGCGGCGGATCGGCGAGGCGATCGAAGACGATCAAGCGTTCGTCGCGGCGGCGCTGCTCGATCAGCTGACCTGGCTGTGGAGCGGCGATCCCGCCGCGGTCGGCCGCGAGCTGGCCGATCAGGCCGCGCTGCTGCGCGAGCTGCGGGCGACGTTCGCGCGGTCCGGCGCGCTCGAGCCGGCGGTGCAGGCGCTGATCCTCCTGGCCGAGGTCGAGCCCGCGGCGCGCGCGGCCCGGCTCGCCGAGCTCGACGAGGTGCTCGGGTTTGCCGACGACCTCGCGGTCGCCGACAACGGCCCCGAGGCGGTCCGCGCCCAGCCGATCGCGCTGCTCGAGCCGACCGCGCTCGCGCTGCCCCTGCCCTGGCTGGTCGATCGCTACGTCGTGCTGCAGATCGAGCGCCAGCGCGCGGTCGCGGCGGTGATCGAGCACACCGGCGCGTCGCTGCCGATCGTGCGCGCCCAGCACGACGTCGCGTCCGCCGCGCGCCGGATCGCCGGCATCCTGGCGCGTGCCGGCCGCGCCACCGAGATCCACCGCCGGCTCGCGCAGCTCGCCACGGGCTACGGCACCGACCGCGAGCTCGCGATCCGCGCCGAGGTCGTCGCCGACCAGCCGACCGCCGGCGCCTACGCCGAGCTGGCGTCCGCGCTCGCGACCGACGAGCACTACCCCGACGCCGCGGCCGCGCTCGCGGTCTGCCTCTCCGGCCTGGTCCGGTTCCCCGGCGATCCGGGGCTGTTCGCCGCCGCCGGCGGCAACGCGCGCACGCTCGGCCGGATCGATCAGGCGATCGCGCTCTACCAGCAGGCGCTGTACCGCAGCGGCGAGCTCGACACCGCGATCGCGCTCCGGCTCGGCAAGCTGTACGCCGACCGCATCGAGCGGCTCGCCACCGGCGGCCGGCCGACCGCGGCCAACGCCGCCTGGCGCGACGTGCTGCGATTCACCGCCGGGGTCGCGTCGCGCCACCCGCACACCGTCTGGCAGCAGGCGATGGCGATCGCCGAGTCGGCGCTCGGCCGCGGCTTCGCCAGCCAGGGCATGCTCGACGACGCCGAGCACGCGCTGACCGCCTCGCTCGAGCGCGCGCCTTCGATCGACGCGCTCGAGACCCTGGCGATGATCGACGTCCAGACCGATCACTATGCCGAGGCCGAGCGCTGGGCCCACCGCGGCCTCGCGCTGCTCGGCAACCAGTCGTCCGGCGACCGCTACCGCCGGGCCAAGCTCCAGCGGCTGTCCGCCGACAGCCTGCGCCGCGCCGGCAAGTCCCGGCGGGCGGCCGAGCGCTACCTCGACGCGCTGCGCACCTGGGCGTCGCTCGGCGACAGCCGCGAGCTGCCGCGCCCGATCGCCGCCGAGCGCGAGCTCGACATGGGTCGCGCGATGTGGGGGCTCGGCGACGCGTCCAAGGCGGTCGAGCTCGCGCTGCAGGCGCTCGATCGCGACCCGCAGTCCGAGGAGCTCGCGGCGGCCACGGTCGCGTTCCTGATCGAGGCCGGCCGCTACCAGGATGCGCTCGATGCGTTCCACAAGAGCCTCGGCGAGCCCGCGATCGACGAGTACCACAAGGTCTACATGAGCCTGTGGATCGTCGGCGAGGCCGTGCGCACCGGCGAGCCGCGCGACCGGCTCGCGATCGAGTACCTCGCCAGCCGCCGCGGCAACCTGTGGTACGAGCAGCTGGCCCAGGCCGCCGCTCACAAGCGGAGCCTCGCCGAGCTCCGCGCCGCCGCCACCACCGGCCCGCGCCGCGCCGAGCTCGCGTTCTACGGCGCGAGCCTCGGCCTCGATCCGGCCGCGGCGACCCCCGCCGGCCGCCGCAAGCTCCTCGAGGGCGTCGTCGCGGCGCGCCTCGTGCTCGACGCCGAGTACGACCTGGCGCGGCGCTACCTCGAGCAGCCCGAGCCGGCGCCGCCCGCGGCGACCCGGCCCGCCGCGCCCCGGCCCGCCGCGCCCCGGCCCGCCGCGACCCGGCCCGCCGCGACCCGGCCCGCCGCGACCAGCCCCGCCGCGACCAGCCCCGCCGCGACCAGCCCCGCCGCGACCAGCCCCGCCGCGCCTCGGCGTTGATCCGCCGCGACCCGGCGTTGATTCGCCGCGCCCCCGGCGTTGATTCGCCGCGCCCAGGCCCGCCGCGCCCAGGCCCGCCGCGCCGGCGTTGATCCGCCGCGCCCCGGCGCTGATCCGCCGCGCCCCGGCGTTGATCCGCCGCGCCCCGGCGCTGATCGCCGCGCCCCGGCGTTGATCCGCCGCGCGATGGCGCCCGCTGCGGCGCGGCGATACGCTGGCGACGTGCGAGACCTCGCAGACCTCGCAGACCTCGCAGACCTCGCCGCGGCCTCCGCGCTCGGCGCGCAGCTGCGCCACGCCGGCCTCAACGCGCGCGCGCTGGCGGGGTGGGCCGGCACGGCACGCGTGTCCGCGCTGCCGGCGCGGCTCGATGCGCTGCCCGCGCCGCAGACCCCGGCCGGCGCCATCCTCGCGCTGTTCGTCGCCGGCGCCGCGCTGCCCCGCGATCGGCTGCGCAACCTCCCCGACGCCGTCCTCGATCCGCTGATCGCCGGCGGGCTGATCGAGCGCGACGCCGATCGCCTGCGCGCCCGGCTCGCGATCGTCCCGCTCGGCGCGGCGCTCCTGGTCTGCGACCGGCTCGACGCCGTGATCGAGCGCGACCTGGTGTGCTGGCCGGACGACTCGAGCCACCACCTCGCCTCGGCGATCCCGCCGGGCCGGCGCGCCGACTGGCTCGATCTCGGCTGCGGATCCGCGTTCGCAGCGCTCGCCCGCCCCGAGCTCGCGAGCCGGATCACCGGGGTCGACATCAACCCGCGCGGGGTGGCGTGCGCGCGGCTCGGCGCGGCGCTGTCGGAGATCTCGCACCTGACCGCATCGCTCGGCGACATCGCCGATGCGCACGCCCCCGCCGATCTGGTGACGTGCAACGCGCCGATGCCCGAGCCGGGCGGCACACCCGAGCCGCTGCGCGGCGCGCTACCCGAAGTCTGGCGACGCGCCGATCCGGAGTTCTTCCCCCGGCTCTGGCCTGCCCTGTCGCGCGCCGTGCGCCCCGGCGGGATGATCGTCGTGCACGGCGCGTGCGAGGCGATCCGGCCGGCGCTCGCCGACGCCGCCGGTGAGCGCGTCATCGTGAGCTACACGCCGGACGATGCACCCGGCTTCGCCGTCGCCTGGTGGCGGCCCGACGCGCCCGGCCGGCTCGCGATCGCGCGCCGCGCGTTGACCGCCGACCGGCCGCACGTCGATCCGCGGGACCGCGACGACGCGCTCGGCAGCACACGCGCCGCGCCGGCGTAGCCGGGACGAAGCTCTCGCGCAGAACCTCATACGGAACTGCCGATCGAGATGCTTCGCAGCGCATCTGCATCGTCGACATGCCTGGTCCCCATGCACCTGACTCGGCGAACAAGGGGAGGCGCATCGGCGCGCACATGCGGCCGATCGATCTCAACGTCGATCTGAACAGCCGAGCTCGACTGGCAACGCAACCGGCGACCGGCAGACGCTCGGAGCCCAAGAACCTCCACGGGCGGATCGCTAGCAACCCCGATCCGCGGACGGCGATGCCGGCACCGCTGCCATGCCAAGCCATGCCGCTCCGACGCCGACCCCGACCCGACCCCGACCCCGATCCCGATCCCGATCCCGATCCCAGGTGCCGGCCAACGTTCGGCTGCCCACAACGGCGAAAGGAAGGCCACCCTATGCGAGCTCTCCGCGCCTGACTCGGGATATCATGCTGTTGTTCCTTGACTGGCCATCATCGCCGCGCCGACGGCACCTCACGGCAAGAGATAGGCCCTGATTTCTTCCAGCCCTCTCTCAGTAACCAGGTTTTCGGCTGATACACGATCAGCGGATCGTAAGTCTCGGGGCCGCGCCACAAGCATGGCTCGTTGCCGTACTCGGCCCAGCCCGGGAACGTCACAGCACTCGAGAACCAGTCGATTGTCCATGACGACATCGGGGCCCTGCGGTCTTCCTGATGTTTTCGGAAGTTGTTCATGATGTAGGACAGGGCGTGGCGAGCCTGACGCGGTGAGGTGATGATCTGGGCGTGATAGCGGTCGGGGAACACCACGCCGCGCCGCCGCGGCCCGGGCTTGCCCTTGCTGATCGCCGCGTTGAGGTGCTTGGCCGCGGAGATCTGGAAGCCCTGCATGCCCGCTGACAGTGCTTGCTTGTGATCGGCTTCAACAAGCAGATGGACGTGCGTGCGCTGGATACTCAGCTGGACGATCCGGAAGTCTTCGCGTGCGGCGGTGGTGAGCGTCGCCTCCCTGATCGCCTGATAGACGCACCGGCGACGCAGGTTGCCGACCGCGCCGACCACTCGGAGCACGACGTGGACGGGATACCGGGCGTTGAGGAACGGCCGTGGCTTGTGGGGCGATCCAGCGCGCTTGCCCTTCGGCGGGCGACCGGCGCCGCGTCGCTTGCCGCCGCGCTTCTTGAACAGCATCAGCTGCTCGGGCTCCTCCCGCCGGGAGCGCTTCGATCCACGCTCGCGCTTGCGACTCATCGGCGATTCGTCCACGGCCATGCAGTGTGAATAACCACCGATTGCAATTCACACAATAGATTTCTCCGTAATTTGTTGTCACGCCATGTACTCATTCGAATACCAGACCTCTGGCGATCCCAACATTTCATCGCTCGTCCATCTGCAGACAAACGAGGAGGGAGAAACAACGACCAGTGCCTCGTCGCAGTAGATCTGACCAACTCACGGCAGTCGGGAGAGCGCCAACACGCGCGCTTGCGACGCGGTTCTCCCCCTCACTCACTGCGTCTGTTGATGGCTGTATTGCGATCGCACGTCCGTGCCAACTCAACGATCGACCGATGAACGACCACCCGGCCTGGGGTGGAGTAGACCCCAGCCCGCCGTGCGAAGCGCACGGGCCAGCAGCCCCTCTTCAAACCGTACGTGCGGATTTCCCGCATACGGCTTCCGCCGGCGTTCACGTCGTGCGTCTTGAGTCGGCTGGTCGGAGACGTCGCGGGAGGTTCCACCGCTCCAGCCCATGCTGGCGCCAGAGCGCTCCCTTCTGCACGAGCGACCATGCTGGCTGTGGCAGCGAGTGTTTTCGCGACCACCATCGCGCGATGCGAACTTCGGTGAAGAAATCGAGCTTACTGAGCATCCGTCGGCGGACACGGCGAAAGTAATCCCGGGCACCACGGATGTATGCGTTCAGGTCCTCAACCAGGTCTCGAGGCTGACCCGTGTACGTCGCGTGAGCCGGCGGAGTTCGTCCTTGCTTCGGCGGTGCGCCTTGTCAGCAAAGTCGAGAACGAGCCGCCCGCGCCCCAGGCGATGTCATCGTTCCCGAGCCCCGACTCGGTTACCGCGCCGCAACCACCCGCGCCGCAACCACCCGCGCCGGCGACAGCGCTCCGGGAACCACTACGCCGGCGATACTGCGCCAGCGACACCGCTCCGGCGACCACCCCGCGCGCGGCGCGGCGTTGCACGCGGGGCGGTCCCCCGAAGTCTTGCCATCGCGGGCAGCACCGCCGGCTGGCAGCCGTTCGCGAGATAGGGGACGGGGCCAAGCCGCGGCGGCCGGGAGGGGCGGCAGGCGGCGGGCCGGGACGAGATCGCCGGCCGGCTGTGCTAGCGTCGTCGTCTCGGGGTATGCGAACCCACCTCGTGATCGCCGTCGTCGCGCTCGCGGCGGCCTGCACGCCGCCGCGCGGGATCGACGCGCCGCTACCGGCGGTCGACGACACGCGGATCTCGCACCCGCGCCACGCGCAGGTGGCATGCGAGTCGTGTCACCGCGGCGCGGCCCGGCCGGGCAGCGACGATCACCGGCCGTGCGACGACGGCGCGTGCCATCGCAAGGACTTCACCGGCGAGCCGACCCGGCTGTGCGAGGTCTGTCACGCGAAGATCACGGCCAGGCCGCTGACCGCGCCGCTCCGGCCGTACCCGGTGGAGGACGCCTGGCAGGCCGAGCCGTCGCAGTTCTCGCACCGGCGCCACCTCGACTCGGCCACGATGGAGGACCGGGTCGGGTTTCACGTCACCTGCACCGACTGCCACGCGCGCGGCGCGGCCGGCCTGGCCCGCCCGGATCACGCGGCGTGCGCGCGGTGCCACGCGCCCGAGGTCGCGCTCGCCGGAGCGCCGCGGATGGCGGACTGCGCCGCGTGTCACCAGCCGAGCAGCCGGCTGCGGGTGCAGCGACGGCTGATCCGCGACGACCTGCACTTCGACCACGTCCGGCACCGCACCGACCGCCGCGGCGGGACGATCCGCTGCGAGAGCTGCCATACCCAGACCGAGCACGCCGACGAGCGCCGCGATCACCCCGCGCCGCGGGTCGAGAGCTGCGTCGGCTGCCACGACGACTCGGCGCGCACGCCGGTGGTGATGCGGATGCGGATCTGCGAGACCTGCCACCGCCAGCGCAGCGAGACGCTGACCTCGATCGCGCCGCGCAACCACCTGCCGCTGACCGAGCGGCCGCTCGACCACACGATCGCGTTCCGCCGCGACCACGCCGGGGCCGCCGAGCGCGACGGTGCGCGCTGCGCCGCGTGCCACACCCAGATGTCGGGCAACCCGCAGCAGGCGTGCGACGAGTGCCACCAGACGATGGTGCCCGCGGATCACCGGATCACGTTCCGCGAGCTCGACCACGGCGCCGAGGCCGCCGCCGACCGCGAGCGCTGCGCGCGCTGTCACGTGGTCGAGTTCTGCACCAGCTGCCACCGCCAGCGGCCACGCTCGCACGGCATGGCGACCGGGTTCTGGACCGAGCACGGCCGGTCGGCGCGCATCGACCTCCGGCCGTGCGTGACCTGCCACAGCGAGAGCTTCTGCGCACCGTGCCACGCAGGGTCGGCCCCGCGGAGGTCGCGGTGAGCCGCCGCAGGGCGCTCGCACGGCCGGTCGGCGCGCCTCGACCTCCGGCCGTGCGTGACCTGCCACAGCGAGAGCTTCTGCGCGCCGTGCCACGCAGGGTCGAGCCCGCGGAGGTCGCGGTGAGCCGCCGCCGCCGCCGGGCGCTGGCGCGGGGCCTGGCGGTTGCCGCCGCCGCCGCGGCTGGGTTCGCCGCGCCCGACGCGCACGCCGGGCCGCAGCTGACGCTGACGCTGACGCACGAGCCGGCGCCGCGCCACCTGCGGATGCGGCCGCGTGCCGCCGCCGTCGCGCCGGCCGCTCCGACCCGGCCCGCCATGGCGATGCCGGCGGCGCCGCCGCAGCTCCACGAGCTCGACGCCGCCGATCGCGACGAGCTCGCCGGGCTACGCGACGTGCTCGCCCCGGTCTCGTTCAGCCTGACGATCGGCTACCAGGTCGACGGCGCGCGGCCCAGCGGCCGGCCGTCGCTCGATGCCCCGGTGCAGGAGGGCCGCGACTACAACGCGCTGCGCTCGTACGGCTTCGGCGAGCTGTTCCTCAGCACCCGCGGCGTGGCGATCGACAGCCTGTCGTTGTACTTCGCGCTCCGGTTCGACGCCGCGCAGCCGAGCGCCGGGCCGGCGAGCGCGGACCGGGTCGCGCCGCCGATCGCGACCTGGTTCGAGCGCAACACGTTCGAGGTCCGCACCGGCTGGGCCGAGGTCAAGGACTTCCTGCCCCGGCGGCTCGGGCTGCGCAAGCTGCGGCTGCGCGCCGGCAACCAGTACGTCTACGGCCCGTGGGTGCTGCACCTCGACGGCGCACTGCTCGCCTACGACGGCGACGTCGTCACCGCCAGCGTCTACGCCGGCGGCCGCCACCCCGACTACACGACGGATCTCGCCGACGAGCGCTACGCCGTGGCCGGGGCATCGCTGCGCGTCGACCTGCGCCAGCTCGCGTCGCTGCCGATCGCGATCACCGGCGAGTCGCTGGCGCTGACCGGCGCTGTGGCGGGCCTGCCGGACAGCACGCACCACCAGCTCGAGGTCGACTGGCAGCCGCGGCGCGACTTCACCGTGCGCGCGCAGCTCCGCGCGCTCGACGGCAAGCTCGCCAACGAGCGCGTGCAGTTCCGCGCGCGCTACCGCGAGGTCACCAACGTCGTGTTCGACGTGATGCGCCGGTTCGACACCGACTGGCGCTGGGACCCGTCGCTGATCGCGTCCGACGATCCGACATCGGCGCGGCGCTACCTCGATCTCGGCCCGGTCGTGCCCCAGCTGATCGCGTCGCTGCGCGGCGGCACGCTGATCGCCGAGAACGTCGACCTCCTGGCGCGGACGTCGATCGCGGCCGACCTGTCGAGGTCGGACGCGCAGAAGTCGAGCTTCTCGGCGGCGTACGTCGAGCTCGGCGGCGCGCTCGAGGTCCGGCTGCGCCGCACGGTGGCGGTCGGGGTCAGCGTGCTCGCGCGCCAGACCAACCGCAGCGACCTGCCCGGTGGGCCGATCACCGACGTCGCGCTGGTGCCGCAGCCGCTGCCGGCGAGCGCGGCGACCGGCGAGCGCAGCTTCACCGAGATCGGCGCGCGGGTGCGGATGTCGCTCGGGGCGCGGCGGCTGTCCGCGCTGCTCGAGCTCTACGGCCGCCGGACCCGCTACGCCCAGGACTACGTCGATCCGGCCGACCCGATCGACCCCCGCGATGTCCGCGGCGGCGGCCGGGTCAGCATCGACGCCTGGATCGGCAAGCGGCTCCGGCTGTTCGCGGCCTACGACGTGTCGACCGCGATCGAGGCGCTGCCCGAGATCACGAGCTACAAGAGCCTGCGGCTGACGATGTCGGGAGTCTATTGATGGCGGGGCCCGCAGCCCGCGGCGCCCGGCTCGCGCTCACCGCCGCGGTGATGCTGGTCACCGCCGGGGCCGCGGCCGCCCCGAGCACGCGGCCGGCCGGCTTCGAGCACATCCTGCACGATCGCGACCTCGTGGTCAGCGGCGGCGAGGCGTTGCCGTGCGCGCGCTGCCACGCGATGCGCGCCGGCGCGCTGGTCGGCCGGCCCGATCACGCGGTGTGCTTCGGCGCGTGTCACGGCCGGCCACCGCGCCGCGGCGAGGCGCCCGGCGATCGCCTCGCGGTGTGCACGAGCTGCCACGCCGAGGCGGTGGTGGTCGCCGCCGCACCGCCCGCGTACCCGGTGCACTACCCGCCGTACACGCTCGATCCCGACTTCGCGATCGCGGTCGGGCACAAGCGCCACGCGCAGCTGGCGTGCGCGACCTGCCACGGCGGCTCGCGGTCCGCGCCGCACCGGCGCTGCGCCGGGTGCCACGACGGCGCGTCCGGCCACGGCCCGGCGATGACCGCGTGCACCGGCTGCCACACGCCGGGGGCGGGCCGCCCGATGCCGCCGTCGATCGTGCACGCCGAGGTCCACGTGTCCGGCGCGTTCTCGCACCGCCGCCACGCGGCGCGCGGCGCCGATGGCGCGCGCTGCACGACGTGCCACCGCGGCGTGCTCGACACCGATGACAACGCGCTGCCCGCGCCGCCCGCGGCGAGCTGCGCGACGGCGCGCTGCCACGACGGTGCCGCGGCGTTCGCGATCACCGCCGCGTGCTCGCGCTGCCACCGCGATCCGGGCGATCCGGCGTTCAAGGTCGCGCGCCCGACCGAGCGCTACTCGCACGCGACCCACGCGGCGGTGGCGCTGGCGTGCAACGCGTGCCATCCGCTCGGCGCGTCGGGCGAGGTCCGCACCGCCGGCCACGCGCCGTGCGTGACCTGCCACGCCGACGATTTCGGCCGCCGCCAGCCGCGGATCTGCGGCGCCTGCCACAACGGCACCGAGCCGTGGCGCGCGCTGGTCGCCGATCGTGGCCCGCCCGAGCGCACCGAGTTCGGCGCGACGCTCGATCACGATCACCACCCCGGCGCCTGCACGGGCTGCCACGCGCTGACCACCGCGGCCGCCCAGCTCCGGCCGCCGCGCGGCCACCGCGCGTGCACCGGCGCCGGCTGCCACACCGTGACCGGTGGCCCGGCGCCGGAGCTGCGCGCCTGCGAGCGCTGCCATCGCCGCGGCCTCGCGCTCGATCGCCAGGTCGCCCGGCTCGCCGCGCCGTGGTCGGTGCGCCGCGCGTTCGACCACACGACCCACGCGCGCGCCCGCGACGGCAGCCCGCTCGCCTGCCAGGCCTGCCACGTCGACCTGCACGGCGCCGACGTCGCCGCGCTGGCCGCGCCCGCCAAGCCGACCTGCGCGCCGTGCCACGACGGCACCGCCGCGTTCAAGCTGACCGGCACGACGTGCACGCGGTGCCACGAGGGCGCCCGGTGACCGGACCGTGACCGACGCGATGTCGCGCGCGCACCGCGCCTACGTGATCGCGATGTCGGCGATCATCGGCGGCGCGTTCGCCTACGCCGCCTGCGACTGGGGGCGCTGGCCGCACCTGACCTACCTGCCGCTGCAGGGCCGGGTCGTGCTCGCGCCGACCACGGCGCTGGCGATCCATTACCTCGGCCTGGTGGCGTGGGGCGCCGGTGGCGCCGGCGCCGGCGCGGTGATCGGCGCCGTGCTGTGCCGCCTCGCACCGCGGCCGTGGCCCGCGCGGGTCTACCGGCTGTTCGGCGCCTGGGCGATCACCGCGATCCTGCTGGCCGGCGGCTACTTCACCTGGAGCCTGTGGCCGTGGTGATCGGCCGCGCCGCCGCTACTTCAGCAGCTCGTCGATCACGAGCTGGCGCTCGGTCGCCGACAGCTCGTGGAACCGCGCCGGCGGCATCGCGTGGCGATCGGCGGGCGGCAGCTGCAGCCGCGCGATCGCGAGGTCCTTCTCGGCGCGCGGCAGCTGCGCGAGCTGATCGATGTTGAATCGGGCCCGCGACAGCGACGGATCGAGCCGCGCGTTGTGGCACATCCGGCACATGTGGACCAGGATGCCGTGACCGTCGAGGCCGGGCTTGGGCCGGATCGACATGTCGGTGAGCGCGCTGTCGAGCATCGTGTCGCGCAGGTCGGGCAGCTGGGCGGCCGGCAGCGTCCCGGCGAGCAGCTGCTGGTGCGCCGCGATCGCGGCCTGCTGCTTGGTCGGATCGTACGGGTTGGTGTAGTACGACGGCGGGATCTCCTGGCCGGCGACGGCCTTGGCGTAGAGCCCGGCCCACGTCGTGCTCGAGCCCGACGCCGCCAGCTCGGTGTTGATCGCGAGCGTGTCGAACGCGTTGGGCTGGGTGCCGAAGCCGGCGTTCTGCGCCAGGCTGGTCAGCGCCGCCGGCCGGCTCGGCATCACCATCGACGATGGGATCCCGGCGTAGCTCTCGCTACCGTGCGCAGCGAGGAAGTCCTCGACGATCTGCAGGGTGGCCGGCCGCTCGGGATAGAACCAGTGCGCCCACGGATTGGCGAGCTCCTGCATGCGCAGCAGCTTCTTCGTCCCCGGTCCGGCAGGCTGGTGGCAGGTCAGGCAGTCGATCGTGGTGCCGGCGATCGTCTGGTCGTCGTAGAGCGTGTAGCCGGTCCAGCCCGACTCGATCGCGGCGGTCTGCAGATCGGCGTTGCCGCACCGGGTCGCCTCGCACGCCGGCTGGAACCGGATCAGAAAGAATCGCAGGGTCTGCGCAGCCGGGTCATTGGCGACCAGCTCGACCAGCGGCTCGCCGCGCGAGAACGTCAGGACCTGGAAGCTCGATCCGGGCTGGACGCCGGCCGCGGGCGTCATGAGGAACGCGCGCGGCAGGATCGCGTTGACCGAGCGCAGCCCGAGGCCGGTCGACTCGCCGTTGAGCGTCAGCCGGACATTGGCGTTGATCGCCGGATCGTTGGTCGGGTTGGGGCGCACCGTCAGGCCGAGCAGCGCCTCGAGATCGACCAGCGAGGTCAGCTTCGGCGGCGCGCCGCCGGCGCAGAACTTCGCGCTGATCATGTCGCCGTAGTGCCGGGCACACACGGCGCTCCACTGATCGGTCCCGGTCGGCAACCCGCTCAGCGGATCCGAATCCACGGGAGGTGTCACGGCACCGTCGGGCGAGTCGGTCCCACCCCCGGAATCACTGCCGCAGCCAGAGAACAACACGACGAGCAACAGACAACGAGATAGGCGCATGGTGGACGGTTGGCTGTGCAACGAAGGATCCATCGCTAACCTCGCGCGGGCATTCGACTGAGGACAGCGATCCACATCAACGGCGTTGGCAGCCCGGGGTCGCGGCGCCTGTGGGAAGCTTGCACACCCCGCCGGCACTCCGCCGGCTCCCGCCGGCTCCCGGCCGCGGCTACGCCGCCATCGCGCGCAGGATCTCGTCGTGAACCAGGCGGTTCGACGCGATCGCGTAGCCGGACTCGAACGAGGGCGCACCACTCCAGTCGGTGAATCGGCCGCCGGCCTCGGCGATCAAGATCGCCGGCGCCGCCACGTCCCAGGGCTGCACGCCACCCTCGATCCAGACCTCGGCGCGGCCGTCGAGCACCATCGCGCAGCCCGCGAGATCGCCGTAGCACCGGGTCGACGCGGCGCGTGCGATCAGCGCCTGGATCCCGGAGTGGGTCGCCATCCGCCGCAGCTCGCCGACCGACAGCGTCGCGTCGGCCAGGTCGGCGATCGCCGAGACCGCGAGCCGGGTGCCATCGCGCCAGGCGCCGTGGCCGCGCGCCGCCCAGTACGTCCGGCCGAGCGCGGGCAGCGCGAGCGCGCCGGCGACGAGCTCGCCTCCGACCTCGAGCGCGACCATCGGGCCCCACATCATGCCGCCGCGGGCAAAGCCGCGTGTTCCGTCGATCGGATCGACGATCCAGCGCACCGCGCCCGCGCCGCGCGCGCCGCCCTCCTCGCCGAGGATCGCGTGATCGGGGAACGCGGCGCGGATCACCGCGACGATCTCGTCCTCGGCCGCGCGATCGGCCGCCGTCACCGGCGTCAGATCGGGCTTGGTCTCGACCACCACGCCGCGGCGCAGGTGCAGCAACGCCGCGGCACCGGCGGCCGCCACCGCGTCACGCGCAACGGCCAGAGCGCGCTCGAGATCGATCATCGAAGCATCGCGGTGCATCGCGGTCATTCGAGGTCGGCTGAAATTTTCGAGGAGCCACCCAGATTTGAACTGGGGAATGGTGGTTTTGCAGACCACTGCCTTACCACTTGGCTATGGCTCCGGGGTCCAGGGTATGTACCAGAGCCCGGGCGCTCGATCAACGCACCCCGGCCACCTGGCTGTCGCAGGGCCTGGCCTCCCGGTGATCTCGCTGTATCCGGAGGTTCGCGCCTCGTGTCGCGACAGAGCGATGTTGTAGAAGTACAACCGGTGGACGATGTTGAAAATCTGAGCATCGCTGGTCGATCCACACCGAGGCTGCACGTCGCGCTCGGGTCGATCAGGTCGTGCGGGCGCGGTGTCGGCCGTCACAGGGAGTTCGCGTAGTCATGGCTGGTCGGCGGCGAGAAGCCCTGCCACAATGCTTCGAGGGCGCGGCCGTGGATCAAGAACACAACGAGCGCAGGATGATCGAGCGCCGGGATCCATTGCTCGGTGAGACGTTCGATCGTCGATTCCGCATCGATGCGCGGATTGCTGCGGGCGGCTTCGGTGTGATCTACCGCGCTACCCACATCAAGTCCGGCCACGAGCTCGCGCTCAAGGTGCTACACGCCAACCTGACCGGCGACCCGGGCGTGGTCGCGCGGTTCCGGCGCGAGGGCGCGGCGCTCACCCGGCTGCGCGATCCGCACACGATCACCGCCTACGAGCTCGGCGAGTCCCCCGAGGGCCGGCTCTACATCGTGATGGAGCTGCTGCACGGCCAGAGCCTGTACGAGCGGTTCCGCGCCGGCGGTCCGCTGCCCTGGCAGCGCGTCGTGTCGATCGCGCGCGACGTGTGCAGCTCGCTGATCGAGGCCCACGCGCTCGGCATCATCCACCGCGATCTCAAGCCGACCAACATCCACCTCGAGCCGCGCGGCGCCGACGACGAGTTCGTCAAGGTGCTCGACTTCGGGATCGCCAAGATCCTGCAGGACAGCGACATCGACAGCTCCGAGCTGACCCACGCCGGCCAGATGATCGGGACGCTCGACTACATGTCTCCCGAGCAGATGGTCGGCGGGATGTGCGACGCCGCCAGCGACGTCTACACGCTCGGCGTCGTGATGTACGAGATGATCGCGGGCCGCAAGCCGTTCGACGACGCGAACAGCGCGGCGGCCGCGCTCGCCGCCGTGCTCACGACCACGCCGGAGCGGCTGTCGCTCCAGGCGGTGGTGCCGGCCGATGTCGAGCGCATCGTGATGCGCTGCATCGAGCGCCAGCACACCGATCGCTACCAGTCGGCGGCCGAGCTCGCGGCGGCGCTCGACGAGATCCTGGCGACCGGCGAGGACGCGGTCACGACCGTCGACCTGACGCACCAGCATAGCCTGGTCACCACGCTCAAGGGCATGCGCATGCCGGCCAAGCCGCCGCCCGAGGCGCCGGTCGGCGACCTGATGGACATCATCACCACCGGCGTCCGGACGCCGGTGCCGAAGTTCACGCCGACGACGTCGACGGTGCCCCGGCCGATCGCGGTGTCCAAGGTCCCGACGATCGACGATGCCGCGCCGCCGCCGCCGCCGAAGCTGACGCCGGCCAGCGCGGTCACGTCGTCGCCCAGGTTCACGCCGCCCGCCGCGGCGAGCGGCGCCGCCGGCATCGAGCATGCGGTGGCCGGCCCGAGGCTGGTCCCCGCGGCCCCCGCCGCGCCGAATGGTGCCACGCCCGTCGCCGGTGCTGCGCCACGCCCGACCCCGGCGGGCGACCCCGCAGCGCACGGCGCGCCGTCCTGGCCGGCGCCGGTGCCGTCGGCGTCTCGGTTCGCCCCGCCCCAGCCGGAGAACCCCGACCTGACGCTGCTCGGCCCCGCGGTGGCGCCGCGCACCCAGGCTCCGCGGCCGCCGAACGGAACGCCGCAGGTCGGCCAGCTCCCGGTCATGAACCTGCGCGATGCGTATCCGATGATTCACCGCGCGCCGGCGTCGCCGACCCGGCCGCACGCGACGCCGTTCGATGATCGACCGGCGTCCTCGGTCAACTTTGGCGCGGCATTCGACATGTCCGGCGCGATGCGCCGGGACACCGTGGTGCGACGCGTGGCGCTCGTGGTCGGGATCGCGGTCGCGGTGCTCGCGCTGCTCCTGGTCCTCCAGCGCTGGTGACGCGGTTGCGCGTCGGCGATCCGGCACGGCAGCCCGAGCACCGGCTTCGCGGTAGACCTTGCGAGTCATGGACCCCGCGAGCGCCCGATCCGACCGCACGGCTGCGACCGCCCGGGATCCGGTCTGCGGCATGACCGTGACCCCCGGCAAGGCGCGCGGCGGCAGCGCGACCCACGACGGCCAGGAGTACTGGTTCTGCAATCCGAAGTGCCGCGAGAAGTTCCTCGCGAACCCGGCTGCGTACCTCGCAGACGAGCCGGCGCCGGGCGCTGCCGCATCGCCTGCGCACCCCGCATCGCATGCGCATCCCGCATCGCCGGCCCACGCCGGATCGCCGGCCCACCCGGCCGTGCACGAGCCTGCCGCCTCGCACAGCCCCGCGGCATCGCCTGCGCACCCCGCATCGCCTGCGCACGCCGCATCGCCGGCCTACGCGGCCGGGCCCGCGCGCGGCCCCGCAGCGCCGGCCGCCGGCACCGCGTACGTCTGCCCGATGCACCCCGAGGTCCGTCAGCCCGGCCCCGGTGACTGCCCCGAGTGCGGCACGGCGCTCGAGCCCGACGTCGTCGCGGCCGGCACCGAGTACGTCTGCCCGATGCACCCCGAGGTCCGTCAGCCCGGCCCCGGTGACTGCCCCGAGCGCGGCATGGCGCTCGAGCCCGACGTCGCCGCGGCCGCCATCGAGTACGTCTGCCCGATGCACCCCGAGGTCCGCCAGCCGCGGCCCGGTGACTGCCCGATCTGCGGCATGGCGCTCGAGCCGCGCACGGTGACGCTCGACGCGGCGAGCCCCGAGCTCCGCGACATGACCCGGCGGTTCGT
>DASWRS010000574.1:0-16611 GCA_036403075.1 Kofleriaceae bacterium
GCCTCGGCAAACGCTCCTGGCACCACCGCCTGCAGCGCGCCGCGTGCATGCTCCGGCTTGCCGAGTACCGCCTTGAACAGCGCGTCGTGAGGGTTGGGCAACATGCGTCGCCAACGTAGGCGTCTGCCCCGAACGGGGCAAAAGAATCATCATCGAAGGAAGCACGAGCCGAGCATCGGCAATCGCTCCGATCCAATGCTTCCGGTGCGTGCGCCGGTCCGCGCCGCGGCGCTATGATCTCGACGATGTTCCCCCGCCTGGGCTCGAGCAAGCTGGTATCGACCTGGATCCTGATCACGCTCGCCGCGTCGATCATCCCGGTCCTGGGCGGCGACTGGCTCTCCGGCTGGCTCGCCCTGGCACCCGCGCGCATCTGGCACGGCGAGGTATGGCGGCTCGGTACCTGGGTGTTCGTCGAGCCCGGTGCGCTGAGCCTGATCCTGACCTGCGCGACCATCTACAAGTTCGGCGGCGAGCTCGCGCCGCGCTGGGGCGACCGGCGGCTGCGGCGCTTCCTCATCGAGGTCATCGGCGCCGCCGCCGTGGTCACCACGCTGCTCGCGCTGGCGAGCAGCACCGTCTGGCACATGTCCCGCCTCGGCGGCTGGGTCGTCAGCGATGTGCTGGTGATCGCGTGGGCGCGCCAGTACCCGGACAGCACGCTGGTGGTCTACGGCCTGCTGCGCCTGCGCGGCCGCGATCTCATCACCGTGACGATCGGCATCACGGTCGTGTTCGCGCTGTTCACCGGCCCGTTCGTCATGGCGCCCGAGCTGCTCGCGTGCGCGGCGGCGTTCTGGTACCCGGGCACCCGGCTCACGCGGCGCGGCGGAGGGTGACCCGCGCGCCGGCCGGCGCACGCGGTGGCGCGCGACGCAGCCTCAGGTCTTCAGCTTGACCGTGCCCGTGCCGCCGCCGCCGGTGATCCCGGCGAAGAAGTCGTTGCCCTTGTCATCGACCACGATGAACGCCGGGAAGTCGACGACGTCGATCTTCCACACCGCCTCCATGCCGAGCTCGGGGTACTCGAGGACCTCGACGTGCTTGATGCAGTCCTTGGCCAGGCGGGCTGCCGGGCCGCCGATCGAGCCCAGGTAAAACCCACCGTGCGCCTTGCAGGCCTCGGTGACCTGCGGCGAGCGGTTGCCCTTGGCGAGCATGACCATGCTGCCGCCGTGCGACTGGAACAGGTCGACGTAGCTGTCCATCCGGCCCGCGGTGGTCGGCCCGAACGACCCCGAGGCATAGCCGGCGGGGGTCTTGGCCGGGCCGGCGTAGTAGACGCAGTGGTCCTTCAGGTACTGCGGCAGGCCCTCGCCGCGATCGATCCGCTCCTTGAGCTTGGCGTGCGCGATGTCGCGCGCGACGATCAGCGGGCCGCTCAGCACCAGCCGGGTCTTGATCGGGTAGCGCGACAGGGCCTGGCGGATCTCGGCCATCGGCCGGGTCAGGTCGATGCGGACCTCGTCGCCGGCGACCTCGGCATGGGTGGTGTCGGGCAGGTACTTCGCCGGATCGTGCTCGAGCTCCTCGAGGAACACGCCGTCGCGCGTGATCTTGCCCAGCGCCTGGCGGTCAGCCGAGCACGACACGGCGATCGCGACCGGGCAGCTCGCGCCGTGGCGCGGCAGCCGGATCACGCGCGCGTCGTGGCAGAAGTACTTGCCGCCGAACTGCGCGCCGATGCCGGTGCCGCGCGCGATCTCGACGACCTTGGCCTCCCACTCGAGGTCGCGGAACGCGCGGCCGAGCGCGTTGCCGGTCGTCGGCAACTCGTCGAGGTAGCGCGCCGAGGCCAGCTTGGCGGTCTTGAGCGCGAGCTCCGCCGAGGTCCCGCCGATCACGATCGCCAGGTGGTACGGCGGGCACGCCGCGGTGCCGAGCGAGCGCAGCTTCTGGTCGAGGAACGCGGCCAGGCTCGCCGGGTTGAGCAGCGCCTTGGTCTCCTGGAACAGGAGGCTCTTGTTGGCCGAGCCGCCGCCCTTGGCCATGAACAGGAAGTGGTACTCGTCGCCGTCGGTCGCATAGAGCTCGATCTGCGCCGGCAGGTTGTTGCCGGTGTTCTTCTCCTCGAACATGTCGAGCGGCGCGACCTGCGAGTAGCGCAGGTTGGCCTCGGCGTAGGTGTCGAACACCCCGCGCGCGATCGCGGCCTCGTCGTCGCCCCGGGTCAGGACGAGCTGGCCGCGCTTGCCCATCACGATCGCGGTGCCGGTGTCCTGGCAGCCCGGCAGGACGCCGCCGGCGGCGATGTTGGCGTTCCTCAGCAGCTCGAGCGCGACGAAGTGGTCGTTGGGCGAGGCGTCCTTGTCGTCGAGGATCGCGCGCAGCTGGGCGAGGTGGCCGGGCCGGAGCAGGTGGGCGATGTCGCGCATCGCCGTCTTCGTCAGCAGGGTCAGCGCCTCGGGCGCGACCTCGAGGAAGCGGCGGCCGGCCGCGGCGAGCGGCTGGACGAAGTCGCCGGTCAGCTTGCGGTATGGGGTGCCTGCATGGTGGCCGGCTTCGAGGATGTCCTGGAACGCGAACGTCGGCATGGCCGCGAGCCTAGTACGGCCCGGGCGAGGGATCGAGGGTGGGATCGAGGTGGGATCGAAGGTGGGGCGGGAACGTCGCCTATGGATCCACCGGATCCAGCGCCTCGAGCGCCTCGAGATCCGCGCGCGTCGCCGTGCGCAGCCAGACCAGGTACTCGGCCAGCGCGTCGCGCTCGGCGAGCGTGAGCTCGCGATCGAACCGCGGCATCTCGCTCTTGTCGCGGCCCATGTGGAGCGCCGATCGCGGGTTCGAGATGAAGCTCAGGTAGTACTCGCGGGTGCCGAGGCCCGCGAGCCCGGGCGCCGAGGCGCCGGCCATGCCTTCCTCGCGCGCGTGGCAGTCGCTGCAGCCGATCTCGAACACCTCGGCGCCGTGCTTGCGCTTGGCCTCGTCGACGTCGCTCGCCCCGGACTCGGCGTAGATCAGCTCGACCACGCTGTCGAGGTCGGCCGGGGGCATCTGATCGAACGACTTCATCGCCGCGTCGGTCTTGACCAGCTTGGTCCGGCCCCAGAACGCCTCGCCGCTGGGGTTCTTGACGAATGCCAGGATCCAGGCCCGGTTGCCGTGACCCGGCGCGATCACCGGGCCCTTGCGATCCATACGGTCGGGGTCGTGACAGCCCTTGCACCGGGTCGCGAACAGCGCGCGGGCGCGGGCCATCGGGGCGGTGAAGAACACGTCGGTCGCGCCGGTGACCGGGACGCCGTTGTCGTGCGCCAGCTTGCGCGCGAGCCGGGCACGTTGCTCGGCGCCGGCGGTGCGCTTGCCCAGCTCCTTGTCGCGCGCGTCGCCGATCACCGACGCCAGGGTGAGGCCGCCGATCACCGCCAGCAGGCCGGCGAGCGCGCCGAGGTAGGGCAGCCGGCGCCTGATCTCGCGGGTCGGCGCGCGGTCGGCCAGCGGCAGCGCGACCAGCGCACCGAGCACGATCGCCGGGGTCGCGAGCGCGACCAGCTTCTCGGCACGCCCGGCGAGGTCGCGCAGCTCGAACAGCCAGCGGAAGTACCACAGCGGGCGCGCGTCGTAGGCGGCCGACGGATCGGCCGGCGCGGCGAGCTCGACGCCGTGGACCGCGACCACGTACACGATCAGCACGGTCAGCAGCATCGCCATCGCGATCGTGTTGCGCAGGGTCTGCTCGGGCCAGCGCGGCCGCGGCGTCCCCTCGCGGTCGCCCAGCGGCGTCGGCCCGAGCTTGCGGGCGAGCAGCACGTGCCCTGCCGTGACCGCACCGACGATCACCGGCAGGAGCAGGACATGCAGGGTGTAGAACCGGGTCAGCGTGAGATTGCCGTAGTCGTTGCCGCCGAGCGCGAGCTTCTTCACCATGCCGCCGAGCACCGGCGTCGCCGCGGCGATGCCGACCTCGACCTTGTTCGCCCAGTAGCCCGCCTGGTCCCAGCGCAGCACGTAGCCGGTCACGGCCCAGGCCAGGATCAACACCATCAGCAAGATGCCGAGCCACCACACCAGCTCGCGCGGCTTCTTGTAGGCCCCGTACAGCGCGGTCTGGATCAGGTGCAGGCCGACCACGATCACCATCGCCGACGCGGCGTGGAAGTGCAGGCCGCGCACGAACCAGCCCAGCACGGCCTGGTCCTGGAGGTAGGCGACCGAGCCCCACGCGTCGGTCGCCGACGGCGCGTAGAACGCGGCCAGCGCCACGCCGGTGACGGCCTCGACGATCAGCAGGAACACCAGCACTGCGCCGAACACGTAGGCGAACGACGCGCCTCCGGCGATCGTGGCCGCGGCGCCTCCGCCGGACAGGCCGCGCTCGCGGAGATAGTCCCGGACCTTGGTCTTCATGCAGGCTCCCGCGTCGACTGGCCCAGCTTGTAGCGGACCCACGTCAGCTGCAGCCGGCCATCCCGGACCTCGAGCGGCAGCTCGTCCATGCCGCGCTCCGACGGGCCCGTGAGCTTTGCGCCCTCGGGGCTGAACCGGCTGTCGTGGCACGGGCACAGGAAGTTCCCGACCCCGGCGTCCCAGCCGATCGAGCACCCGAGATGCGGGCAGATCGCCGACAGCGCGACGAGCTTGTCGGGTGCGGTGCGGCGAACCCAGGCGGCGCCGAGCACCACGTTGCGGGCCGCGGTCCAGCCATCCTTGACCATCGGCGCGATCACGTCGACCTTGCGCGGCTCGGCGCCGGCGCGAAAATGCTCGGCGAGGCCGAGGTCGAGCGGGTCGGTCGGCGTGGTCACGGTGATCTTGCCGGCCGGGCCGGCGAGCAAGGTCGCGAAGGGAGCGGCGACAGCAAGACCGACGCCGCCGCCGATCGCGCAGGTCGCGACCTTCAGGAACCTCCTGCGATCCTCATCAGCCATGGTGCGACGGTAGCAGAGGTCTCCGGCGGGCCACCGCCGGGCACCGGCGGTTTCGCGACGTCCAGTGGATCGCGACGTCCAGTAGAGGAGGATCGCCGCGTCCGCGTTACAAGCGCTCCGGATCGGCGGGATCCTCCCACCAGATCAGCCCGCCGGATCAGCCCGCCGACATCAGCCCATCGTGCGCTCTTCGCGCTCCTGGTCTTCCTTGCACTTGATGCAGAGCGTGGTCTCGGGCCGCGCCTCGAGCCGCTTCTTGCCGATCGGCTCCTCGCAGATCTCGCAGATCCCGAACGTACCGTCCGTGATCTTCTTCAGCGCGAGGTCGAGCTTGGACAGCAGGCTCTTCTCGCGACCGCGCAGCCGGAACTCGAACGACTGGAGGTACTCGCTCGAGGCGAGATCCATCTCGTCCGGCAGGTCGTTGGTGTCGAGCGCCATGTTCTCCACCGACAGCATCTCGCGCGCACGGTCGAGGACCGCCTTCCGCTTCTCTTCGAGGAGCTCCTGAAACTTCTTCAGCTCCTTCTTCGTGAGCTGCTTGGATGGCGCTACGGTCTGGGTGCTCATGGGTCTCCCCCTTTAGGCCTGATGCCGAAGGGTTGAAAAGCGCGATAGGATAGTGGCGCGCGGAGGGTATGACAACCCCCCCAGCCGTGAACGAAGCGTCTCAGAAAACCGAGGGGCGGGGCTTCGTCCGTGCGATCTCAGGGATCTAGATGGGGAAGTTGCTTGGTTAATTACCAGATCGGTCTCCATACACCGGCCGATGTCTTGACACCGTGTGGGTGACCCTCGAAACTAGCTCGCGTATGGCCGGCTCGGATAAACGCAAGCAGTCCCTGTACTTTCCTGAAGACATGCTCAAGGAAATCCAAGACGAGGCGACCCGGCAGGATCGGTCACTGTCCTGGATCGTCCAGAAAGCTTGGAAGATCGCGCGGAAGGAGATCATGAAATACCCGTCGGTCAACGAGTTCCCGGGCGAAGAGGACGAGAAAGAGATCGCGTAGGACGGCGGATGTCGGCGGCGTGGGGGTACGCCGTCGCTCCAAGCGATGGCAGCCCCCTGTTTTACGAGTCGTGGGGGGAGCGGGGCCATACCACGCCGGTGCTCCTGTGCGACGGCATCGGGTGCGATGGTTACGTCTGGCGTCATCTGCGCGTGGACCTGACCGACCGCCACTGTGTCCATCCTCATTACCGCGGGCACGGGCGGACCGCACTGCCGTGCGATCCCGCGCGTGTCACGATCGAGGACCTCGCCGATGACGTCGCCTGCGTGCTGGACGACGCGCTGATCGAGCGCGCCGTGCTGATCGGTCATTCGATGGGCGTCCAGGTGGCGCTCGAGACCTACCGGCGCCACCCCGGCCGCGTGGCCGCGCTGGTCCTCCTCTGTGGCGCGCCGTCACATCCATTGCGAACATTCCGTGGCTCGGCCGCCCTCGAGGACTGGCTACCGACCATTCAGAAGTGGATTCAACGAGTGCCCGGCGTGATCAACCGCGTCACGCGCGCGATCGTCCCGACGCGGCTGGCGTACGAGATCGCCAGCCGCCTCGAGATCCGGCGCGAGCTCATCGAGCCGAGCGACTTCATGCCGTACCTGGAAGGAATGGCGCGTATCGATGCGCGGCTGTTTGTCGCGATGCTGGCCGCGGCGGGACGCCACAGCGCGGAGGACCTGCTCCCCGACGTGCGGGTGCCTACATTGGTGATCGCCGGCAGCCGGGACGGCTTCACGCCGCCGGAGCGCTCGCGCGCGATCGCCGCGGCGGTGCCCGAGGCCGAGATCCTGGAGATCCCGAACGCCTCCCATACCGCCCCGATCGAGCACCCACACCTGGTGAACTTCACGATTCGGGACTTTCTCACCCGCCGGATCGATGGAGTTGTCGGCTCCGGCGGAACCCGATCCGTTTCCACGGAATGACCCACGTGCTACATCAGACCTCAGTGAGGCGTAGATTTCTCTGCCCACCATTCACCGGCCGCAATCGGCTTGAGGTCCGTTCGGGAGCGATGCGCAAGGCAACGTTTTTTTTGCCGGGATCGCGCGGAATTTCATCGCTTTCCTGAACGTGATCAGGCAAGGTCGCGGTCCATCGTAGCGTTGCTGTCTTGGGGGAAGCCAGCGGGACCCGCTGCGATTTCAGGACAAAAAATCCATGGAAACCGACAAGTCAATGACACGCCCTGTCCTACGTCGGCCGGACGACGACAATGATGGTCTGGTTGCGCTGCCGCCGGTGCCTCTTGTCCGGCAGCGGCTGCGGAGCTCGGTCAAGGAGTTCGCCATCTCGCAGCCGGGTCGCCGTGCTGCTGCGCTCGCCGCGGTGTGGATTGCCGCCACGGGCTGCGAAGCCGATCTGGGTCACTACGATCCGGAGGAGGCACTTCGAACCTATCGCCTGATCGAGTCCGAGCTTCGCGCCGAGCTCCGGATCAGCCTCGGCCGCGCAATCACCAACGAGCCGCATCCGGCGACGCGCAACACGATGATCAGCATGCTCGAGCACCTCGAGGAGCTCGAGGCCGCCGCGGTGGCTCCGCGGCCGGCCCGCCGCCGCCGCCGGCGCTAGACCTGCTCTGCGGTGCAGTAGCGAACACGAGCCCGGTGCACCGGGCTCGTTTCGTTTTCGGCGTCGCGCTCGGCGACGAGCCGCAACGTGATCTCGACCTCGAGGATCACCTTGCGGACGTCCCACAGGACGGCGGCCCAGAGCTCGCCGACCGCGTGGACCTCGCCGAGGTTGCCGTTCTGGACGTCGGTATAGGTGAACGGCGAGTTGGCCATCGACGCGCGGCGGATGCCGACCGTGGTGTTGCCGGTGGCGTAGGCGCCGACGACCGGATCGTTACGGAACGAGCTGCCCATGAAGTCACCCCAGCCCTCGCCCATGCCGCCGGACTGCAGCCCGCCGAGGCAGGTGGTCGCGCCGCCGCCGACCAGGCGGTTCGACAGGCCGTGGGTGTTCTCGTGATAGACCACGCTGCCGTCGAAGTCGCTGTCCTGCCGCAGCGCGGCGCCGTTGCGGCTGGTGAACAGGAACATCTGCATGCGCGGCCGCGAGCCGTCGGGCGGAAGTCGTTGACGTAGAAGAACGCGTTGGTGACCGCGGCCGGCTTGAAGCCCGCGGCGTCCTGGCTCGGCGAGTACGGGAAGTCGAAGCTGTCGCTCGCGTTGGCGGTCGGCTGGGTCTCGTTGGTGCCGCAGATGTTGTCGCGGTTCAGGTCGGTGCAGGCGACCGCGTTGTTGCCCGTGGTCTTGCGCGTCGAGTTGACCCAGCCGCTGGGCGACGCGGTGGCGTTGCCGCTGAACGACACCACGACGCGGCGATCGGTCGTGTCGCTGACCCGCGGCGGCGTCGCGGCGCTGAACACCCGGTGAACGTGTTGACCAGCGACGCGTCGTGGAGCACCACGCCGGTCTCGGCGTCGACCAGCGCGAGCTGGTACTGCTGCTCCTTGTGATCGTCGGCCCAGGTGATCAGGACCTGGTACGCGAAGCGATCGTCGCCCGGCGCGACCTGGAAGATCTGGCGCTCGACCTTGACCGGGTCGAGCAGGTTGACCGCGGCGTCATCTCGATGACGCGGGTCGTGCCGATCTCGTTGACCTCGATGGCGACCGGCGCGCCGGTCCGGTGCTGCAGCACCTCGATCGCGTGGGCGCGTTCGGTGGTCCGCACCTCGCCGTCGTCGACGGAGACGCAGGCGGTGAAGGACAGCGGCGATCGAGCGGCGCAAGTGGCGCATGCAGATCGCTCGACGTTCGCGATATCGAGAAACCTGCGCGGCGCGCCCCGACGTCGCGTATCAGGAACACACCGGTCGAGCGGCCGGCGCACCGGGCGGCAGGTCGGCCGCCTCCGGCTTCGCGTATTCCGTGAAGGCGCGCATGGCCATCGACGGTCGCCCACTTGTGGCGGGTGTCAGCCCGGGCGCGATCAAACGCGGGCATGGCTTCCACGAGGCGTGGTCGGTCACACCGCCGGCCGCGGAGCGCCGACCGGGGATTCGCCCCCCTGCCAATTCTTTGCCCGGCGCGATGTCGCAGGACTGTCACGCGTATCGCGTCAGCACACGTACGCCGTACCGATCGCAGCGAGCGATCCTGCCGCATTGCACGAGGCCGGAACAAGCAGCCGAGCAGCCGGCACAGCGCGTTCGAGATCCGGGCGCACTCGTGTAGAAATTGCCTGTTTACAATAATAATTCATGAGTGCTACTGAGTCGTCAGGCGACACCGCGCATTCGCAGCGGGCGCGCTGCATGGCTGATATTTGCCATCGGGAATCACTCACGGGAGGAAGACATGAAGGGAATACGCGTGGTCATCACATCGCGGACTGCCGCCGGTTTGCTGGCGGTCGTTACCGTGGCCGGGTGCGCGGCCGGGTGCGCGGAGCCGAGCTCGGCGCGCCCGGAACACGACGAACGAGCGTCCGAACTACTCGGCACGAGTCACTACACGCCGTCCACCGGGCCGGTGGTCCACAACGTCCAGCTCGACGTGATCTACTGGTCGAATCAGGTCCAGAGCCAGGCCGCGATCACCGGGTTCTACGACGTCGCGACCAACAGCCCGTACCTCGACTGGATGGCGCAGTACGCCGCGTCGCGCGGATCGCTCCACGCGCAGGTCGTCGACTCGAATGCGCCGGGCGTGATCGACGACGCCGGCATCCAGGCGCGGCTGGGCACGTTGATCGGCGGCAACCCGGGACTCGCCACGACGGCGAATACGGTCTACATGCTGCACTTCCCACCCGGCACGACGATCAAGCACGACGGCCAGACCCTGTGCGAGCCGTCGAGCGGAGGCTGCGGTGGGCCGGGCAATCCGTGTCCGAACTCCACCAGCTGCGGCTATCACGGCAAGTTCAACCATGCCGGACAGCAGGTGACCTACAGCGTGATCCCGGACATGACGAGCGGCATGTGCAACCAGGTGTGCGAGACCGCGCTGTCGAACCCATTCGACAAGACCACGATGGTCGCCTCGCACGAGCTGATCGAGGCGATCACCGATCCGAACCTCACGATCCTCGGCCCGAACGAGGTCGCAGACCTCTGCGAGAACACCGGCAACGCGGGCGACCTGACCGGCGTGCTGACCGTCGGCGGCAACCCGAGCCGGTCGGTGAGCTACCAGGTCGCGAAGGGCTGGTCCAACCAGGACAACAAGTGCATCGCCGTGTCGCCCCGGGGCGCCCAGAACATGACCGCCGTGCCCGCGGACTACGACGGCGACGGCTACACCGATCTCGCCGTGAGAGACAACGCGCTCGGCATCTGGCACATCGACTATGCGGCCAACGGGTTCGGCGGCTGGGACGAATCACACGCCGGCTATGGCTTCGACTCGATCCCGGTCCCCGCCGATTACGACGGCGACCACAAGGCCGACCTGAGCGTCAAGGACAGCTCGGGCAACTGGTTCATCGACTTCTCGTCGGATGGCTTCGGAACCTGGAACCGGCAGTACACGGGGTACGGCTTCGCGGACGCGATCCCCGCCCCGGCGGACTACGATGGCGATGGCTTCGCCGACCTGAGCGTCAAGGACGGGTCCGGCGTCTGGTACATCGACTATCACGGGGTCGGCGCCGGTGACGACCTTGGCTTCGGTCACTGGGATCGGTCTTACGCCGGCTACGGGTTCTCGGACGTGACCCCCGTGCCCGCGGACTACGACGGCGACGGCAAGGCCGACCTGAGCATCAAGACCACCAGCGGCGACTGGTTCATCGACTTCTCGTCGAACCCTTCGGGCAACTGGTCGTCGAACCAGTTCGGCGCGTGGAACGCGCACTACGTCATGTACGGCTTCGCGGACGCGATCCCGGTGCCGGGGTTCTACGATCATGATTCCGGCCCGCACCAGATCGCCGACCTGAGCGTCAAGGACGGCACCGGCGTGTGGTACCTCGACAACTCCACCGAGCTCACCGGCGGAGCCCAGTTCGGGCACTGGGACCGGTCGTTCGCCGGCTACGGCGGGCTATCGAAGCCGGTGCCCGGCGACTACGACCATGACGGGCTCACCGACTTCAGCGTGCTCGACGCCGGCTACAACTGGTTCATCAACTACAGCTCGCTCGGTCGCGGCCCCTGGCACCTGATCACCAACGTCGCGAACCGCTGAGTGGGCGACCCGTAGGACCTCGGGCTACACGGGGCTGGTTCGGCTTGCTCGCGACCGCCGACCGATCGTTCGCGCCGAGCACACCTTGCGGTATCGCAGGCGCACCGCCAAGGTGCGCTACGGCTCGCCGGCGATGGGCGACCGCGGGCTCGACTACAAACCCGGCATCGCGTGGTGGATGCTGCCGAACAAGCTCACGGTCGCGATCGCTCCCGACGACCGCGCCAACATCGTGTCCGTGGATGTCCGGTACCTGGTCGGCACCGCCGAAGCTCGACGCGTCGCTGAAGATCGACCTGCCGGTGTGGGGCGCGGAGGTCGAGAAACGGAACGACCGTTGACCCTACCCATCGAGCCGCGCGCGAACCGCGTGACCGAGCTCCAGCTCGCAAATGGCCTGCGCGTCCTGATGATCTCGGATTTCGCGCAACCGGTGGTCGAAGCCCGGCTGGTGTTTCCGGTCGGCGACGCGGCGGGGGCTCCGGCAAGCGCAGCATTGCGCGGGCCGCGGCGGCTCTGCTCAAGCACGACTTGACGCGCCAGTACGCGCTCGGCGACTCGCTGATCTTGTCCGGTGTCCGGACGGATTGCGTCCCAATGATCTCAGTTCGTTACGGGCGTCTCGGGCGAGTTTCGCCAATCCTTCGCCACCTCGACGGAGATCGCCGGGGCCGGCGACGGCGCGGGCGCTGAATTCGGCGCCCGGTTCCGCGCCCGCTTGGGCGCGGGGCTCGGGGCCGACGTCGGAGCCGCGCTCGGCGTACCGGCCGGCGGGCGGGCGCGGTCCAAGACCCGCACCGCATCGCGCGCCACGTGCGGCGCGAGGTGGGCGTAGATCATGGTCGTCGCGATCGAGGCGTGGCCGAGTAGCTCTTGGATGACCTTGAGCGGCACGCCACGCATCGCGAGGTGCGAGGCGAACGTATGGCGCAGGACGTGCCATCCGATCTCCCGCAGCCCTGCCCGCTTGAGCGCCCGCTTGAGCGGCCACGCCAAGAGCCCTGCCCGGAGCGCGTTCCCCTTGGCATCGCAGAACACGAGCGGTCCGCGCTCGTGGCGGTGCGCGGCGAGTGCTTCGATCGCCTCATCGCACAGCGGGATCTCGCGCGGCTTGCCGCTCTTGGGCGACCCGATCACCCCCCTCACGATGCTCTGGCGCACGTTGATCCGCCCCGCGGACAGATCGACATCGACCCAACGCAGCCCGATCAACTCCCCCATCCGCATCCCGGTGCGCATCGCCACCAGGATCATCGTGCGCCATTCGCCCTCCGCCCCCGCGATCAACTTCTCGGCATCGTCGAAATCGAGAAAGTCAAACGTGGGATCTGGGATCTTGATCCAGTCGATCTCGGGCACGGCGGTGATCAGCTTGCGCTTGCGCGCGACGCCCAGCATGTCGCTCACGTGAACCAAAAGGTTGTGGATCGACTTGGGGCGCAAGAGCCGCACCTTGTGCTTGGTGTTGCACGACTGGGTCTTGGACAGCGCCAGCTTGAAGTCTTCGATCACGGCGTAGTCCACTTCATCGAGCCGCTTGGCGCCCAGCTTCGGAACGATGTGGTTCCGGAAGTCGCATTCCGTCGTGACCATCGTCGACGGCTTGGCATCGAGCCGCAACGAGTCCAGGTACAGCGTATGAAACTCCTCGACGGTCGGAACGGCCGGCTTGGGCGGTTCGCTCGGTTCGCTGGATCCGCCAGCGATCGGGTGTGGGGTGGCTTCCTCCTGGCCTGGCAGGAGCGTACGCACGCGTGCCACGTGCGCCGCTTCCATCGCGAGGGCTTTGTCTCGGGTGTCTTCATAGCGCGGGGCGGATCCGGTGATTCGGACCGACGTCCCATCGGCGTAGTAGGCGGTGGTGCGGTAGCGCCAGCGCCCTCGATCGCGTTCAACTGACATGGCTTGTGTGCCCTTCCAGTCGTCCGCGCTCTGCATTGCGGAGACGACGATACACCCGGACACGGCGGGATTCCACAGTGCGGGTGCCTAAAATTCGCGACGGATCGCGAGGGGTTATCGCAACCCCAGAATGGCAAACCCCCGAACGGAGAATCCGTCCGGGGGTTGAGGGGAGTAGCGCGTTAGCGGCGGCGTGGCAGGGCGTCCGCCGTCGACGATCGGGCCAGCCACGCGGCAACCGCGGGCCGGAGGAATACCAGCCTACGGCCCAGGCGCCGGCAGGGGATCACGTTGCGAGCTGCGTATTCGTACACGGTCTTTCGGTTCACGCGCAGCCAGCTCGCCAGTTCTTGGGCCGTCATGCAGTCGTGCTCGCGGATCGCACTGTCAGCTCGAACCGCTGAGTTCGGAACATCGGCTGAGAGCGCGCCGGGCGCCATTGGCGCAGGGGCTGTGAGCGAGTCCATAGAGACCTCAACAACTCGGGCCCTGTTGCGGGGCGAGCTGGATCGGCTTGGTGAGCGTGGCACCGGCCGGCACCGACAACACGTCATTGCCGAGCCCGCACCGGGTCGCGCCCACGAGCGCGCTCACGCTGATCGCGTACGGGCCCGATTCGAGGCCCTCGATGGAGAGCGTCTCGTCGCGTTCGATGCAGCTGGCCACCGGCGGCGCGCTACAGCTGACGGTGTACGTGCCGATCGTGGTGGTCCCGCGCGAGCGGGTGAAGATCACCGCCGCGCAGCCCCCGCCGACGCGCTCGAACACGATCACGTTACCGGTGAGGCCGGCTCCTCCCTGGTCGCGGGGCAGGCAGTTACTGCGCGTCGCCAGCGTCGCGAGCGAGAGCACGAGCGTGCCGCGGCCGGAGACCGCGAACGCGGCGGGTCGCAGCGCGGTCACCTGGCCCGCCCCGATCGAGAGGGCCGCCTGCGTGGGCATCGCGGCGAGGGTGGCGCCGTCCGCGGCGTGGAGCGTGAGCGTGGCATCGTACGCGCCGGCGACGACCGGCGACGTCGCGCCCAGGCCCTGCGTACAGCTAAACGAAGATACCGTGTCGTCGCCGCTCGCGCGGCTGTGCAGGAGCAACGACACTGACGCCGCGCCGACCTGCGCGCACGTGGCGGGTTGGCCGAGCACGGTGATCGACCACGCGGCCGACGCAGAGCCACGCGCGGCCATGTCGGGGCCGCAGTTGCCGCACGCGGTGCTACTTGCGATCGCGACGAGCATGGCAATGGAACAAAGAAGCTTGGAACTCATGAGATGCTACCTTTCGGAGTCTGTGGTGGAAGATGGGTTGTGGTGTGTGATAGGGGGCGCGGCGCGCTCGGCGGTCATCGCGAGCCCGGCGGCGGCATGACGGGAACGAGCTGGAACTGAATCCCTTTGGGAGGCGGCACCGTCGCGCCCGGCGGAAGCGCGGCACGGAGCCGGTGCAGCACCAGCTCGAGGAGCTGGTCCGGCGGCATCTGCCGAAGCGCGCGCGCGGCCACGCCGATCGGGGTGGTCGGCATCGGCACGGACGGCGGCACCGGCGCGGACGGCAGCACCGGCCCGGACGGCAGCACTGCCGGGGACGGCAGCACCGCCGGGGACGGCAGCACCGCCTGTCCGAACCGCGCCCAAAGATCGCGCGCGGCGCGCCGCGTGCTCTCGTCCGCGTCAGGCGCCAGGCCGCGACCGACCAGCTCGAGCATCGCGTGCGCCTCGGGTGGCAACACGTGCGGCAGCGCCAGCTCGGGCGTGCTGGCGCTGCCGTGCTCCGGTTCACGCGCCGCGGGCGCCGCGTTCGGTGAGAGCGCGGGCGCGGTGCCGCTCGCGCCATCGATCAGAGGGTCGTGTGGGGGCGTGACGTTCTCGGACATGACGATCTCCAGGCGCGGTGCGTTCGCGCGCCGCGGTTTGCGTGGTGGATGGACGTGGCGCAGCTCAGCGCGGCGGATGGAGCGACGTGCCGGGCCAGCGCCGCTCGTGGCTTCGGACCGATACGAACTCCGATCGCTTGGCGGCTCGCTTGGCAGCGTTACGTGTCAGCGAAGGAAGGAAGGGCGCGACGTCGTTCGGCGTGAAGACCTGCCAGGCCTTCATGAGTGGCTGCGGATCGGTCGCGCTGGCCGGGCCCACCGGCCACAACTCGAAGTGGAGGTGTTTCAGGCGGCCGGGATCGAGCGGATCACCGCCGATCACGCCGAGCGGTTGGCCGGCCTTGATCGAGATGAGCTTGTCTCGCGGAGTCCCCTTGGCGGGCGCTCTGGTCTCGGGCACGAACAGGGCATCGAGGTGCTGGTAGAACGTCGCGACGCTTCCGTGATCGAGCACGACTGCGAAGCCTCGTGGTGTGTGCCCGGCCGCCCACAGCACGCCATCGCTTGCCGCCACGGCCATCCACGCATCGGGCATCACGAACCCCTTGCTCCCGTTGGGGCCGACCGGAAATGGATCGCTGGAGATCCTGCCGAACATCAGGTCAACGCCCATGTGCTTGCCCGGTGGTCGCGGCGAGCCAAAGCCGTCGCTGATGACCGGTGCGCGGCCCTCCCACCGCGGCACAGGCCATCCCCAGCGGCCGGCGAGGACGAGGGGCGCCGGCTGCGTAGGTGCCGGTAGTTCTCCGGGCGAGCGAGGTGCGGACGTGGTGATCTGCGGCGGCTTGGTGCTCGGCGGCGACGGGGAAGCTGGCGGCTTGAGCGCAGGCGGGGGAGCTTGCGGACCTGGCGTTCTATCGAGCGACACGGCGGGGGACGGGGCCGCGGCGGCATCGCTGTGACGGAGCAGCAGGTAGCCGACAAGCGTCCCGCCACCAAGCAGCAGCAGCTCGTTCATCGCTGGCTCTCGGGGCCTGACCGGCGCAAGAGCAAGATCGCGAGTGCGATGCTCCCCACGCCGATGCCGATCGAGATGAGCGGCCGGGCGAGCACGTCGCTCACCAGGTCGTGCGCGGCGGTCCTGAGCGTGAGCGGGAGATCCTTGACGGCCTGCACCGTCGCCTCCTTGAGGAGCTGCCAGCGCGAGGGCGCCTCGGCCGTGACGGCGACCTGGATCGCGATCGTCATGAGCGCCTCCCAAAAATCGGTGTTGTGCGCGTACACCGAGGTCGGATCGAGGTTGAGCGGGATCCGACCGACCTCGGCGAGCGCGGCCTTCCAGCGGTCGAGGACGTGGCGATACGAGATGTCGGCGAAGTGGTGCTCGCCGACCTTCGCCAGGCCGGCGGACCAGTACGCGGCGAGCTGGCGGACGTCGGCGACCGTCGTGCGCGGCACGCGAGAAATCAGTCGGCCGGTGACGACGTCCTCACCGCGCAACCGGGAGAACTCGTCGCGCTGCATCCGGGCCGCATCGTCCCAGGTCTTTGCCGCCGGGAATTCGATCGTGGCTCCGGTATCGACGGGCGAGGCGTTGCGGTGCTGGCGGCACGGCTCCGGCGCGTGGAACGCCCAGGGTGTCGGAGCGGCCTCGGACGCGTCGCTCTGCGTGGTGAGCAGGAGGAGCGCGGTCCAGAACTCTGCGTTGTGCTGGTACGGCTCGTGCGCCGGGGCGTGCCTGGCGTCGCGCAGCACGCGGTGGAGCACCTCGCGCCAGCACGAGTACAGCAGGCGATCAAACGTATCGTTCGCGTTGCTGCCGATGCGGGCGAGCTGGTGGGTCCAGTATTCGGCGAGCGCGAGCACGTCGGCGTTGCACG
>DASWRS010000575.1:0-9493 GCA_036403075.1 Kofleriaceae bacterium
CGGTCGGACCTCGAAGATATCCAAGGCGGACTTCGAGGCGCTGACGGCCTTCATCCTGTCGATCGAGTAGCTACTCGACGAGCTTGAGTGTTGCCGCGCCAGCCCGTTGAGGCAGTTCGAGGCCGCCTTGATTGATCGCCACCATGCGGCTGCTGCGCAGCCATCACGCAGGAGATGTGTTCAGAACGGTCAGCCGGTCTGGTCGGGGTGCTGGAGCGACTTGATGCGCGCGGTGGTGGTCTCGCCTTCTAGCGGATCACCACGAAGGTCTGGTGGTTGATCGCCACCAGCCGGCCGGTCTCGCTCCACAGCTCGCGGGTCTCGAGCGCGTAGCCATCGGTCGACACCGGCGCGGTGGCGCGGTGGAGCAGCGGCGCATCGGGATCGAGGCCGTCGACCCCGCCGGCGATGTCGAGCGTGAAGGTGATCGTCGCCATCGGCCGGAGCGCGGTGAACCGGACGAACGCCGCCGGCCACCACGCGTCGATCATCGCCGAGATGTAGGCCGTGTCGCGCCGCGGGCCGGGGTCGCGCGGCCGGACCCAGCCGACCGTGCCGCCCGCGCGGCCGGTCAACGGGAGGCCGTCGACCAGGCGGTACTCGAAGTGCTGGGCGAACTCCGGCCGGCCGGGGAGCTCGAGGGGCGGGAGCTCGGTCCACGGCGGCGCGACCGGCCGCGACAGGTCGTTCCAGGTCGCGGCCTCGGCCTTGCCGGGGCCGGCGCGATCGGCGGCGAGCACCGCCACCACGTGGCTGCGGATCTCGCCGTGCTGCGACAGCGCGGCGCGCACCGTGGAGACATTGTTGCCGCGCCGCAGGGTCTCGACGGCGATGTCGACGGTGCCGGGCTCGACCGGGCCCGGCAGCTCGGCGGTGACCGAGCGGACCTTGCGCGCCGGGTCGCCGACGTGGTCCTCGATCGCGCGGACCAGCGCGCCGACGACGAGGCCGCCGAACGCGCCGCGGCCCTGGCGCCAGCCGTCGACCACGTCGAGCTCGTAGCGATCGCCGACCCGGCGGGACAAGGAAGCATCGCTCAGGGAAGCCATGCCTCCGTCGTACCATCGGCCGCGCGGCGCGTCCGATCAGACGGCGCGTAGATCGCCGGAACAGCGGCGCGCTGCGCTCAGTCGAGGGTCTCGATCACGAGCCGGCCGCCGACCTGGCGGATCGCGAACCGGCGGACGCCGGGGTCCTGCGGCGCGCCGCCGCCGAAGCGGCCGAGCCGATCGTTGCCGAGGCCGCCGCCGCGGCCGTGACCGATGTATTCATCGGCCATGGCGCGCGCGATCATGCGCTCGCGGGTGCCCATCATCCAGAGCAGCGGCGCGAGCACGAGCAGCTGGTACCAGCCGTAGACCAGGCCGAGCACGCCGAACGCGACCGCGACCACCCGGGCGACCTGGACCGAGACGTCGGTCGCGCGGACGAAGTCCATCCGGCGCGTCAGGAGCGCGCGCAGGATCCGGCCGCCGTCCATCGGCAACGCCGGGATCAGGTTGAAGCCGGCGAGCACCAGGTTGATCCAGCCGATCAGGCCGAGGAACGGCGAGTACAGCGCCGTGCCCAGGCCGAGCCCGATGCCGGCGAGGACAAGCGACACGGCGGGACCGGCCGCGGCAATCGCGATCTCGTGGTCGGCCGAGCGCGGCATCTGCACCATCTTGGCGGCGCCGCCGAAGAACGACAGCTCGATGCCCGAGACGTGGACACCGTGGCGGCGGGCGACCAGCGCGTGGCCGAGCTCGTGGAGCAGCACCGAGCCGAAGGTCAGGCCGACGATCAGCACGCCGGAGAGGCCGCCGTACGCGATGAACACCACGCCCAGAAGGAGGAGGAAGCTGAGGTTGATCTCGACCGGGAAGCCGAAGACGCTGCCCAGCCGCCATGACTTGAACATGGGTACAAGGTGTGCACGGACGCACCTTTGTCAAACCCCTGCCAAACCCCGATCAAGCTCTGCTCCCGACGAGGAACACTGCCCAGGCTGCCTGATCGGCCAGGCTGCGAAGTTTTCCGGCGCGGCATCTCGCCGCAGGGCTAGCCGGCGAGCGCGTCGCTGATCACCTCGCCGAACCGGCGCATGCCCTCGACGATCGACAGCGGCGGCTGGTTCGAGAAGTTCAGCCGGACGTAGTTGCGGCGGACGTTGTCGACGAAGAACGACGCGCCGGGCACGAACGCCACCTTGCGCGGGATCGCCGCGCGCAGCAGCGACTCGGCGTCGAGCTCCTCGGGCAGCCGCATCCACACGAACATGCCGCCGGTCGGCGCGATCCAGCGGCAGCCGTCGGGCATGTGCTCGGCGAGCGCGGTCAGCATGGTCTGGCAGCGCTCGTGATAGACCTCGCGGATCCGCGCGACGTGGCCGTCGTAGTCGAAGCGCGCCAGCAGCGCCGCGGTCGCGCGCTGCGCCAGGGTCGCGGTGTGCAGGTCCGCCGCCTGCTTGGCGATCGTCGCCTTGCGCACGATGCCGTGGTCGCCCCACAGCCAGCCGATCCGCAGGCCCGGCGCCAGCGTCTTGGAGAACGTGCTGACGTAGAGCACGTTGCCGTGGCCGGCGGCCGCGATCGGGCGCGGCGGCGCCCCGGTGAACGACAGCTCGCCGTACGGATCATCCTCGAGGATCGCGACGCGGTTCTGCGCGGCGATCTCGGCGAGCCGGGCGCGGCGCTCCTGTGACAGCGTCGTGCCGGACGGGTTCTGGAAGCTCGGCACCAGGTAGATCAGCTTGGGCCGGTACGCGGCGATCAGGTCGGCGACCTCGTCGACCTGCATGCCGTTCTCGTCGCTCGGCACCGCGATCAGCCGGACCTGGTAGGCGGCGAACGCCTGGATCGCGGCGAGGTAGGTCGGGTTCTCGACCAGCACGACGTCACCGGGATCGAGGAACACGCGCGCGACCAGATCGATGCCCTGCTGCGAGCCACTGGTGATCAGGATCTCCTCGGGTCGCGCCGGGATGTCGCGGCGGTGCAGGTGCTCGGCGATCCACGCGCGCAGCGGCGCGAAGCCCTCGGTCGTCGAGTACTGCAGCGCGGCGGCGCCGGCGTCGCGCAGCACCTCGGCGTGGGCCTGGGCGATCGCCTCGACCGGGAACAGCTCGGGCGCGGGCAGGCCGCCGGCGAACGACAGGATGTCGGGCCGCTCGGCGACCTTGAGGATCTCGCGGACCGCCGACGGCGGCATGTCGGCCATGCGGCAAGCCAGCGCCGGGAGCGACGTGGTGGACGTCGACGGCACCGCGTGCACACCGCTCGCCATGAGCGGATCGAGCGGCGGGATCGCGACGGGGATGAGCCCGGAGTGGGAACGGTCGGGGTTCATGACGACTCCTGTTCGACGTTGATCGACAGCGCGAGGTCTTCCTTGATCGAGGACAGGACCAGCGTGGTCTCGGTGCGGTACACGCCGGGGATCGAGCGGATCTGCTCGACCAGCAGGCGATCGAGCGAGCGCGTGTTCTCGGTGCGGATCTTCAACAAGTATGAGTCGCTGCCAGCGACCCGGTGGCACTCGAGGACGTCGGTCAGCGCCAGGATCTTCTTGCCGAACTGCTCGAAGTACTTCGGATGCGAGATCCCGACGCCGATGAACGCCGTGATGTCCTTGCCGAGCTGCGCCGGATCGACCTTGGCGATGTAGCCCAGGATGATGCCGCGCGCCTCGAGCTTGTGGATCCGGTCCGCGACGCTGGGCTGGGACAGCCGGACCCGGCGCGCGATGTCCTGCTGGGTGACACGCGCATCGCGCTGGAGGATCTCGAGGATCCGCAGGTCGATGGCGTCCATGCCACCACCATAGGAGACAGACGGACGAGCATCAATGGGAAATCGATCTGTCACGGCACAGGCCTATACATTATCGGGTAGCGCCGGGGTTCGGATTTTGCCGCCGTGCGCGGAATGCATGCCGCCGGGGCCCATCGACCGCAGCTTCTCGGATCGACGCTGGAGCCGCGCGCTCCCGCCCGTGAGGCAGAAGCGCGCGATCCCGTGCTGGTCCTGGCGCATCATCCCACGCTCGCACGCGAGCTGACACGATCGAGATCGCCGGCTCCGGTACCGACCTGACGGTCGGTGGCGCGCCGGTGTGGTCCGGCGAGCTTCGACCGCGTGCTCCTGTGGCGCACGACTGATCGCGATCGTCGAGGCGCCGGAAGCGGCACATCGGTTGCTCGACTCCCGGGTATGTCCAGTGACTCGATCCTCGCTCAGGCGATCGCCGAGCAAGCCACGCCGCTGCCCGGGGCCGGTCCCGATCTCGATCAGCGCCTCGATGCCCTGATCGATCGGATCGGCGATGCCCGCTTCGTCCTGCTCGGCGAGGCGACGCACGGCAGCCACGAGTTCTACCGGATCCGCGCCGCGCTGACCCGGCGGCTGATCCGCGACAAGGGCTTCGCCGCGATCGCCGCGGAGGCCGACTGGCCCGACGCGTACCGGGTCAACCGCTACATCCGCGGCGAGGGCGGGGATCGCGACGCGGCCGAGGCGCTGTCCGACTTCCAGCGCTTCCCGCAATGGATGTGGCGCAACACCGACGTCCTCGACCTCGTAGGCTGGCTGCGCGGCCACAACGCGCAGATCGCCGAGCCGGCGCATCGCGTCGGGTTCTACGGCCTCGATCTGTACTCGCTGCACGCCTCGATGGCGGCCGTGCTGGGCTACCTCGATCGGCGCGATCCCGAGGCGGCGCGCCGTGCGCGCGAGCGCTACGCCTGCCTCGATGCGTTCGGTGGAGACCCCCAGGGCTACGGCCAGGTCGTCGCGCTGGGGCTCGCGGCGGACTGCGAGCAGCAGGTCCTCGCGCAGCTGGTCGATCTGCTCCAGCATCGCGGCGAGCTGCTGCGTCGCGACGGCGTGATCGCCCAGGACGCGCAGTTCGAGGCCGAGCAGAACGCGCGCGTCGTCGCCCATGCCGAGGAGTACTACCGCGCGATGCACCTGCACGGGGTGTCGACCTGGAACCTGCGCGACACCCACATGATGGACACGCTCGACGCGATCGCGAGCCACCTCCAGCACCGCGGGCGCAGCGGCAAGGTGATCGTCTGGGCCCACAACTCGCATGTCGGCGACTCGGCGGCCATGGCGCACCGCACGCTGCGCGACGAGATCACGATCGGCCACCTGTGCCGCACGCGCCACGCGCGCGATACCGTGCTCGTCGGCTTCACGACCCATGGCGGCACGGTCACGGCCGCGTCCGACTGGGGCGGATCGGCGGAGCGCAAGGTCGTGCGGCCGGCGCTGCCGGACAGCTACGAGGCGCTGTTCCATCGCACCGGCGTGCCGAGCTTCGTGATGCGGCTCGACGGCCTGGGCGAGGCGACCGCGGCGCTGCACGAGGCGCGGCTCGAGCGCGCGATCGGCGTGGTCTACCGGCCCGAGACCGAGCGCTGGAGTCACTACTTCGACGTCCGGCTCGCGGACCAGTTCGACGCCGTGATCCACGTCGACCAGACGCGCGCGCTCGAGCCGCTCGAGCGGACCTCGACCTGGGAGCGCGGCGAGCTGCCCGAGACCTTTCCCAGCGGTCTGTAGCCTGGTGGTGGCGGCCGCGGCTGCTGCATTTCGTTGCGCCCCGATCGAGCCGGCGTTCGCAAAAAACCGCGCGGCGCGTGTCCAACCTGCCGGGCGATCCTCGTAAGCACCCTCCGCACGAGCGCGCGACGCGGTTGCGCGACCGGGCATCGCGTCCACCCACTTGCACCGGAGGGTCCAGATGAGAAGGTTCTCGCTTGTCGCGTTGATCGTCGCCGGGTTCACGGCGTGTGGTGATATCGAATCGAGCCCCGGGACACCGCCCGCGGCGGGAGCCCGGGCGGCCCGGGCAGGCGCCACGGGCCTCGAGGCCGAGATCTCGACCCCGACCTCGCGCGTGCTCGCCGAGGCGCTGGTGATCTACGATCGCTCGCTGTCCGGCACGGAGGCGCACGACTTCGCGCGCGCGCAGTTCGTTCACCTCCCCGTCGTCGACTTCTCGGACCGGCCGTTCGAGGACCTGGTCTTCACGTCCGGGGTGACGCCGCATCCCGGCTCGCGGTACACGAGCTGCGACGACGGCACGCTGACGACCGCGGTCGGAGCGACCCGGGCACAGATCCCGGTGAGCTGGTCGCGCTGCGGAACCGACCTCCAGGATCGCATCCAGCGCCTCGGGGAACAGATCGGCGCCGACAAGGTCGATGCCATCGTCGGCGCCGATGCCAGCAGCTACCTGCTGCGCGTCCGGGACGGCAGCTACTGGGACCTCGGGACCCGGTCGCTCCTGACCCCCGATCAGGTCGACGAGCTGCGGAGCCGGTACGAGGCCGCGTGGGCCGAGGCCGGCGGCAACGGCACGCCCGAGCAGCTGCAAGGATCGTGGGCCATGTTCGACGGCGCCGAGCAGGAGCTCGCCCCGTTCACCCGCAAGGACGGCTCGCTCGACGTGCCGGCCGCGCTCGACCAGGTCGCCGAGCCGTCGATCCTGCAGCAGGTCGAGGAGGCGGGGCAGCAGCCGTCCGACCGCCTGCACACCAACGCGTACTCGACATGGAACGGCACCTGTTATCGTTACTGGTTCTTCGGCTGGCACGATCTCGGCTGCGACAGGTACGAGGAAGGCCACCACGCGGCCCCGCACCGGACGCAGGCGCATTATCCGAACCAGTACAGTGGGTTCACCGTTCCGAAGTGCTTCTCGCCCGGGACGGAGACCAACGTGGCGGGTTGTGCGCCGGCGGCCTTCGGGTCGCTCGTGGACTGGCTGTGGCGGATGGGGACGCCGATCGCCGGCGCCGGGTTCTCGCACGGCAACGAGCCGTACACCGGCGCCGGGGGCTGGAGCCCGCGGCCCAACCAGAACAACCTCTACAGGCGCGTCGAGACCGACAGCATCGCGCTCATGGGGTCGTGCGGGCTCGGCGGCAGCGGGGTCTTGACGCTGCCGGCGGGCTTCATCGCCGGCGGCAACGCGTGGCTCGCCGGCAACGCGCCCGGGGTGGTGATGAACCAGATCGTCGGCACGTTCCTCGCCAACTTCTTCCTCGGCGACGCGTGGGCCAACCGGCTGCGCGACCGGATCGGAAACGATCGCGGGCCGGTGGTCGCCGGGTTCCACATCGACTCGCTCGGTGCGTTCGATTATCACTACTCGCCGGTCAAGCAGTACTTCGTCGAGCGGCCGCTGGCCTGGTTCTCCCGGGTCCGGATCGAGAGCATCGACGGCTACTCGTCGTACCTCACCAACCCGTGGTCGTTCTTCTCGGCGACGTACTGGCTCGACGGCAACATCGGGGGCTGCCGGTTCGGCGACGAGAAGTACGCGTGGAGCTGCAGCGGCCCGATCCCCGGGTACGCCTGCACGCAGATCAACGAGCCGTCCGATCCGGACACGTGGACCGACAACTACTTCTGCTATCGCAACACGCCGTACAGCTTCTCGTGGTCATCCGCGGGCCCGATCGGCGGCCAGAACTGCACCCAGATCCTCGAGACCGCCGATCCGCACACCTGGTCCGACAACTATCTGTGCACGAACGGGCCATTCACGTCGTGGACCTCTGCATGGAACACCGGCAATCAGTGCTTCCGCTGGTCCGAGCCGTCGGATCCGCACACCTGGGACGACAACTTCCTGTGCACGCCGTGACGTGAGCCGGATCAGGGCGCGGCCGCGGCCGGCTCGGGGGCGAGGAACCGGGCGGCGATCCGCCGGCGGCGGCCGCCTGCGAACGCCACGATCGCCGAGGTCTCGCCGGTCTCGACGACCTCGCCGGTGCCGAACCGGGCGTGGTGGACGACGGCGCCGACCGCGAGCGTGGCCGGCGGCGGCGGGGCGGGACGGGCACGGGGCGCGCGGCGGCGGAGTGCCGGCGGCGGGCGCGGCGGGCGCGGCGGGCGCACCGGGCGCGGCGGGATCGCCTGCGGCGGCTCCCGGCAGTTGTCGCAATGCCCGCACGGCTCGCCTTCGGGCTCGTCGAAGTAGCGGCGCAGCGCGCGGACCCGGCACTCGGTGCTCTCGGCGTACCGCATCATCGCGTCGAGGCGCTCGCGGTCGCCGTGGGTGCGCTCCTCGTAGGCGGCGAGCGCGCCGTCGAGCTCGGCGGTCTCGGCGGGGCCGACGACGGACAGCCGCCCGCGCACGCGCTGCACGACCCCCGCGGCCTCGAGTTGCGCGATCACGACCTTGGTGCGCCGCTCGCCGGCGCCGGCGGCCTCGGCGAGCTGCTTCGCGGTCGGCGGCGGACCCGCGGCGGCGAGCCGGCGCAGCACGTCCCAGAGCTGGCGCGATTCGTCGCGGCTCGGGTACTTGCCGCCGAGGAAGAACGCCTGGATCCGGCGGTCCTCGAGCCGGTAGAGCAGCTCGGCGCGCGCGGGCAGCCCGTCGCGGCCGGCGCGCCCGGCCTCCTGGTAATAGCTCTCGATCGAGTCGGGAAAGTGCCAGTGCACGACGCACCGCAGATCCGGCTTGTCGATGCCGAGGCCGAACGCCTTGGTCGCGATGACGACGCGCGCCGTGCCGTCCATGAACGCGCGCAGGACCCGCTCGCGCTCTCGGGTGGCGAGCTTGCCGTGGTAGCGCTCGGCGCTGGGCTCGCGCTGCTGGACCCAGGGCCACAGCTCGTTGGCGGCGCGCACCGTGGCGACGTAGATCACGCAGGCGCCGGGCTCCTCGGTCAGGAGCTGCTCGAGGCGCGCGCGCTTGGTGTCCTCGTTGACCGTCGCGCGCACCGCGTAGCGGAGGTTCGGGCGGTCGATGCCGGTGTGGATGTGCCGCGGCGAGCGCAGCCCGAGCTGGCGCACGATGTCGGCGGTGACGTCGGGCGTCGCGGTCGCGGTCAGCGCGAGGATCGGCGGGTTGCCGAGCTGGCGCGCGGCGTCGCGCAGCGCCAGGTACGCTGGGCGGAAGTCGTGGCCCCACTGCGAGATGCAGTGAGCCTCGTCGACCACCAGGCGCGACACGCCGGCTGTCGCGAGCAGCTCGAGGTACTCCGGGTTCTCGAGCCGCTCGGGGGTCACGTAGATCAGCTCGTGCTCGCCCTGCTCGATCTCGTCGGTGACCGTGCGCTCGTCGCTGCGCGACAGCGTGGAGTCGAGCTTGGCGGCGTCGATCTGCGATCGCGCAAGCTTGTCCTGCTGATCCTGCATCAGCGCGAGCAGCGGCGAGACCACGACGGTGGCCCGGGGCAGAAACAGCGCCGGCAGCTGGAAGCACAGCGACTTGCCGCCGCCGGTCGGCATGATGCCGATCGCGTCGACGCCGTCGAGCACCGCCTGGATCAGCTCGCCTGGCCGGGCCGGAGCCGCGCGATGCCAAAGCGCGTGCGGGCGGCGCGCAGCAGCTTGTCCCACGATGGAGCCGCCATCCGCGCCGTCAGGGGGCTCGGTCGACGATCACCTGCTTCAAGATCTCGGTCATCTTTTCCTTGGTGTTCGGATCGGCGATCGCCTGACGGACGATCGCCTCGGACACCGTGGCGAGCTGTCGCGGATGGTCGACCAGG
>DASWRS010000576.1:0-3764 GCA_036403075.1 Kofleriaceae bacterium
CTGACCGCCTCCCTGAATTGGCCGGTTAAGCCCTCTCGAATTTCGGAGGTCGCCGAGCGGGCGAGACGGCGCCGCCCGGCCGCGCCGGGTCGTAGCCTCGCTTTATTCCGGCGAGATCGCCGTGTCCGGCCGTCGACGAACGGCGTGTCGTTTCCGCGACGGGGCTGCCAAGTCCATGGGATCGCAGGCGACGGCCGTGGCACCTCGGCTGCAAGTTGCGCCGGCATGTCCAAGCTCCGTCACGTCGCACTACCCGCCGCACTCGCCCTGGTGGCGGCCGCGGCGCCGCTCGCCGGTGCCGCCGGCGATGCCCCGAAGAAGCTGTCGCTCGTGCCCGGCGAGCACGAGCCGGCCCAGGCCGACCGGCCGACCGACGCCGTGCTCGCCGAGCTCCGCGGCAAGATGGCCGACCAGCCGAAGGATCGCGAGGCCCGCTTCCACTACGTCCGCGCGCTGATGCGCGCGCACAAGCTACCCGATGCGCTCGAGGCCGCGCGGGCGTGGCGCGCGATCGATGCCTACAACCTCGTCGTCGTCCGGCTGATCGGCGACATCCAGAGCGAGCTCGGCGACAAGGCCGCCGCGCGCCGCGCGTACTCGGCGGTGGTCGAGCTCCTGCCCCGAGACGCGACCGCGCAGCGCGCGCTCGCCAGCGTGCTCAAGCAGGCCGGCGATCTCGACGGCGCCTACGAGCGGCTCGCCGCGGCCGCCGAGCTCAGCCCCAAGGATCCGCGACTGGCGTTCGAGCGCGCCGACGTCGCCGCCCGGCTCGGCCGCACCGGCGAGGCCCGGAGCCGGTTCCAGGCGATCATCGACGATCCGGCCACGCCCCAGGCGGTCGGCTACCCCGCGACGCAGCGGCTCGCCCAGCTCGATCGCCAGCTCGCGCGCGAGGCGGCGGCCGGCGGCAAGGCGAACGAAGCGAGCGCGCTCGAGGCCGAGATCAGCAAGCTCCACCTCGCCGGTGGCACCGAGAACGACATCAAGATCTACCTGACCTGGGACACCGACAAGAGCGACGTCGACCTGTGGGTGACCAACCCGGCCGGCGAGCGCGTGTTCTACGAGCACAAGGCGGGCAAGTTCGGCGAGGCGCTGTATGACGACGTGACCACGGGCTACGGCCCGGAGAGCTTCACGGCGCCGCACGCGCGCCCCGGCGACTACGTCATCCAGGTCAACTACTACGGCGCGGGCCGGTCGAACTTCTCGGAGGCGCGCGGCGAGGTCGTCGTGATCCTCGACGAGGGCAAGCCGACCGAGTCGCGCAAGGTCCTGCCGTACCGGCTGTTCGCCGTCGGCCAGACCGTCACCGTCGCACGCATCTCCGTGGGAGGTTCCAAGTGAAGCGCCAGATCATCACCGCCGTCTCCGCGGCCGTCTCCGCCGCGCTCGTCGCCGCACCTGCCGCGCTCGTCGCCCCGCTCCTGGCAGCAAGCTGCAGCCCGTCGCAATCCGTGCAGCACCCCGCCGGCGAGATCGGTCGGGACACGCCACCGTCGTCGCCGGTGCCGTTACAGACCGCGGCGGCCGGCCCGCTCCGGCTCGAGCTCACCGCGCTGGTCGCCCGCGGCGACCTACAGGTGCTGACCGCCGCCGGCTGGCAGCCGCTCGCCCCCGGCAAGTCGCTCGCCGACGTCACCGAGATCCGCGCGATCCGCCGCGCGGCGATGCTGTCGCTCGGCCACGGCGACGCCGCCGGCCGGCTGTGGCTGCGCGCCAACACGCGGGTCACGATCGGCCAGGATGATCGCGGCGTCCACATCACCGTGCGCGACGGCCGGGTCCGGATCCGCCGCGGCGGCGCCGAGCTCCCCGTGATCGTCGGCGGCGCGCCGGTCGACGGCGACCTGCTGGTCGATGCCGCGGGCATGGCGCCCACCGCCGCGCGCCCCGAGCTCGCGGCCTGGAGCCTCGCGCTCGAGCACGACGAGGTCGGTGCCGGCGTCGGCCGCCTGGAGGCCGCCGGCGCGTCCGGCGCCGCCGAGGCGCTCGAGCTGCGCACCGTCGCCGTCCGCGTCCAGACCGAGGGCGACGTCGCGCGTACCGAGGTCGAGCACGTGTTCCACAACCCGGCCCTGGGCCCGCCGCGCGAGGGCACGTTCCGGTTCCCGGTGCCCGACGGCGCGATGCTGACCGGCATGGCGATGGAGATCGACGGCAAGCTCGTCGAAGGCGAGATCGTCGAGCGCGACCGCGCGCGCCAGATCTACGACGAGGTGGTCGACGCGATGGCCGATCCGGCGCTGCTCGAGTGGGAGGCCGGCAACTGGTTCAAGCTCCGCGTGTTCCCGATCCCCGCGGGCGGCGACAAGCGGGTCGTGATCCGTTACACCCAGCCGCTCGCGCGGTCGGCGCAGGGCTACGAGTACACCTACGATCTGGCGATCGCCGATGCCTCGGCCGGTGGCGCGGCGCCGGGCTCGGTCTCTCCCACGGAGGAGGCCCCCCGCCCCGTCGGCAAGGCCGCCGGAGTCCCCACCCCCCGCGCGCTGGCTTCGCCGATCGGCGAGCTCACCGTCTCGGTCGACGGCAAGCAGGTCGCCCACGAGACCGGGGCGCGGGGCCTCGAGCTTGCGGTGCCGGTGGCCAGCGCGCCGGCCGTGATGCGCGAGGTCCGCAAGGACGCGACCTACACCGCGGTGCGCGTCGCGCCGGACGCGGCGATGTTCGCGGCGGCGCCGAAGCGCACCGGTGCCGGGACGAGCGGCGGGATCGACGTCGCGATCGTGTTCGACACCTCGCGCAGCGCGCTCGAGGGCCGAAACCTCGCCGACCAGCTGCTGCAGACCACGCTCGCCGAGCTCGGCCCGGCCGACCGCTTCGTGGTGCTCGCCTCGGACGTCACGGTCACGCCGAGCGCGCCCGAGCTCCAGCCGGTCACGCCCGAGGCGATCGCCGGCGCGCGGCGGTTCCTCGCGGCGATCGAGCCCGACGGCGCCAGCGACCTCGGCGCGGCGCTCGCCGCCGCCGGTGCGCTGCACCCCGGCGAGGTCATCTACATCGGCGACGGCATCCCGACCTGGGGCGAGCAGAAGCCGGCCGTGCTCGGCGCGCTCGCCGACCGGATCGGCGCGCCGATCCACGCCGCGCTGGTCGGCAAGGGCGCGAGCTCGGCGCTGTGGGGCGAGCTCGCCGGCCGCACCGGCGGGCGCGCGCTCGTCGTCCGCAAGCCGGACGATGCGGCCCGGTTCGCGCTGGTCGCGACCCACGCGGCCGAGATCCCGCGGCTGGCCGCCGCCCACGTCGTGGTCGCGGGCGACGCCCAGGTGTTCCCGCACGAGGCCACGACGATCTACCAGGGCGACGAGCTGGTCGCGCTGATCAAGACCCCGCCCGGCAGCGCGCCGGTGTCGCTGACCTTGACCGGCATGGTCAACGGCGCGCCGGTCACCCGGCAGATCGCGCTCGCGGCGGCGGTCGACGAGCCCGGCATCGCGCAGCGCTTCGGCGCCGATCTGATCGCCCAGCTCGAGGCCGGCGACGCCGAGCGCGACACGATCGTGGCGGCGAGCCGCGACTACGGCGTGCTCAGCAAGTTCACCTCGCTGCTCGTGCTCGAGAACGACGAGGCCTACCGCAAGTATCACATCGAGCGCAAGGCGCAGCAGCTGGCGCAGGCTGCGCCGCAGATCACCGGCGGCGACCTCGACACGCTCGGCAGCCGCCGCGCCAACCTGTCGCCCGATGAGATCCAGCCCGGCGACCCCGAGGTCAAGGTCCCGGCGCCCGCCGACGCCCGCGAGGTCCTGGTCAGCTTCCCG
>DASWRS010000577.1:0-21746 GCA_036403075.1 Kofleriaceae bacterium
GCGAAGTGCCGGTGGACGATCTGGTGCGTCGTCCAGCCGTAGACCTCGTCGAGCTTCGACGGATCCGACAGCCCGACGCCCTCGATCTCGCCGAACGGGATCACGTCCGGGTCGGTCCGCGCCGCGGACCAGGTCGCGAACGTATCGACCAGCGCCGCGGCGCCGATGACGAGGAATCCCCAGCGCAGCTGGTTGGTCCGCAGGCGCGACTCGGGTCCGACGAAGAACGTCAGCATCAACAGCGTACCGAGGATCATCGCGCCCGCATCCCCGCCGAACGTGATCGCCTCGTGCGCGTGGCGCGGCGAGGTCCCGAGCGTGCCGACGAACTGGAGCGCGGCGAGGCCGAGGCCCGCGGCGAGCCAGCCATTGCGTCGCGTCGTCCAGCCACGCACGCACAGCCAGCCCTCGAGCGCGAGGATCGCGAGCGACAGGAAGCTGCTCCGCGTCTCCGGGATCAAGGTCTTCCACACCGTCGGCAGCGCCGCGAAGCCGCACCACCACGCGGTCACGGTGTGGCCGAGCTCGTGCACGATCATGCTGAGGAACGTGCGCTGCAGCCAGTGGCCGGTCGGCGAGGCGTGGAACGCGAAGGCGAGGGCGATCGCCGCGGGGATGGCCACGGCCCGCAGCTTCCACTCGAGCGCCTCGTCCTCGGACATCCGGCCAGTGTACTCCGGCGCGCGGTCCGGCTTCGTTGCCGATGTGTGCCTCGTTCTCCGGATCGCACCTGCTGCGGAGTAACTCTCAGTTCCGGTTTCAGCGAGCTAGCGGCCGGTGAACCGCGGAGCGCGCTTGTCGACGAATGCCGCGGCGGCGTCGCGGTGGTCCTCGGTGGTCATGCACACGATGTGTCGCCAGGCCTCGTTATCGAGGCACTCGTCGAGCGCGGCGTGCTCCGCGAGGTTGAGGTTCTGCTTCATGTGGGCCAAGGTGAGCGTCGGTCCACTGGCGAGCGACCGCGCGAGCTCGGTGCCCGCGGCGTCGACCTGATCGTCGGGCACGACGCGCGTGACCAGGCCGATGTCGAGCGCCTGCCGCGCGCCGAGGATCGGCGAGGTCAGGTACAGCTCGCGCGCCCGCGCGCTGCCCAGGAGCCGGGTCAGGAAGTAGGTGCCGCCGAAGTCGCCCGACAGCCCGACCTTGCCGAACGCCGTCGTGAGCTTCGCCGATTCGCCGGCGATCCGCAGATCGCAGGCCAGCGCGAGCGCCAGGCCGGCTCCGGCGGCCGCGCCCGCGATCGCCGCGATCGTCGGCTTGGGCATGTCGTGCAGGAGCCGCGACGCCTCCATGCTCGCGCGCAGCTGGCGGACCCGCGCGTCCATGCCGAGGTCGGGCCCACCGCCCTCGGCCATCGCCTTGACGTCGCCGCCGACGCAGAACGTGCCGCCGGCGCCCTTGAGCAGCACGGCGCGGACCTCGCTGGCCTGCGCGGCGCGCGCGAGCGCCTCGACCAGCGCGCTGCATAGCTCCGCATTCAGCGCATTGCGCCGCTCGGGGCGATTCAGCACGAGCGTCAGCAATCCATCTTCCAGCTGTTCGACGACGAGCTTGCTCTGCAACGTGGTCACGGCGGCTCCTTTTCGACGATGCGCGCGCACTCTACCACGCGGGTCCGAGCCGATCGTGCGAAGCTGGCAGGACAGGGGACCACGAGGCCGCCATGGACTTTGCACTCGACGCCAACCAGCGCGCGATCGTCGAGAACGTCGCGCAGCTGTGCGACGGCTTCGATCTCGACTACTGGCGCAAGCGCGACGCCGACGGCGGCTTCCCGCACGACTTCCATGCGGCGATCGCGCGGGCGGGATACCTGGGCGTGGCCATGCCGCCGCAGTTCGGCGGCGCCGGCCTGGGCATGACCGAGGCGGTGCTCGTGATGCAGGCGATCTCGCAGTCCGGCGCGGGGCTGTCCGGCGCCTCCGCCGTGCACATGAACATCTTCGGGCTCCACCCGGTGGTCGTGTTCGGCACGGCCGAGCAGCAGGCGCGCTGGCTGCCGCCGCTGATCCGCGGCGAGCACAAGGCGTGCTTCGGCGTCACCGAGCCGAACGCCGGGCTCAACACGCTCAAGCTCGAGACCCGTGCGGTGCGCGACGGCGAGCACTACGTGGTCCGCGGACAGAAGATCTGGATCTCCACCGCGCAGGTCGCACACAAGATCCTGCTGCTGGCGCGCACCACGCCGATCGCCGAGCTGACCCGGCCGAGCGAAGGCCTGACGCTGTTCTACACCGACCTCGATCGCAGCTGCATCGAGGTCCGCGAGATCGACAAGCTCGGCCGTGCGTGCGTCGATTCGAACCAGCTGTTCATCGATGGCCTGCGGATCCCCATCGCCGATCGGATCGGCGACGAGGGCAAGGGCTTCCAGTACATCCTCCACGGCTTCAATCCCGAGCGCATGTTGATCGCGGCCGAGGCCGTGGGGCTGGGCCGCGCGGCGATCAAGCTCGCGGCGAAGTACGCCACGGAGCGCATCGTGTTCGACCGACCGATCGGCATGAACCAGGCGATCCAGCACCCGCTGGCGCAGCGCTGGATGGAGCTCGAGGCCGCGAACCTGATGGTCCTCAAGGCCGCCTGGCTCCACGACCGCGGCCAGCCCTGCGCGGCGGAGGCCAATGCGGCCAAGTACCTCGCGGGCGAGGCCGGATACCGTGCCTGCGAGACCGCGGTCATGACCCACGGCGGCATGGGATACGCCAAGGACTACCACGTCGAGCGCTTCCTGCGCGAAAGCCTGATCCCGCGCATCGCCCCGGTCAGCCGGGAGATGATCATGAGCTTCATCGCCGAGAAGGTGCTGGATCTGCCGCGGTCCTATTGAGGCGCTGGATATCGGTACCGCAGGAATTCTGAACCAGGGCTGGGATCCTGGGTGATCCCCCCCCGGCCGCGCAGTCCGCTGGCAGTGACACGCCAGTACCGGCACGTCAAGCACCGGTACGTCGATCAGTGTCACACGTCAGATCCCGTGAGTCCGGGCTGTCGGGCTGTCAACGTGACATGTGTGACAGGACCGGATCAAACGTGACAGTGCACAGTCGCGACAAGCACTTCGATGTCACGGGAGACAACATGGCAGATAGCCGCATTCTGCTACACAGCGACACTGGCAGACTCGAGGTCCGTACGCTTGATCACAGGCATTCTCCAGGCGAGTGAGTGCTCGCCGAGGTTGCCTCGCGTTCCGGGCGAGCGGGTTTGTACGGCGGGAGTGGAGATAAGGCTCGAGTAACAAAGGCCGCGTGGTGGGCAGGTGGCAGTGGTGAACAAGGCCGGGAGCGGACATGTGTCGAGAACGACATTCACGAACTGTCGCATTTCGAGGCAGTCGCCGGGGTGCTAAACAATGCCTTTCAACTCACCATTTCCAGGCAACTTGATAACAAGTTCATCCGGCCGCTTGAAGTACCGCCGGGCCGCGTGCGAGGGTGCCGGGTAATTTCGACGCGCACGATGGATGCGCGCTCAAACACGGATGGAGTGTTTTCATGTTCTCTCGAACACAGAGCGATCCGTCACGGTCTCACCTCGAGTCCTTGATGCACCGTTTGAACAGCATGGGCTCGGAAGCCTGGCAAGCCGTCAATCGAGATTACGAGCTGCGGGCGCGGATCGCCGAGGAGTGCCACGCCCTGGTCCAGGAGGCGCACGGGCCCGACGGCGTGAAGGCGCATCAAGCCGTACATGACATCCTCACCGCGATCTACCAGCGCGACTTCACTCGTCCGGATACGTCGGAGAGCGAGTGCGAGACGCAGCCCGTCCTGCGTGACATCGCGGCGATCTTCGAACAGGCGATGCTCGATTACGAGATCGCGCTGATCCGGGAAGGTGCGACCGGTTACCCACTCGACGGCAAGGAATACGTGCTGTGGCTGAAGCGTCTGATCTCCAGCCATGTCGCGAGCCGGCACCCGTTCTACCGGCCGTACCTCCAGGACCACGGCACGCGCGAGGACGTGCGATTTCTCCTGGCGCAGGAGACCAGCCTCGACCCGCGATTCGATGACATCCTGGCGCTGATCCAGCTCGGCACCGAGGGCGACGCGAAGATCGAGATCGCCGGCAACTACTGGGACGAGATGGGCAACGGAGAGCCCACGAACATGCACGGCGTGCTGTTCGCGAAGGCGCTCGCGGCGCTCGAGATCGACGACCAGTACATCAAGGACAACCTCCTGCTCGAGGCCAAGCTGTGCGGCAACCTGTCCGCGGCACTGACCTTGTCGCGCCGGCACTACTTCAAGGCGATCGGCTACTTCGGCGTGACCGAATACCTCGCGCCGCGCCGGTTCCGCAGCCTGATCCTGGCCTGGCGACGGCTCGGCCTGCCGCCGGAGGGCATCCGCTATCACGATGTGCATGTCGAGATCGACGCAGGCCACGCCGCCGGCTGGTTCAAGAACGTGATCGAGCCGGCGATCGACCGGGACTCCCGCGTGGGCCGCGACATCGCGATCGGCACGCTGATCCGGCTCAACACGTCGGAGCGCTACCTCGACGCGCTGCTCGGGCGCACCGGCTCCGACCTCATCTCCGGCCGCCTCTCTGATCTCATCCCCGGCCTGCTCTCCGACCGCAGCTCCGGCGGCACCCCCGACCTCTCGTGAGGCTTTCCCCATGCCATTGAACCATCAAGGCTTCGACATCTTCGATCTCCCACCGCTCGACGACCAGGCCCGGGCGAGCTTCGGCGACCTGGCGCTCGACATCTACATCCCGGTCAAGAACCGCTATCGCCGGTTTGCGCAGTACCGCATGAGCCACCGCGACGATCGCTGGCAGTTCGAGCGCCTGCCGCACCGGCCGTACGTCACGTACTCGAAGTACAACAGCGTGGCCGGCGGCATCAAGCGCGAGTACCAGCCGCTGATCACCGACTTCACCAGTCACATCCGGCTGGCGGCCGAGGCGATCCCGCTCGATACCCGCGAGGACTGGCAGATCAACGTCCACCAGTACCGGATCTTCGTCAATCAAGAGCTGAAGGGCGTGATCGTGCCCGAAGGGCTTCACCGGGACGGCCACGAGCACGTGTTCATCGGCGTGTACAACCGGCACAACGTCACCGGCGCGGAGATGAGCCTGCGGCCGTTCGAAGACAAGGAGACGCCGTTCTTCACCACGACGCTTCGCGCCGGGCAGGGCGTCGTGTTCGACGATCAGAAGATGTGGCACTACGTGACCGAGATCGAGCCGGTCGACGCCGGGACCGCCGCGTATCGCGATACGGTCGTCGTCGCGTTCTCGCGCTGGGCCGTCAAGTGGTACGGCGACGACTTCGACAAGCGCGCGATCAGCGAGGGCCGGAGCGCCTCGGACGGCGCGGCCCCGGCCCAGACGCTCACCGATCCGGGGCAGCCGTGACTGGTCACGTCGCCAGGGACCAGGCCCGAGACGACGCGCGGGACAGCTTCGTCCCGTTTGCCCTGGTCGAGTGGCAATCTCGACACGAGCCGTCGGCCGAATACAGCCTGGCCGACAGCGGCTGCCGCCCGGCGCGGCTGGTCGACGTCGTCGCCGACCCCGACGAGCTCCAGCGGCTGCTCGCGATCGAACAGGGCTACGGCGCGATCGCCGGCGCCGGGCCGCTGCGCGAGCTGATCGCCGAGTGGCAGCGCGCGCGCGCGGCCGACGTGCTGGTGACCGTGGGCGGCACCGAGGCCAACGCGATCGTCCTCGACGCGCTGGTCGAGCCCGGCGGCCACGCGGTGGTCGTCGAGCCGGGGTACCCGCAGCTGATCGGCTGCCTGCGTAACCGCGGAGCGCGGGTCGACACGGTCGCGCTCGATCCGGCGCGGGGCTGGCGGCTCGACGCCGAGCTCCTGGGCCGCGCGGTCCGCCCGGATACCCGGGTCATCGTGGTCACCAACCCCAACAACCCGACCGGGGCCGTGCTCGGCGACGCCGAGATGGCCAGCGTGGTGGCGGCCGCCGAGCGGGTCGGCGCGTGGGTCCTGGCCGACGAGGTCCATCGCGGAACCGAGGTCCACGGCGGGGGCGTGACGCCCACGTTCTGGAAGCGCTACGACCGGGTCGCGTGCGTCGGCAGCATGTCCAAGGCGTTCGGCCTGCCCGGGCTCCGCATCGGCTGGCTGATCGCGCCGCCGGAGCTGCGGGCGCGGGCCGAGCGCCGCCACGAGTACGCCACGATCGCACCGGCGAAGCTGGCGTCGCACCTGGCCGAGCGCGCCCTGACCGCGCCGGTCCGCCAGCGGCTGCTCGATCGGACGCACGCGCTGCTGCAGGCCGGCCGCACCGCGCTGCGCGCCTGGGTCGACGCCAGCGAGGGCCTGGTCTCGCTGATCGACCCGCAGGCGACCGCGGTCGGCTTCGTCCGCTACCACCGCGCGCAAGCCAGCCTCGACGTCGCCGAGGCGCTGCGAAGCGCCGGCGTGCTGGTGATCCCCGGCGCGCACTTCGGGGTCGAGCAGCACCTGCGGATCACCCACGCCGTCGAGCTGTCGTACCTGACGCCCGCGCTGCAGCGGATCTCGTCGGTGCTGCGCGGCCTGGCCCCGATGAACCCGACGAGCCAGACGACGCGATGACGACGTCCGACGAGCGCACGGTGTTTGGCGCCTGTCCCTTGGACTGTCCGGACGGCTGCGCCTGGCAGGTCACGGTGCGCGACGGCGTCGCGATCGACCTGCGGGGCAGGGCCGACCACCCGATGACCCGCGGCGCGCTGTGCGCGAAGGTCAACCACTATCTGGAGCACGCGGCCGCCGCGGATCGGCTGCTGTACCCGATGCGCCGGGTCGGCCCCAAGGGCAGCGGCCGGTTCACCCGCATCACCTGGGACGACGCGCTGGGCGAGATCGCCGAGCGCCTCGAGCGCATCATCGCCCGGTACGGCGGCGAGGCGATCTGGCCCTACCAGGGCACCGGCACGCTCGGGTTCTTGCAGGGCATCCAGGGCCGCGCCGGCAGCCGGCTGTGGAACGTGCTCGGCGCCTCGCGGCACGACATGACGATCTGCTCGATCGCGGGCCTGGTCGGCCTCGAGTACACGATCGGCGCGCCGCGCGGCATCGAGCCCGAGGCGCTCGCCGATGCGCGGCTGATCTTGCTCTGGGGCACCAACACGTTGACCTCCGGGCACCACCAGTGGCGGTTCATCCAGGCCGCCCGGCGCAACGGCGCGCACGTCGTCGTGATCGACCCGGTGCGCACCCGCACGGCGCGGCAGGCCGACGCGCACCTGGCGCCGATCCCGGGCACCGACGCGGCGCTGGCCCTCGGGCTGCTCCACACCGTGGTCGACCTGGGGTGCGAGGATCGCGACTACCTCGCGAACCACACCGTCGGCTGGGAGGCGTTCCGGCGCCGCATCCTCGAGTTTCCGCCGGCGCGGGTCGCGGCGATCACCGGCATCGACGAACAGCGCATCGTCGAGCTCGGCACGCGGATCGCGCACACGCGCCCCACGGCGATCCGGACCTCGCAGGGCGTGCAGCGCCACGCCGGCGGCGGCATGACCCTGCGCACGCTGGCCTGCATCCCGGGCGTCACCGGCGACTGGCAACGTCCGGGCGGCGGACTGGTGTACACCACGGACGGCTACTTCGGCGCCAACCGCGACGCCCTGGTCCGCGACGACCTGGTCTCGCGCCCGGTGCGAAAGCTGTCGATGACGCGGCTCGGCGAGGGGTTGCTCGAGGTCGCCGATCCGCCGGTCATGGCGCTGATCGTCTACGCCGCCAACCCGGTGGCGAGCACGCCGCACCAGAACAAGGTCCGCCGGGGCCTGGCGCGCGAGGACCTGTTCACCGTGGTCATGGAGCAGTTCGCGACCGACACGGTGGACTACGCCGACATCGTGCTGCCCGCGACGATGCAGACCGAGCACACCGACCTGCACGACGGCTACGGCCACATCTACCTGGCGTGGAACGAGCCGGCGGTCGCGCCGCCGGGCGAGTGCCTGTCGACGTCCGAGACCTTCCGGCGGCTCGCCCGGCGCATGGGCCTGACCGAGCCGTGCCTGTATGACTCCGACGACGCGATGGCGGCCCAGCTGCTCGACTCCGATCACCCGTCGCTCGCCGGCATCACGCTCGAGCGGCTGCGGGCGGAAGGCTGGGTGCGGCTCAACTACCCATCACCGTTCCTGCCGTACGCCGATGGCTTCCCGACCCCGTCGGGCAAGCTCGAGCTCTACTCGGAGCGCGCCGCGGCGGCCGGTCACGATCCGCTCGCCGGGTACACGCCGCCGCGAGAGGTCGGGGACCGGCGCCTGGCCCGGACGTACCCGTTCGCCCTCGTGATCGGCGCGTCGCACTTCGCGATCAACACGATCTTCGCCAACCACCCCGAGCTCGGCCGGCGCGCCGGTGCGCCGCGCGTGACGATGAACCCCGAGGACGCGTCGGCCCGAGGCGTCGCCGCGGGACAGTCGGTCCGGATCTTCAACGATCGGGGCTCGTTCGTCGCCGAGATCGACGTCAGCGACGGCGTCCGCCCGGGCGTGCTCGCGAGCACGAAGGGCCCGTGGCTCAAGCTCTCGGGCAACGCGAACATCAACGCCACCGTCGACGAGCGCGACGCCGACATGGGCGGCGGGGCGATTTTCGGTGACAACCGGGTCGACATCGAACCGCAGCGGCCAGCACCATGACCGCGATGACGATGACAACGACGACCCCGCGGCCGCTGCCGGTCGGGCGGGGTCTGGCGTACGTGTTCGTCGCCGCGGTGGCGTGGGGCACCGGCGGCCCGGTCGCGGCGGTGCTCTATCGCACCACCGGGATGGGGCCGATCGCGGTGTCGTTCTGGCGGTTCGCGACCGGCGTGGTGCTGCTCGCCGCGGTGCGATCGCTGGTCGGCGGCCGCGGCGCGCGCGCCTCGATGCTCGGTCTCGTGCGCGGCCGCTGGGCCTGGCTCGGCATCATCGGCGCGGGACTGGCGATCTACCAGACTGCGTACTTCGCCGCCGTGCAGCGGAGCGGAGTCGCGATCGCCACGATCGTGACGCTTGGGCTCGGCCCGATCCTGATCGCGATCGGCTCTCACCTGACCATGGCGGAGCGGATCGGCCGGTCGGGCGTGATCACGATCGCCCTGGCCTTGCTCGGGCTCGTGCTCCTCACCGCCGGCGGCGGCGATGTCGGACCCGCGCCGTTGCAGGGCCTCGCGCTCGCGGTCCTGTCGGCGATCGGCTACGCCGGCGTGACGCTGTTGACCCGGGCGATGGCGCGGCGCAACGCCGGCGGCGATCAGTACAACGTCACGCTGCTCGGGACCGCGATCGGCATGGTGTGCCTCTTGCCGTTCGCGGCGCTCGAGGGCCTCTTGCCCTCGGCCGGCGATCCGCTGCGCAACGCCGCGATGCTGGGCTACCTCGGGGCCGTGCCCACGGCGCTGGCCTACGCCCTGTTCAACGTCGGGCTGTCCTCGGTCCGGGCGACGACCGCCTCGGTGATCGCGCTCGTCGAGCCGGTCACGGCCGCCGTGATCGCGGTGGTGTTCCTCGGCGAACGCATGACCGCGCCGGCGACGGTCGGCACCGTGGTTCTGATGGGCGCCGTCGTGATCCTGGCGTTCGCCGAGCACGGCGGCGGAGCGCCTGCCGCCGAGCCGTGACTCAGACCGTCAAACTACCAGCTTGGAAAGGTCGTGTTTTCCATGAAGTATCGGACACTGGGACGCACCGGGTGGAACATCTCCACCGTCAGCTTCGGGGCCTGGGCCATCGGCGGCTCGTGGGGCACGGTCGACGAGCGTGAGGCGATGCAGGCGCTCCACCGCGCGGTCGACCTCGGCATCAACTTGTTCGACACCGCCGACGTCTACGGCGACGGCCGCAGCGAGCGGCTGATCGGCGAGCTGCGCCGGTCGCGCAAGGAGCCGTTCTACATCGCGACCAAGGCCGGGCTGCGGCTCGAGCCCCACACCGCCGACGGCTACACCCGCGACAACCTGTCGGCGTTCGTCGATCGCAGCCTGCAGAACCTCGGGGTCGACGCGATCGATCTCCTGCAGCTCCACTCGCCGCCGACCGACGTCTACTACCGGCCCGAGGTGTTCGGCGCGCTCGAGGACCTGGTCCGCGCCGGCAAGGTGCGGTTCTGCGGGATCAGCGTCAATCGCGTCGAGGAGGGCCTGAAGGCGATCGAGTACCCGATCATCCAGTCGGTCCAGCTGGTCTACAACATCTTCCGCCAGCGCCCGGCCGATCTGTTCCTGCCCGAGGCCCGGCGCCGCGGCGTCGGCGTGCTCGCGCGGCTGCCGCTATCGTCGGGCATGCTGACCGGCAAGCTCGGCAAGGACACCCGGTTCGAGGGCAACGACCACCGGGCCTACAACCGCAAGGGCGAGGCGTTCGATCGCGGCGAGACGTTCTCGGGCGTGGACTACGACATCGCGCTCGACGCCGTCCGGGCGCTGACCCCGCTGGTGGCCGCGCCGGCGACGATGGCCCAGTGGGCGCTGCGCTGGATCCTGATGAACGAGGCTGTGACCTGCGCGATCCCCGGCGGCAAGCGGGCGGCGCAGGTCGAGGACAACGCCGGCGCCGCCGAGCTCGCGCCGCTGGCGCCCGAGGTCATGGCCGCGGTGCGCGAGATCTACGACGTGCGGATCAAGCCGCTGGTCCACGCGTACTGGTGACCGCGGCGGGCGCGCTCAGGGCTTCTGCCAGACCCGTACGTAGTCGACGTTCATGAACAGCGGGAAGTTGGCCTGAACCGGCTGGGTGCCGGGGAACTGTCCGCCGATCGCCAGGTTCAGGATGAGGTGGAACGGCTTGCGAAACTCCTCCTGGTTGGCGGCGGTGATGGCCACCGTGTGGACCGGCGTGGGGTTGGTGGTGCGGTCGATGAACCAGCGGATCTGTGTCGGCTCCCACTCGATCGTGTAGAGGTGGAACTGGCTGACGTCGCCGACGCTGAACGTGTGCGGTTGCTGGTTGTTCAGGCCATCGGCCCAGGGAAACAGGCCGGTGCGGCTGTCCCAGAACAGGTTCTGGAACGTCACCGTCTCGGCGTTGCGGTGCTCCATGATGTCGACCTCGCCGCAGCTCGACCAGTTGGACGCCATCACATCGAAGTGCGAGATCGGCGTGTTGAAGTCGGCGGTGCTGGTGTCGTCGCACGCGTCGCCCATCATCCAGAACGCCGGCCAGGTCGCGGTCGCGTTGGGCATCGCGATCCGGGCCTCGATCCGGCCGAAGGTCCACGACCGCTTGCCCTTGGTCGTGAGCCGCCCCGAGCGCTGGAACCAGTTGCGGCCGGCGATCACCGTGGCGGTCGACGCGTAGTCGGCCCGGATGACCAGGTTTCCGTTCTGCCGGGTCGACTGCTCGGGCCGGTACCACTCCCACTCGCCGTTGCCCCAGCCGTCGAAGGTGTTGGCGCCGGGGTTCAGGCCGTTGCCGACGTGGTACGTCCAGTTCGCCGTGCTGGGCTGGCCGCTGCCATCGAACGTGTCCTCCCAGACGACGACGTAGCCGTCACCGCCTCCGCCACCGCCGCTGCCGGACATGGTGAACTGCGCCCACGCCGTGTCGGTGGCGCCGCCGGTGGTGCTGCCGATCGTGAAGAAGTAGCGCACGATCGCCGCGGCCGGGACGGCGGTCACGTCGAACGTGTGGTTGGTGCCACTGGCGACCATCCGGACGTTGAGCTGTGTCCCGCCGTTGATCTGATAATGCAGATCCGCCCAGGGCGCGTCGTGGACCCAGAACTGCACGCTGCTACTCGAAGTGATCGTGAACCCCGACGTGGCCGCGGCCGCCTCGGCAGCCGCGAACGTGGCGATCGCCATCTCGCCCACCATGGCGAGCGAGAGTGCCGTGATCAGAATCCGCGCGGACCGATGGACGTGCATGGCTGCCTCCGATGGCCGGAGTATCAGCCCCGGCGATCGCGGCCGTCCAGCGTGGTTCCTGCGTCAATGACGGATGTGAATGAAACCGTGAAGCAGCACACCGGTCTCGGCGGAGAGAAGGCGATCACGCGATGGATTTCACGCGTGATGGACGCCAGCCCCGGCCGGCTGGAGCTCTACCCCCGAGCCGGGTGTGTCCACCCTTACTGGATCGAGAGACACGGAGTCTGCGAGCGAGTGGCCACGGCCTGGCAGAACAGGCGATCTTCGCTGGTGGTGATGAACGAGCACGTCGACGCGTTGTGGGTCGACATCGCGAAGCACAGCGCACGCGTGTTGGAGTTGTTCACGAAGTTGCAGTTGCTGAGGGCGCCGCTGCTGGCGACGCCGAAGCAGAAGTTCTGCATGTCGGGATCGGTGATGTCGCGACAGTTCGACGGGAAGCTGGGCGCCACCGAGATGCCGAAGCAGGCCAGTTGCAGGTTCCGGTCCGTGATGTTGCGGCACGGGGTCTGCGACTGGCTCGACACGCCAAAGCACATCTGCTGGTCGTTGAAGTCCGTGATGTCGCGGCAGTTGGACGGGAAGTTCGGGGCCACGGAGATCCCGAAACACGCCAGCTGCTCGTCGCGCAGGCTGACGTAGCTGAACGGGTTGCCCGGGGAGCCCACCGCCTGGACGGCGACGCCGTCATTGGCGCCGCCCGGCTCGGTGGGGTTGGCCGGGTCGGTGGCGCATCCGACGGCGAAGGACACGGCCAGTGTGAGGGACAGCAAATATACCAATCTGTTCACAAGATTCTCCTGATGGTTGATTCCGGATCTCCAGGCAAGGAGTCCGGCGCGAGGCGGCCGTTTGCACGCGCGGTGCCGCCGCCCCAACCGCGCGGGATGTCGTGCGCCCGCGCTGCGCACCGCCGGCGCACCGGCCGGTCCGCAGAGAATCCTTACAATCGAGCGAGCTCGGCCGTAGAGGACTTCAACGATCCGTCGAGGTTTTACTCGGTGTCGGCGCCGTACTTGCGGAGGCGGTTGTAGAGGGTGACGCGATCGATGCCGAGCAGGCGGGCGGCGCGGGTCTTGTTGCCGCTGCTGGCGGCCAGGGCGGCGAGCAGGTTGCGGCGCTCGAGCTCGTCGAACGGCATCGGCAGGGCGACCTGCTCGCCGGCGGCGGGCGCAGACGCCGGTGCCGAGTGGGGGCCGCGGACATCCGGAGGCAGGTCGTCGACCTCGATGGTCTCGCTGGCCCCCAGCATGACCGCGCGCTCGATCACGTTGCGGAGCTCGCGCACGTTGCCCGGCCAGCGGTAGGCGGTCAGCGCATCGAGGGCGGCCGGCGCAATGCCGTCGACCCGGCGGGGCGCGCCCCGGACCAGGCGGTCGAGAAAATGCCGGGCCAGCACGGCGATGTCCTCGCGGCGGTCGCGGAGCGGCGGGATCACGGCGACCAGCACCGACAGCCGGTAGTACAGGTCCTCGCGGAACCGGCCGGCGGCCACGGCCTCCTTCAGGTTCACGTTGCTGGCGGCGATCACCCGTACGTCGACGGAGACCAGGTGGGTGCCTCCGACGCGCATCAGCTTGCGCTCCTCCAGTACGCGCAGTAGCCCGGCCTGGGCCCCGGCCGACAGCTCGGCGACCTCGTCGAGCAACAGGGTGCCGCCGTCGGCCAGCTCGAAGCGGCCCGGCTTGCGAGCGACCGCACCGGTGAACGCGCCGCGCTCGTGGCCGAACAGCTCGGACTCGAGCAACGAGATGCTGATCGCCGCACAGTTGACCGCGACGAACGGTCCGCTCGAACGCGGGCTGCGCCGGTACAGCGCGCGCGCGAGCACTTCTTTCCCGGTGCCGCTCTCGCCCTGCAGCAGCACGGTGGAATCGGTCGCCGCCGCGCGAGCAACGAAGTCAAGGATCGGTCGCATCGCGGGGCTGGCCGCGACCAGCTCGCCGTCATCGAGCTCGGCGACGCGGGCGTGCAGCGAGCCGATGCGGCCCTGGCTGGCCCACAGCCCGGCGGCGAGGTGGCCGGCGCAGGCCAGAAACCGCAGCCGCTCTGGGCCTGGCGCCGTGATGCCGGGCAACACGACGATGATGCCCGCCGGCATGCCTACCGGGACCACGCCGGTGCCGCCGCCCGCGGTCATCCACAGCGCCTTGCCCTCGCGTGCCGCGGCGATCGCGACGGTTGCCGGCAGCACCATCGCGCGCGGCGGCTCGCGCCCGGACGCGCCATAGCCGGCGTGGGCGTGCAACTCGCCGCCGCGCCGCCGGAACACCGCTGCACGGCAAGCTCCGGTCTGCGCGCGCAGCCAGGTGCACAGCTCGATCAGGAACTCCTCCTCGTGGCCAGCTGCCAGCAGCGCGTCGGCCAGCGCGAGCAGCATGGGCAGCTCGTCGCCCGCCTCACCGGTGCCGGCCTCGGCGGCGATCACGGTGGTATCGGCCGCGACCTCGGTCAGCACGGACGGCGAGTCCGCATCGTCGAACCGGAGCACGCTGCGCCCGACCTGCAGCACGTCGCCATCGCGCAGCCGCGCCCGGGTCAGCGGCTGGTCATTGAGCAGCGTGCCGTTGCGGCTACCCAGATCCTCGGCGTCCCACGCGTCGTCGACCGGGACGAAGCGCAGGTGGCGGCGCGACAGGGTGGTGTCGGGTACGGCGAGATCACATTCCCGATCGCGGCCGAGCGTATGCTCGCCCGACTCGAGGCCAATTGCACAGCCGTGCCACGGCCCGTCGACGACGATCAGCCGCGGCATGGCGACATGATGACATGGCCACGCCGCAGATCAGGTGTTCCGGGATACTCCTAGCTCGCGCTCGGTGAGCGCTGGCGCCCATGTCGCGCCCGCGTGGTCTGTCGTGCCCGCGTAGTCTATTGTCCGGAGGTGCGATGGAGGGAGGCCCGGAGGCCGCGATGAAGGGGAGCAACGAGAGCTTCTGGCGGCGTTCGCCGGCGGGCGCTCACCTGGGCCGCTACCGTCTGATCGCCGAGATTGCGCGCGGCGGCATCGGCACGGTCTATGTCGCCTGGGGCGACGGGCCCACCGGATTCCGCAAGCTGGTCGCCATCAAGGCGCTGCGTGCCGATCTGCCCGCTGAATCGGCGCTGGGCGACATGCTGGCCGAGGAGGCGCGGGTCGCGTCGCGCCTGCATCACCCGCACATCGCGCAGCTCTACGATCGCGGCGACGATGGCGGACCGTTCCTGGTCATGGAGTACGTGCATGGCGAATCGCTCGCGGCGGTGCTGGCGGCGGCGGGCGCGCTGCCCGCACGCATCGGCGTCTGGATCGCAGCCAACGTATGCGATGCGCTGGCCTACGTGCACGCGCTTCGGGATGAGCGTGGCGCCGAGCTCGGCCTGGTCCACCGCGATGTGTCGCCGCAGAACATCCTGATCGACTACGAGGGCGTGCCTCGGCTGCTCGACTTCGGGATCGCACGCGCCCGGCACCGGGTCAGCGACACCGAGCAGGGGGTCGTCAAGGGCCGCTTCGCGTACATGGCGCCCGAGCAGCGCGCCGGAGGGCGGATCGACGGCCGCGTCGATCTGCACGCGCTGGGCATCGTGCTGTATCAGGCGACCGTGGGCGTCCATCCCTGGGAGTTTGAAAACACCGCTACCGACCGGATTCCGGACCCGCGCCCGCACCGGCCCGGCTTCTCCGACGCGCTATGGGGCGTCATCGAGCGAGCGACCGCCGCCGATCCCGAGCGCCGGTTCCCGACGGCCGGCGAGATGCTGGCCGCATTACGCGAGGTCGCGTCCGGTCTGGGGCCATCGGTCGATCGTGGCGAGGTCGCCACGCTGCTCGACGGCTTGTTCCGGGAGCGCCGCGCTGCCAAGCAGCGGCTCCTGGGCGGCGAGACCATCGACGGCGACACGGAGGCCCTGGCACCGACCGCCGCCGGGCGGTCGCGCCGGATGCCGTCCTCTCAGCCACCCACGATCGCGGTGTCCAGCGCGACCGACCCGCCGATCGCGCTCGACGCGAGAGCCCTCGTGCCCGGCGAACGCGCGGCAAACCGCCGTCCCAAGTACCTCGAGACGCCAGGGCCTCCGGGGATTGTGCGGCGATCGTGGGTGCGCTGGGTAGCGCTCTTGCTGCTCGCAGGCGTTGCGCTGGGCGGCGGCTGGCTATGGCGGTCGGCGGCGGAGCAGACATCCACGCCCGCCGTGGCCGTGGCCGGCATACTGCAGCAGCCGTGTCTGCTGGCGGAGCCCTCGGGGACGCTGGCCGACCGCGATGCCGCGTGGCTGGCGGTCCGCCTGGTCGGGCTGGCTCTCGACCGGCATCCAAGGCTGCAGCCGAGGCATGGCTATCGGATCCAGGATCGCGAAGGCTGGAATCCGGCCGGGCACGTAGCCGCCGAGCGGGCGTGCGCGGCCGCGGGCGCCGGCGTCGTGCTCGTGATCGCGGCCCCCGGCGGGCGGCCGCGCGCGATCCGCCATGGCCAGCTGGTCGGCGAGCAGACCGCGCGTGGCCTCGCCGGCGCCGCCGCGCTTGCCGAGCAACTCGCCGCCGCCCTGGCACCAGCGCCGGCCGGTGCGCGGCCCTGGCGGGCCAGCTTACCCGACTGGCCGGATCGCTTTCTGCGCCCACTTCTCGAGGTCCGCGAGGGGCTGGTCCTGCAGCGGCCGTATGTCTCGCCCGGGCGCGATCTCGAAGCGCAGATCCGCAACAATCCGCAGCTCGAGTTTGCCTCGTTGGCCGACGTGATCTCGCGCTGGTGGAGCGGCGACCTGGACGACCCACCCGAGCGTGCCAAGCTTTCGGCGCGGTCGGGAACCAGCCCGCGTGCGGAGGTGCTGGTCGGGGCGATCATCGACCTGGCGGCCGGCGATGAGGCGGGCGCCGACGCGGCGGTCGCCGGCTTGCTGGAGGACCCACGCTGGGCCGCCGACCCGCTCACCCTGTACATCGCCGGCGAGGCACGCCTTCATAGCGGCCGCCCGGCCGAGGGCGCGCGGCTGCTCGAGCGCGCGCTGGACGCCGATCCGCAGCTCACCCCGGCGATCTATCACGTGGCCAACCGGCGGCTGGCCGAGGGCGACTGGGCCGGGGTCGAGCGGATGGCGGTGCTGTGGGACCGGGTCGAGCCCGGCTCGACGCATGCCCTCGAGCTACGCGGCGCGGTCCTGCTCGGCGCCGGGCGCTATGCCGAGGCCAGCCGCATCTTCGAGTCGCTCTTCGATCGGAGCCGGTCGGACACCGCCGTCCTGGACTCGTCACCGGCCGCGCTGATCTACGCGCGGCTACTCGCCGGGGATACCGCCGGCGCCCTGGCGCGAGCCTCGGTGGTCTCGGACCGCCTGGGCCCCGCGCTGACCGCCGCCGCGGTGCTGCCTGATCCAATCGGCTATGCCTGGGCGCTCGGCCGCGGCGACCCGGCGCTCGCCGGCAAGTGGGAAGAAGAGCTCAAGCAGCGACGCAAGGACAAGGAGGCGACCGCCAACTACTGGCAGCTGGCCTACAGCCTGGCCATCCTCGATCACCTGGCCGGCCGAACCGGCGGTCGCGCGCGCTGGGTCGACCGCGGACCGTCCGCCTCGGTCCCGCGTCGCTACCGGTTTGCAGCGCACGAGCGCATGCTGGCGGTGCTCGAGGCCCGCACCGGCGACCGGAGCGCCCTGGAGGCGGCGGCGCGCGAAGATCGAGACCTGCCGGCGTTCCACCTGGCGCGCGCGTTCCTCGCCGCCCGCGACCACCGAACCACCGACGAGGTGGATGAGCTGGACGCCGCGATGGCGTCCTCTGCCAATGGCGACTTCGATTGCGTGGCCGCTGCGCTGCTGGTGGGCGTGCAGACCGCTGCCGGCGACACGACCGGCGCCGCCGCCACCTGCCAGCGGATCCTCGTGCCGCGCGTGCCACGCCCCTACTGCCTCATCGCGCGTCGCGACTGCGCTGCGCCGCCGCCCAACTTACCTCCGACAACCTATTTCTCGCTGCGTCGTTTCGGAATGTCGCAGTAACGTTGCGGGGAATGGAGTCGATCCGCGGAGTTGATGACAGCATGGCTGTGGTGGTGACTGCCTGCGACGCCCGTCGAGGCGCGCGGCTCTCCGTCGTGAGTCTCGGTATGTGAGGGCAGACCCACGTGTCGCACATCGGTGGAGGCGCCGAGCCCGGCGGGCGTACCCTGGATCGAATGCAGCCAAACGACGGACCGGATGGGCTCGCGCGCGGCTATCTCAGGGCGCGCTGGGGGCTGATCGCGATCGCCTGGGGGGCGATCTTCCTGTTCGATGCCAGCCGCCACTGCATCGACGCCTACCTCGCCGGTCGGCCGCCGTCGACGCGGTGGCTGATGGTGTCCGGCGCGAGCCTGGCGCTGTGGGCCGCGGTCACGCCGTTCATGCTGTGGCTGGGGCGGCGCGCGCCGCTCGACCGCGAGGGCCGGGCGCGCAGCGTGGCCACCCACGTCGCCGCGCTGCTCGCGATCCTCATGATCGATGCCGCGCTGCAGGGCTGGCTGTGGAGCGATTACAGCAAGTCGACCTTCCGGTCGCTGTTCTTTGCATTGATGATCATCGATGGCTTCTCGTACGCCACGGTGATCGCGATCGGCCACGTCCAGCGCTCGAATGCGCTGTACCGCGAGCGCGTGCGCGCTCAGGCCGCGCTCGATCGGGAGCTGACGACCGCGCGGCTGCGGGCGCTCGAGATGCAGCTCCAGCCGCACTTCCTGTTCAACACCCTGCACGCGGTCGGCGCGCTGGTGCGCAGCGCGCGGCCCGACGACGCGGTCCGCAGCCTCGCGACCCTGGGCGGCCTGTTGCGTGCGACGCTCGCGGGCGACGAGCACGAGATCGCGCTCGACGACGAGATCGCGCTCGCGCACCGCTACCTGGCGCTGCAGAAGATCCGGTTCGCGGAGCGCTTGCAGGTCGACGTCGCGATCGCCCCCGGCGTCGAGCGCGCGCGGGTCCCGCGCCTGATCCTGCAGCCGCTGCTCGAGAATGCGATCCGCCATGGCGTCGAGCACAGCCGCACCGCGGTCGCGGTCGAGGTCCGGGCCTGCGCGCGCGGCGGCCGGCTCGAGCTGATCGTCCGCGACCACGGCGGCACGCGCGAGGGGCGGTCGCCGGGCCAGGGCATCGGCCTGGCCAACACGCGGGCGCGGCTGGCGACGCTGTACGGCAAGGCTCACGACCTGGCGCTGACGCCGACCGAGGGCGGCGGCCTCGCGATCCGGATCGAGATCCCGCTGGTGCTCGCGCCCGACCGGGCGGCCGCGCCGCAGGAGCTCGAGCTCGACGGCGAGCTCGCGGACGAGCTCGGGGCGATCTCGTGACCGCCGCCGCCGCCCTGAGCGCGTTGATCGTCGACGACGAGCCGCTGGCGCGCCACGCGATCCGGCTGTCGCTCGAGCGCGACCGCGACGTCCGCGTCGTGGCCGAGTGCAGCAATGCGTGCGACGCGCTCGAGGTGATCGAGCGCGAGGACATCGAGCTGTTGTTCCTCGATATCCGCATGCCCGGGATCGACGGGCTGGAGGCGCTGGGCCGGGTCACGGTGCCACCGACCACCGTGCTGGTCACCGCGTTCGCCGATCACGCGGTGGCCGCGTTCGACCTCGACATCGTCGACTACGTGCTCAAGCCGTTCGACGATCGCCGGCTCGCCCGTGCGATCGAGCGCGCCAAGCGCCACGCCCGCGCGCGCCGCGGCGACGATCCCACGGCCGCGCGTCCGGCCGATCTGCCGCGCCCCCCGCGAGGCACCGAGCCGCCGCCGGGAGACGGCCCACCGAGCGCGACCGCGCCCCTCGAGCGGCTCGTGATCCGCAATGGCCCGCGGATCGCCACGCTGGCGATCGACGATATCGACTGGATCGAGGCCCAGGACTATTACGCCGAGATCCACGCCGGCGGGCGCACCTACCTGGTCCGCAAGTCGCTGCAGAAGCTCGCGGCGTCGCTCGACCCCAGCCGGTTCGTGCGGATTCACCGCAAGACGATCGTCAATGTCCGGCGGGTCAAGGAGCTCGAGCCAATGTTTCACGGCGAATATGTCGTGTTCCTGCACGACGGCACCCGACTCAAGCTCAGCCGAACGTTCAAGAACCACCTCGGTCGCTTGCTCGGGCTGCCGTGATCGCTCGTCGTGTGATGCCGCGGGTACCCGGCGCTCGACGCCCGCTTGTCGCGGTGACCGGTTGGCTCTACGGTTCGGGGACACGCGGTTGGACCACGCGCTCGGGGGTACGGCGGTGGCTCGGGGCCTTGCAGGTTTCGAACACACGCCGCGCGCGGGCGTCGCGCCGACCAGCAATGCACTCGCGCTGCTGACCCGCGCCGGCTATCCCGCGGCGGTGGTGAGGGAGGCCGAGCGCCTGGGGGGCATCATCGGTGCCGGTACGACAGTGCGCACAGCTGCGCCGTGCCGCGTCTGTCGTTAGATCGAACTATTCAGATCTGGGGCGAGGGAAAATGCTGAGTGCCGCGCGCAACTGGCGTACGTTGGCAAATCATGCGTGCAGTCTGGGTCATTCTCCTGATCGGCTGTGGCGTTCAGCCACGCAATACCGGCTCCGATACCGCCGAGGTGCCGCCGCCGCCGGTCGTGATCAGCGACGGAGTACCGATCTGCGCATCGATCGCCGGAGGGGTCCCGATGTTCAAGGCCTCGGCGTGCGCCAAGCCGGCGTCCGGGCCGATCGATGTCTCGACGCCGACGTCGATCGACACCGACACCGGGACCTCGCGGCCGCCGGGGCTGACCTGCGCCCGGGTCAGCAACGGCACGACCAGCGTCTGCGTCATCGCTGCGCCGGCGATCACGATCGAGGCCGGCATCGTGCTGTCGGCGCACGGCGCGATCCCGCTCGCGGTGTTCGCCCACTCGATCACGATCCTCGGCACCCTCGACGTCGCCAGTCACGCCGGCGGCGGCGTCGGTGCCGGGGCGCTCGTCGACGGTTGCCTCACCGGCTCGCTGCCCCGGCTCGGCGGCGGCGGTCACGGCGGCGGGTTCTCCGGCCCCGGCGGCCAGGGCGGCGATGAGGGCGGCACGTCGAGCACCGGCGGCGACGGCAGCTTTAGCTTCGTCGCCACGGGGCTGGTCGGCGGCTGCGGCGGCACCCGGGGCGGCGACGGCACCAGTGGCGGGCAGTCGGACGGCGGTGCGACCAGCGGCGGCGCCGGCGGCGGCGCGGTCTGGGTCGTCTCGGACCGAGACGAGCTGTTCATCGACAGCGGCGCCGCGATCAACGCCTCCGGCGCCGGCGGGGCGGGCGGCGCCACCGAGGGTCACGGCGGGGCCGGCGGTGGGGCCGGCGGCCTGATCGTCGTCCAGGCGCCGACGATCCGGCTCGATCCGGGCGGCGCGATCTTCGCCAACGGCGGCCACGGTGGCGGCGGCGCCGGCGTCCGTGCCACCCGGCCCGGCTTCACGGCCGGCACTGCGGGCACCGATCCGAGCGGCCCCGGCTCGGGCGGCAGCGGCGGCGTCGGCGGGGCCGATGGCGCAGCCCTTGCGGCGGCCGGGACCACCGGCAACGGCGGCGCCGGCTATCCGGGCGCGAACCGCGACGGCGAGGACGGCGGCGTGGAGGGCCGCGGCGGCGGGGGTGGAGGCGGCGGCGAGGGCACGATCCGCGTCGTGTCCGGAACCAAGCTCGCCGGCCGCAACGTCTCGCCACCGGCCGTCGCGTTGCCGTAGCAGTCCCGCGCCAGACCTCGCCGCGCCATGGCGGTGCGGCACGCGCATGAGATAGAGTGGACGCATGCGCGCGACGTGCGGTATGGCGATCACCTCGCAGCTCCGGGCGCTCCTGCAGGTGTGCGGCGTCGCGGCGCTCGTGGCGCAGGCGGGCTGCGAGCGGCGAGCAGCAGCGCGGGTGGGCGACGCGCCCGGTGGCCCTCGCAGCGACGCGCCGATCGACTCGAAGCCGGCGACC
>DASWRS010000578.1:0-29954 GCA_036403075.1 Kofleriaceae bacterium
GCGGACGCGGACGACGATGACGACGAGGCAGCGTTCGACGGCGCGGACGACGCATACGACGACGATGAGGGCGACGACGACGACGACGACGATGATGATGAGGCCGAAGGCGACGAGCCCGGCGAGGCCGACCAGGCCGCCGCCGCGTCCGAGCACGCCGTCGCCGCGGCCGCACCGCGCGACTGGACCGTGCGCCAGCTTTGCTCCGACGGCAGCTGCATCGGGGTGATCGGCAGTGACGGCCGGTGCAAGGTCTGCGGCCGCCCCGCAGCGGGGTCACCGGCGACCACGCCGGCCGCGACCGCCGAGCCGGCCTCGGCCTCGACGCCGACCCAGGACACGATCGAGGTCCAGGCCGAGGTCCAGGTCCACGCCGAACCCGCCGGTGCGCTCGCCCTCGGAGCGCCGGAGGCGCCGGCTTCGCTCGCCGTGGCGGCCGATCCGCTCCGCGGGTTCCTCGGTGGCGTGCCCGCCGGCCCGCCGCCGCCCACCGCCGCTCGCGAGGCCTGCGCCGATGTCGTCTGCACCGGCGCGATCGGCGCCGACGGGCGCTGCGATGTCTGCGGCAAGGGAGCCTCGTGAAGCTGCGCGCCACGCTGGTCGGCGCCGGCGGGCTCGGCGGGCCGATCGCGCTGGCGCTCGGCGCCGCCGGGATCGAGCTCGTGATCGCCGACGACGACATCGTCGAGCTGTCGAACCTGCAGCGCCAGATCCAGTTCACCTCGGCCGACCTCGGCCAGCCCAAGGCGGCGCGGCTCGCGGAGCTGGTGGAGTCGCGCGGCGGGCTGGCGCGCCCGGTCGCCGCGCGCTGGACCGAGGCCACCGCCGACGAGCTAGGCGACGACGCGGCGATCGTCATCGACGCGAGCGACGATCCGGCGACCAAGTTCGCGGTCGCCGACTGGGCCGTGGCCAGCGGCCGGTGCTACGTCATCGCCGCGGCGCTGCGTTACGGCGGCAACGTGATGGCCGGCGCGCCGGGCGCGGCGTGCTACCGCTGCCTGTTCGAGGCGCCGGTCGAGGCCCCGAGCTGCGCCGATGCCGGCGTGCTCGGCCCGGTGGTCGGGGCGATCGGCGGCGTCGCCGCCGCAGTCGCGCTCGGGCTCGTCCACGGCGACCGCGCGCTCGCCGGCGCGCTCCTGGTGTTCGACGACCTCCGGCGCGCCAGCGATCCCCGGATCGTGCGGTTCGTGCCGCGCAAAGGCTGTCCGGCGTGCGCCCGCGCGCCGATCTCTCCGTCGATGGCTTCCTCGTTGGCGACGCCGGTGCGCGTCGCGGAGAACCGCTGATGCCCAGCATTCGAGTCCCCAGTGCGTTGCGTAACTTCACCGGCGGCGCCTCCGATATCGAGGTCGCCGCGACGACCGTGCGAGACGCGCTCGCCGAGCTCGAGCGCCGTCACCCGGGAATCTCGGCCAAGGTGCTCGACAACGGCGCGGTCAAGCCGTTCATCCGGATCTTCGTCGGTCCCGATGACATCGGCGGGCTGTCCGGGCTCGAGACCCAGCTCGCCGAGCGCGACGAGGTCGCGATCGTGCCGGCGATCGCCGGTGGCGCCGGTGGCGCCGGTGGCGCGGGTTTGAACGATGCGTGACGAGCAGGTCCGGCGCTATGCGCGCCACATCCTGTTGCCCGACGTCGGCGGCCTCGGCCAGACCGCGCTGATGGTATCGGCGGCCCGGATCGAGCTGCGCGAGAGCGAGCCCGACGCCGAGCTGATCGCCGCCCAGTACCTCGCGGCCGGCGGCGTCGGCACGATCGTCCTGGCCGGCGCGAGCCCCGACCAGGTCGCGCCGGTCGCCGCGCGCGGCGGCGACAGCCAGATCACGACCGAGGGCACCGGCCGCGACCTCGGCCTGCAGCCCCGGCCCGCGTGGTGGCCGCCGTGCGACGCGCGCGAGGCGACCACCGCGCTGGCGTTCTGGCGCGGCGGGCTCGCCGCGACGCGCTGGATGGCCGACGTCGCAAACCAGTGACGCCGATCGCGATCCCGCGCGACGTCCTGGCGGCGATCTACGCCCACGCGATCGCCGCATTCCCCGACGAGTGCTGCGGCTACCTCGTCGGCGCCGCGCCCGGCGCGGTCGACGCGGCCGTGGCGTGCCGCAACGCCCAGGCCGACGGCGAGCACCCGATCGCCCCCGCGCGCGGCGCCGACACCGGCTTCGTGATCGCCGGCGCCGAGCTGCTCGGCTTCGCGCGCAGCTTCGACACCGAGCGCCCGGCGCGGATCGTCTATCACTCGCACACCAACGGCCGCGCCTACTTCTCCGACGTCGATCGCCGGATGGCGGCGACCGCGGCCGGCCCGGCCTACCCGGTCCAGCACGTCGTCATCGGCGTCGCCGCCGGGATCACGGGAGTCGGCGGGAGCGCGATCACCGAGGCCGCGCAGTTCGCGTGGTCCGACGCCGCGCGCGACTACGTCGAGATCGCGCGCTGGACCGCCGGAGCCCGGTCGTGAAGCTCGGCATCGTGCTCGCGACCCGAGGCGATCTCGGCCACGCCGCCGCGATCGCGCTCGCCGCCCGCCGCGCCCGCCACGAGGTGGCCGTGTTCGCGACGGACGCGGGCTGTCAGGCGCTGGCCGACGCGCCCGAGCTCGTGGCCGCGCTGCTCGACGCCGACTGCGAGATCACGGCGTGCTCGAACAGCGCCGACGGCATCGCGCTGCCCGACGGCGTGGTCCGCGGCAGCCAGGACGATCATGCGGCGGTGGTCGGCACCTCGGATCGCCTGCTGGCGCTGACATGAGGATCCTCGTCGTCGCCGCCGCCCGCGATCCCCACCGCCAGGCCGAGGCGCTGCGCGCCGCCCTCGGGCTGACCCTGCGCGGCGCCGAGGTCGAGGTCGTCGCCGCTGCCCCGCCGCTGACGCCGCTGGCCTGCCGGCTCGCCGACACGCTGCGCTCGTTCGGCCACGCGGTGACGCACCCCGAGGCCCCGGAGGACCCGGCCGATGCCGCGGCCGCCGGCGCCGGGCACGACGAGGCGGCCGACCTGCTCGCCGGTGCCGTGGCGCGGGCCGACCGGGTCGAGGTCTGGACGTGAGGACCGTGCTGCACCTGGTGCGCCCCGGCGCCCGCGCCGCGGTGGTGGCCGATCGCGACTGGGTGGTGTATCTCCAGCCCCTGGAGCTCTCGCGCGCCGGCGCGCCCCCGACCGCGCCGTTCCCGCCCGGCCCCCTCGACCATGACCAGCTCGTCGCCCTCGCCTTCGCCGCCGATCTCGTCGTCACCTGGTGACGCGACGGACGCCAGCCTCGACCTGTGCGGCGAGATCTGTCCGTTCACGTTCGTGCGCACCAAGCTCGCGCTCGAGGAACTTCCGATCGGCGCCGTGCTCCGGGTGATCGTCGACCACGAGCCCGCGATCCGGAACCTGCCGCGCAGCGCCGCCGAGTGGGGCCAGGAGGTGCTCGGCGTGACCGCCGTGGCGCCGCGCACGTGGGCGATCGACCTGCGCAAGCGAGTGCGCTAGGTTCGCAGGGATGGCCATGGCCAAGCTCGATACCCTGCGCGCTACCCTGCGTGGCTACGGCCGCGTGGTCGTCGCCTTCTCCGGCGGGGTCGACTCGGCGTTTCTGCTCAAGGTCGCCGCCGACACGCTCGGCGAGCGCTGCCACGCCGTGACCGCGGTGTCCGAGACCATGGCGCGGTCCGAGATCTCCGACGCCGAGGCGCTCGGCGCCGAGCTCGGCCTCGGGGCGCGCCACCACGTGATCCTGTCGCACGAGCTCGAGCGCCCCGGGTTCACCGACAACCCGACCCACCGCTGCGCGCTGTGCAAATCCGAGCTCATGGACATCGCCGCGCCGGTCGCGGCCGAGCTCGGCGCCGCGATCGCGCTCGGCACCAACGTCGACGATCTCGGCGACGTCCGGCCCGGGATCACCGCCGCGATCGAGCGCGGTGCGAAGATGCCGCTGGTCGACGCCGGGCTGACCAAGCCCGAGGTCCGGGCGCTGTCGCGCGAGCTCGGCCTGCGCACCTGGGACAAGCCGCAGCTGGCGTGCCTGTCGTCGCGGTTCCCCTACGGCACGCAGATCACCCCGGACCGGCTGCGCCGGGTCGACAGCTTCGAGGACGGCCTGCGCGCGCTCGGGTTCCGCCAGCTCCGCGTGCGGTACCATGACGCGATCGCGCGGATCGAGCTCGACACCGCCGAGCTCGGCCGGATCGTCGAGGTCCGCGACGCGGTGGTCGCGCTTGGCAAGCAGCTCGGCTTCACCTACGTCGCGGTCGATCTCGCCGGGTTCCGGTCGGGCTCGCTCAACGAGGTGCTGCCCACCGAGACCCTGATCAAGCTCCGTCCCGGCCGCGCGTCGTGATCCGCGCCGCGGCGATCCCGGCGCTGATCGCGCTCGCCGCTCTGTCGCGTCGTGGGCTCGCCGAGCCCGCCGAGCCGGTGGCCCGGACTGCCCCACCCGCCCAGCCGGTAGCCCCGCCCGTGGCCAAGCCGGCGGCCAAAAAAGACCTCGCCGCCCGGGCCAAGTCGACCGGTCACGGACCGCCGCCGGCGCCCGGCACCCGGCCGGGCCGGCTCGTCAACCTCTATAACTTCTGGACCAAGGAGTGGCTCGCGGTCGACGTGGCGTCCCCCCCGCCCCGGGCCACGGTCGACCACTTCCTGCGCGATCACTTCACCAACAAGCCGGCCGCGATGGAGCCCCGGCTCCTCGGAATACTGATCGCCGCGGCGACGAGCTTCCACAGCGACGTGGTCCACGTGGTCTCGGGATTTCGCCACCCCAAGTACAACCTGATCCTGCGCAAGAAGGGCCACCAGGTCGCGCGCGACAGCCAGCACACCCACGGCAACGCGATCGACTTCCTCGTGCCGCACGTGCCGGCCCAGGTGCTGCAATCCTGGGCCAGGGCGCAGAAGCTCGGCGGGGTCGGCTTCTATCCCGAGAGCGGCTTCGTCCACATGGACACCGGCCCGGTCCGCAGCTGGTCCGGCGAGTAGTCGCTCGCCCGGCCCGGCGCGCTCCGGCGGTGCTGTTGTAGAGTGCGGCAATGGCAGGTAGCGACGTCCTGGTCTGGCTCGACATGGAGATGACCGGGCTCGACCCCGCGCGCGAGCGCATCATCGAGATCGCGACGATCCTCACCGATGGCCAGCTCGTCGAGATCGCGATCGGCCCCGAGCTGGTGATCCACCAGCCCGACGAGATCCTCGCGGCGATGGACGACTGGAACACCCGGCATCACGGCGCCTCGGGGCTGACCGAGCGGGTCCGGCAGTCGCAGATCGCCGATGGCGACGCCGAGGCCCAGACCATCGCGTTCATCGATGCCCACGTCTCGACCCGGGAGCGCCCGGTGCTCGCCGGCAACTCGATCCACCAGGACCGCCGGTTCATCCGCCGCTACATGCCGGCGCTCGAGAAGCGGCTGCACTACCGCATGGTCGACGTCTCGACGATCAAGGAGCTGGCGCGGCGCTGGTACCCGCAGGTCATCGCCCGCCAGCCGCCCAAGCGCGACACCCACCGCGCGCTCGACGACATCCGCGAGTCGATCGACGAGCTGCGGTTCTACCGCGGCCAGGTGTTCGTACCGGTCGCGGCCCCGGCGCCGGCCGGCTGAGCGCGGGTCCGCGGTCGCCATGACGCGGTGCGGAGCGCTGCGCCGCGGCACGGGCCGCGCCCGCGGCACGTGCAGGAGGATGTCCATCCGGCGCACGGCGAAGCTCCGGACGCACGCCGGACCGACCGGCGGCCGCGAAGAACTCACCAGGACCGCGGCGCGCGGCGCCGGATCGGGCGCCCGGCTTGCTAGGATGATCGCAGTCCTCGCATGCCGCACCGGAAGCACTCGTCATGAAGAACACGGTCGTGATGATCATGGCGGGCGGCAAGGGCTCGCGCCTGGGCCCGCTGACGGTGCACCGCTCCAAGCCCGGGGTGCCGTTCGCCGGCCGCTACCGGATCATCGACTTCGTCCTGTCGAACTTCGTCAACTCGGGCTACCGCCGGATCTACGTGCTCACGCAATACATGTCGTCGAGCCTGATCAAGCACCTGTCGCGCAACTGGCGGCTGTCGGGCTTCGGCGAGTACATCGAGGTCGTGCCGGCGCAGATGCGGCTCGGCGAGTTCTGGTACCGCGGCACGGCCGACGCCGTGTACCAGAACCTCAACCTGGTGCGCGACGCGCGCGCCGAGCACGTCTGCGTGTTCGGCGGCGACCACGTCTACAAGTTCGCGGTCGACCAGATGGAGACGTTCCACCGCGATCAGCACGCCGACCTGACGGTCGCGGCGTTCCCGGTGCCGCGCGACGAGGCCAGCGCGTTCGGCATCATCGACGTCGACGCCCAGGGCCGGATCATCAACTTCATCGAGAAGCCCAAGCAGCCGCCCGAGATGCCCGGCCGGCCGGGCTGGTCGCTGGTGTCGATGGGCAACTACATCTTCCGGCGCGACGTGCTCGAGCGCGTGCTGGTCGACGACGGCGGCATGCCGAGCTCGCGCCACGACTTCGGCCGCGACATCATCCCGCGGCTGGTCTCGCAGGGCGCGCGCGTGTTCGTCTACGACTTCGCCCAGAACCACATCCCGGGCGAGCCCGAGGACTCGGCGCCGTACTGGCGCGACGTCGGCACGATCGACAGCTACTTCACGTCGAACATGGAGCTGCGCGCCCGGGTCCCGCTGTTCGACCTGTACAACCGGCAGTGGCGGATCCGCAGCGCGCAGCGCGACTACCCGCCCGCCCGGTTCGTGCGCGCCGGCGAGGGCTTCGGCCCCGCCGAGGTCGACGACAGCCTGATCTGCGAGGGCTCGATCATCGCGTCGGCCGCGGTCCGCGAGTCGGTGCTGTCGTACGACTGCTTCGTGCACGCCGGCGCCGCGGTCTGCGACTCGGTGATCCTGTCGGGCTGCGACATCGGCCGCAACGCCCGGCTGCGCCGCGTGCTGCTCGACAAGAACTGCAAGGTCGAGCCCGGCTGCGTGATCGGCGACGACGCCTACCACGACCGCGAGCGGTTCCCGTTCGTCACCGAGTCCGGCATCGTGATCATCCCCAAGGGCACGGTGGTCCCGGCGAGGGGCCCGTTCATCCTGGCCAACGACATCGCCGAGCTGATCGGCAACGAGCCCGAGCTGTTCGGCCAGCTGCGGCCCGGCACGTTCGTGGTCTCGACCCAGGGCCGCCACAGCTATGAATCGGCCGCCGCGGCACGGTTCAAGAAGTTCGCGGGCGGCGAGGCCGGCTAGTCGCCCGTGAGGTCGGTCTGTCCGTGAGGGTGCTCCACGTCGCCAGCGAGGTCGCGCCGTTCGCCCAATCGGGCGGCCTCGCCGACGTGCTCGCCGGGCTGCCGGCGGCGCTGGCCGGCCACGGCGTGACGACCGCGGTCCTGATCCCGCTGTACCGCAGCGTCCCCGACAAGCTCGCCGCCGCGGGCGTCGCGCTCGCGCCCGGGGTGCCGGTGACGGTCGAGCTCGGCCCGCACCGCTTCGAGGCCGCGATCCGGATCGCGGAGGTCGGCCGGGTCCGCCACGGCTTCCTCGACATCCCGGCGCTCTACGATCGCCCCGGCGAGCTCTACGGCCCGCACGCCACCGGCGAGTTCGGCGACAACCACGTGCGGTTCGCCGCGCTGGGCAAGGCGGCGCTCGCCGCGGGGGAGGTCTTGCTCGGCGGCGCCGCCGAGGTCCTGCACTGCCACGACTGGCAGGGCGCGGCCGCGGCGATCTACACCCGGATCGCCCGCGCGCCGTCGCTGATCGTGACGACGATCCACAACCTGGCGTTCCGCGGCATCTTCCCCAAGGCCGTGATGGCCGAGCTCGGCATCCCGTGGTCGATGTTCACGGCCGACCAGGTCGAGTTCTACGATCAGGTCTCGTTCCTCAAGGCCGGGCTCGCGTTCGCCGACGTCGCGACCACGGTCAGCCCGAGCTACGCGCGCGAGATCCTCACGCCCGAACGCGGCGAGGCGCTCGACGGCTTCCTGCGCTGGAACGTCAAGCGGCTGGTCGGCATCGTCAACGGCATCGACCCCCGGAGCTGGGACCCGGCGACCGACCGGGCGCTGCCGGCGACCTACTCGCGGGCAGACCTCGCGGGCAAGGCGGTATGCCGGGCGCGGCTCGCCGCCGATCTCGCGCTGCCGCTGGCCGACGACGAGCCGCTGATCGGCGTGATCGCCCGGATGGCCGACCAGAAGGGCCTCGACCTGGTCGCCGACATCGTGCCCGAGCTGGCGCGGCTCGGGGCTCGGCTGGTCGTGCTCGGCTCCGGCGAGCCGGCGCTCGAGCAGCGGTTCCGCTGGCTTGCCGACGTGTTCCGCCAGCACGTCGCGGTGCGGATCGGCTTCGACGGCGACCTCGCCCACCAGATCTACGCCGGCGCCGACCTGTTCGCGATGCCGTCGCGGTTCGAGCCGTGCGGGCTCGGCCAGCTCTACGCCATGCGCTACGGCGCGATCCCGGTGGTCCACGCGGTCGGCGGGCTGCGCGACACCGTGATCGATCCCGGTGATGCCGAGCTCGCGCGCGGCCGCGGCACCGGGATCCGGTTCGCGCCGGCGACCCCGCTGGCGTTCGCGCTCGCGCTCGATCGCGCCGTGAAGCTGTTCCGCGACCCGGCCGTCATCGCGGCGATCCGCCGCGCTGCCATGGCGCGGGACTCGTCCTGGACGGCCTCCGCGCAGCAGTATGTCCAGCTCTACCGCTCGTTGCTCGCGTGACCCCCGGGCGCGTGGACACGGGCGCGCGTGACACACGTGCGCCGCCTGCGCCACGACTGCGTCACACAGACCTTGCCGGATGGCGTGCGATCCGCGTCGGCGTCACAAAACCTGCTGCAAAATGCGGCACGGTTGCTTCTGACGTCCGGCGTCCGGACGCATCGGTCCGCGACCCGGACGGCGGCGTCCGTGAGGCGGACGGTGTGGTCCGCGCACCGGACCGCAGCAGGTCCATGTGCGCTTCAGGCACAGTCCGGAGTGCGGACGAACCCGCGGCAAACCCTGTCGACAACTCCGGGGTTATTCACAACCGGGTCCGAGCTAACCGCATGATTCGCAAGGCTCTACGCCGTGATTTCGGCGCGTGTGAATAAGCTGTGATCGAGGTGTGGCACGGGCGACCGGGAGCGATGCTGGTTCAGCCACTTACGCACCGTGTCAGACAAACTGACCCGCTATCCCACCTGCCAGATCGGAGGATCACGGTGCGGGCGAACTTCTCGCATCGGGAACACTTGCCGCCGCCCCACCATCGCCTACAACTCCTGCATCGTCCGCGGCAGCGCTCTCCGCAGCGCGGAGCATGCGGCAGGCCTCGTCGTCCTTGGCATCGCAGGCCCGGGCCAGGAGCTGCCGGCCGCGCTCCACGTCGCGCGCCGCGCCCTGCAACCGCATGACCCCGAGCAGGCGGCACGCCACCGGGTCGTCGGGCATGCATGCGCGCTCGAGCCACACCGCTGCGGCGCTGGCGGACTTCGGGATCCCCTTGCCCTCCAGGTAGGCGATGCCGAGCTGGCGGCAGGCGGTCGGATCGCCGGCCTCGCAGCCCTGCTTGTAGTGCGCGATCATCTCCTTGTAACGCGCGGCGCCGCCCTTGACCGCGCGGAGCGCGTCGAGGTCGCCGGCGGCCGTGCACGCCAGCGGCACGCCGCCCTTGCACGCCTTGTCGAGCAGCGCCTCGGCGCGCACCGGATCGGCGGCGACGCCGCGGCCGTCGCGCAGCATCAGGCCGAGGTTGCGGCAGGCCAGCTTGTAGCCGCCGTCGCACGCGCGCTGGTAGACCTCGACCGCCTGCTGTGGCTGGCGCTCCACGCCCATGCCCTCCGCGAGCGCGAGCGCCAGGTGGTTGCAGGCCGGCAGGTTGCCGCCGTTACACGCCTGCCGGAATAGCGCCATCGCGCGCGGCGGATCGGGCGACACGCCGGTGCCTTCGGCGTACATCACGGCCAGGCTGCGGCAGGCCTCGAGGTCGCCGCCGTTGCACTTGCGGTCGAGCGGCCCGGCGAGCTCGGCCGGATCGAGGCCGCCGTCGCCGGTGGCGGCATCGTCGGGCGGCAGGATGGGCGGCCGGCTCGGCGGGTTGCTGCACGCGATCGCGAACATCGCGACGAGCAGGGCCTTCACGCCGCTGTTGGTATCACAGGTCGAGCACGTCGGCGCGCACCGAACGATAGACCGCGTCGGCCGGGGCGCCGCCGTGGCGTCGTGCCCCGTAGCCCGCGAGGATCGCGCAAGCGACCAGCGCGGCGATCGCGAGGCCGCGCGCCCCGGCGAGCCGGACCACGGCGGCAGCGAACCCCCCGAACGCGACCGCGAAGTACGGGAGAATGCCGGCGATCCCCGCCACGCCGAGCGCGCCGCCCAGGTTGGGCGCGACCAGGTCATCGCCGAGCAGCCGGAACGTCACCTCGTAGAGCGGGTGGCCGGCGCTGTCGGGCCAGTACGGAAACGTCGCGGACGACAGGACGTAGATCACGACGCCGGTGGCGATCAGCCCCGCCGCGACCGCGAGCCAGACCGGCCGCCCCGCCAGCGCCTGGAGCTGCGCGGCGACCGCGGGCAGGAGGAACGGCAGCATCGCCGTGATGTAGCGCGGGCCGACCTCCCAGCCGCCCCGCCAGAAGTTGATCGACGAGATGAACAGCAGGTAGAGCACCGCGACGCTGGCTCCGACCAGGGCGGTGCCGCGCTGGCCGCGCCGCCACAGCATCACCGTGCCCGGCACGGCGAGCAGCCACCACGGCGACAGGGCGATCAGGCCGTTGTCCAGCCGCCCCACCGCACCCCACAGCGCCTCCCAGCGCAGCTGGGTGATCCCGAGGAAGCCCTGCTGGTGGTACACGGCGAACGTGGTCGACGCGTCGTAGCCGGTGCGCCACGGGCTGCCGAAGCACGCGGCGTGGTACGCGAGCAGGCCGGCGATCGGCAGCGCCGCGGCGCCGATCGCGAGCGCGATCGCGGGCCCGCGGCCCTCGCGCCGCCACAGCCGGACCCCCACGTGCACCGCGATCGGCAGCGCCGCGAACACCGCCTGGTAGTCGACCAGCGGCGCCGCCCCGGCGAGCAGGCCGGCCGCGGCGATCGCCGCGCGCCCGCGCCGGCCATCGGCGACGTCGAGCGCGAGGATCCACGCGCTGGCGATGCAGATCGCGCCGAGCTGGTGGGAGTAGAACAGCATCGAGTAGGTCATCGCCAGCGAGCCCAGCGCGTAGCCGAGCACGACCACGCGGCGCACCGCCGGATCGGGGGCGAAGCGCTCGAGGAAGCCCCACACCAGCCACAGAAACGCCAGCATCGGGAGGATCCCGGCGAACACGCGGCAGATCCACGTCGTCGCCGCCAGGCTGGGCTCGCCGGCCACGGCGCGGACGGCGGCGTAGGCCGGGACGGCGAGCAGCGACGAGCCCGGCGCCTTGTTCGCGTACAGGTGGCCGCCCGACGGCGACACGTCGGCGGTCGCGCCCCAGCGCGCCACGCCGCGGTCGATCGCGAAGCTGTGATCGTCGACGATCGCCTTGACCAGGTAGACCCGCGGCAGCTCGTTCGCGCTGTGGATCCGCGGGAACCACGGAAACACGTAGAGGTAGGCGATCGCGATCGCTGCGAGCCATCCGTAGCGCGCGAAGCCCTGGGTACGCACCTGCGTGGGATCGTGATACCACCGGATCGATCGTGCTGCCGTCGATCGTGCCCCTGACGCTGCGTGCGCGGACGCGATCGTTCCGGAGCCTGGGCGAGGCGCTGCGCGGCGATGTCGGCCGCGCGATCGCCATGGCCGGCGGCGGCGCGATCGGGTTCGCGGTCGTCGAGTACGGGCTGACCCTGGCGAGCTATGCCGGCGCGACGCGCTGGGCGAGCCGGCTGGGCCTGGTCGCGCTGACCGCGACGCTCGCGCTGTGGCTGTGGTGGCTGCTCGCGGCCGGGACCGCCGCGGTGCTGGTCGCCGTCCGCCTGGTCCGCGCCCGGTTCGACCCCGGACAGGCCCGCGCGCCGGGCTGGCTGTACCCGCCCCCGCCGATCGCCGCCGGCGACGCGCGGCCGGGCGTCGCCTGGCTGTGGGCGACGGTGGTCACCGCGCTGGTCAGCATCGCCGTGGTCCAGCGGATCGCCGCGACGGCGATCGTGCAGTTCAAGGAGCCGCAGCTGACCGCCGCGCTGATCGCCGGCGCGTGCGCGGCGTGGCTGGCCGCGGCCGTCGTGCTCCATCGCGTGCTGGCGATCGCCGCGCGGGTCGCCGCCGCCGGCCTGGCGCCGGTGCTCGGCCCGGTCAACCCGGTCGGCCGCTGGCGCGCCGCGGGCGTCGCGCTCGCCGGCCTGGTCGCGGCCGGGCTGGCCGCGAGCTGGCTCGCCCTGCCGCAGAGCCGCTCGGTGCTGCCGGTCCGGCTGATGGTCAGCGGCGGGGTGATCGCCCTGGGCATGGGCCTGGGCGCCCTGCGCCACGCCCGGCGGCTGTCCGCCGCCCCGCGCCCCGCGACCCGCGCCCGCCGCCGCCCCGCCCTCGCGCTCGCCGGCGCCGCGCTCGTGGTCACGACCGCGACCCTGGTCTGGTTCGGCGCCGACCTCGAGACCAAGTACATCGCGATCACCGCGTCGCCCGCGCTCGACAAGCTGATCGGCGTGGTCCGCGCCGCCAACGACCTCGACGGCGACGGCTTCGGCTCGCTGCTCGGCGAGGGCGACTGCGCGCCGCTCGACCCCGCGATCCACCCCGGCGCGATCGATCGCCCCGACAACGGCATCGACGAGAACTGCGACGGCCACGACTTCTCGCTGCGCGACGCTCGGGCCGCATCGGCCTCGGACCGCCAGGTCCCGGAGCGGTTCCGCAACGACTGGAACGTCCTGCTGTTGACGATCGACGACCTGCGCTACGACCACACCACGTTCGGCGGCTACGCCGACGGCCCCAAGCACCGCGACACCACGCCCCGGCTCGCCGAGCTCGCGAAGCGCTCGGTGTCGTTCGCGTTCACCAACGCGCCGTCGGCCGGCACGATGGCGTCGATCCCGGCGATCCTGACCTCGAAGTACTTCCACTCCGGGATCGCGCTCGACGAGAGCCCGCGGCCGCCGGGCACGCCGCCCGGCATCCTGCCCGAGAACACCACGCTGCCCGAGATCATGAAGCGCAAGGCCTACGCCACCGGGGTGGTGTCGTCGCACGTGTGGTGGAACCACTGGGGCCTCGAGCAGGGCGTCGACGACTACGACAACTCGATCGCGCCGACCGATGATCCGTTCCGGGTCGCCGCCGACCGGGTCACCGACCATGTGCTCGCCTGGGTGTCGCGCCACCAGGCCGGGCGCTGGTTCATGTGGGCGCACTACATCGATCCGCACGGCCGCTATGTCGCGCACCCCGACGTCGTCGACTACGGCGCGAGCGAGCCCGACCTCTACGACGCCGAGATCCGGTGGACCGATCAGGAGGTCGGCCGGCTGCTCGCCGAGCTGTCGCGGCTGCCGAGCTACGCCCGCACGATCATCATCATCACCAGCGACCACGGCGACTCGATGGGCGAGCACACCGTGCCGCTCGGCACCCACGGCACCGCGCTGTACCGCGAGCTCCAGCACGTCCCGATGATCTTCTACATTCCCGACAACCGGCCGCGCGTGGTCCACGGCGCGGTGACCAACCTCGACATCGTCCCGACCGTCGCCGCGCTGTGCGGGATCGACGTCCACGACCTGGCGTTCGAGGGCCGGAGCCTCGTGCCGCAGCTGTTCTACGGCGCCGAGGATCGCGACCGCATCGTGTTCGCCGAGACCAACGCGCCGCAGAAGGAGCGCGCCGCGATCTCGGAGCGCTGGAAGCTGATCTACTACTTCGGCTCGAACCTCTACGAGCTCTACGATCTCGCGATCGATCCCTGGGAGCACACCAACCTCGCGCCGCAGCACCCGCCGGCGTTCGCCACGATGAAGCAGGCGCTGGAGGACTGGATGGATCGGGTCATGTTCGTCCGCGATCCGACGTTCAACCAGGCGTTTCGCCAGATCTCCGACGTCGTGCTGGCGGCGGCGCCGCACCCCGAGGTCGCCACCGTGGACCAGGCGATCGACGGCATTGCGATCCTCGGCATCGGCACCGCCGATGGGCGGCCGATCACGCCCGGCGCCAAGGTCGACGTCCACGTCTACTTCCACGTCGACCGGCCGACGACCACGGGGTATCGCTTCCAGCTCGCCGCCTGGCCGATCGACCGCAGGGCCCCGGCCGAGCCGGCGGCGGCGGCGATCACCCGCAGCCCGCTGCGCGCCACCGCCGGCGGCGCGTTTGCCACCGATCGCTGGAAGCCGGGCGACCACGTCCGCGAGCGGTTCACGCTCACGATCCCGGCCGACTGGCGCGGCGACGCCGTCGGGATCGGCCTCGTCGCCGAGGATCCGGCCGGCACCGCCCGCCACCCGACCGGCGCGACCCTGGCGATCGACCCGAACATCGCGGTGTTAGGTACGCTCCCGCTGGCCGCATCGGGAAGCTCGCCCGCGCCCCACCCGTAGTAGGATTGGAAGCCATGCGCCCGCTGTACGACCTAGCCAGCGTCTTCGCGGACCAGATCCGTACAGCGGAGACCGAGTCGACCCGGAGCTACGAGCCGGTGATCGGGATCGTCACCGACAACAAGGACCCGAGCAAGCTCGGCCGGGTCAAGCTCAAGATCCCGATCCTGTCCGACCAGGACACCACGTACTGGTGCCCGATCATCATGCTCGGCGCCGGCAAGAACCGCGGCTGGTTCTTCATCCCCGAGAAGGACGACGAGGTCCTGGTCATGTTCGAGCACGGCGATCTCAACCGCCCGCTCGTGGTCGGCGCGCTGTGGAACGGCAAGGACAAGCCGCCGGACAAGAACCCCGGCGGCAATCCGCGCCGCGTGATCAAGTCGCGGCTCGGCAACAAGATCACCTTCGATGACGACAAGGAGCAGCTGATCATCGAGGACGGCGTGCAGAAGGGCAAGATCACCATCGACGCCAAGGCCAACAAGATCACGATCGAGGCGCTCGACGGGGACGTGTGCTTCCAGACGCCCGCCGACGACATGACGATCGTCGCGCAGGCGATCGAGATGACCGCCAAGACCAACCTCGAGATCCACGCCGGCGACGCGATGGCGTGGGGCGCGGGCGGCAGCGCGACGATCAAGAGCTCGGGCACCACGCTGTCGGGCTCCAAGGTCAACACCAACTGCGGCTCGGCGCAGATGCCGGCCGCGCCGACGACCAGCCCGCAGGACGTCGCCGATCCCTACGGTTCGTGACCTGCGCCACGGCGTGAGCCCTGGCGCGGCGTGAGCCCGGGCGCGGCGAGTCAGCGTGAGGCCGTGCTCGCGCACGCTCGAAATTTTCGGCTCGTGCGCCCACGCCGTCGGGCCAGGTTTGATAACCATGCGGGCTCTCCACCGATAAGGGCCTCCATGCACATGAACACTCGTCTCCTGGCGACCACGCTCGTCGCCCTCGCCTTCTCCGCCGGCTGTCCCAAGGGGGGCATGCCCGGCGTGCCCGCCAAGCCGGGCTCACTCGATCGCGTCCCGACCGGCATGCCCTCGGGCGAGGTCGATCCGAACACGTGCGGCAACTACGCGGCGGTCGACGCCGGCCGCAAGTTCAAGGTGTTCCTCCAGGCGACCAAGGACCTCCAGATCACCACCGAGGAAACCGTCAAGGTCGTCAAGCAGAGCTGCGTCATGATGGGCCAGGAGCTCGGCATGTCGCCGGCCGACCTGAACGGCGAGACCAACGACGTCTGCGCCCGCGTGATCACCACGTACCAGAACAACCTCAAGGTCACGCTCAAGCCGGGCGCCAGGCTGACCGTGAAGTACAAGCCGGCGACGTGCACCGCCGACGCGCAGCTGCGCGCCAAGGCCGCCGCCGAGTGCCAGGGCGGCGCGAGCGCCGGCACCGGCGGCAACAGCGCGGGCGGCCAGTGCCAGGCCGCCGCCGGGGTCCAGGCGTCGCTCGCGGTGCAGTGCACGCCGCCCGAGCTCACGCTCGCCGCCGATGCCCAGCTCGTGGTCGATCCGAGCAAGCTCGAGCGCACGCTGGCCGCGCTGCGCAACGGCCTGCCGAAGCTGCTGTCGGTCCAGGCGCGCCTCCAGCCGCTGCAGGCCGCCGTTTCTGACTGGGCGAGGAGCGTGGCCGAGCTGAGGGAGATGGGTCCGAAGTTCGCGCAGTCGTTCGCCGATCAGGCGGCGTGCATCAGCGGCCAGGTCGCCGCGGTGGTCAACGCGTCGACCCATATCCAGGCCAACGTCAGCGTTTCGGTCAAGGTGACCGCGTCGGCGAGCGCCACGGCGAGCGGCGGCTGAGGCACGAACCCTCCCCCAACCCTGGCGTCGCGGGGGGCTTTGGTGTAGCTAGCCTCCCATGAAGACGCTCACCGAGTTCTCGACGCTCACCTTGCGCAAGGCAGCGGCTGCACGCGCAGCCGCGGGCGGCGCGAACGTCGGTGCGCCCGCGGCCGAGCTCGACGATGCGATGGATGCATCCGAGGGCGAGGCGGAGGCGCCGGCGGGCGAGGCGGAGGCGCCGGCGGGCGCGGGCTCGGTCGAGGCAGCCGGGGGAGCCGGCGGCGAAGTCGAGGCCGCGGCGGCAGCGCCGGCCGCCGAGGCAGAAGCGCCGGCCGAGGCAGAAGCACCGGCGGCCGACACGCCGGCCGAGCAGAAGCCCGATCCGATCATCGATGCGGTGGCCAGCGCGCTCGGCGTGCAGCCCGACCGCGCCGCTCGGATCATCGAAGCACTCGATATCGTTGGCAATCGCATCGACGAAGTCCGCCTGGTGCGCGTGTTCCAGGGCGAGGGGCCGTACGGTGCGATCGCCCGCGGCGAGTACCACTACGCGATCGACCGCGTCGCCTCGGCCCGGCGCCGAGGCGGCGGACGCGACCGCGACAACCGTCGTGGCGGTGGCGGCGGCGACCGCGGCCGCGGCGGCGACCGGGGTGGCGGGGGTGGGGGCGGCGGCGGGTTTGGCGGCGAGCGCCGCGACAAGCCGCGCGGCCTGGGCAGCCTCAAGATGGGCGGACCGAAGGACGCGCCCAAGGACGACGATCGGCCGGGCCGCGGTGAGATGCCGCACGCCGGCATCGGCTGGCAGCTCACCGCCGCGCCGCGCGATTTCGGCGGCGAGGGCCGTGGTCCCAGGCGCGGCGGGGGTCCCGGCGGACCGCGCGGCCCCGGTGGACCGCGTGGCCCCGGTGGACCGCGCGGCCCCGGTGGACCGCGCGGCCCCGGCGGCGGGCCGGGTGGCCCTGGCGGCGACCGCCGCGATCGCGGACCGCGTGGCACTCGCCCCGGTGGTCACGGTGGACCCGGCGGGTTCGGCGGACCCGGCGGACCCGGCGGGTTCGGTGGGCCCGGCGGGTCGGGTTTTCAGGACCAGCAGCTCGGCCCGGACGGACAGCCGCTGCCGCGCGGACCGCGACCGCCGCGCGAGCCGCGACCGCCGCGCGAGGCCCGTCCGCCGCAGGTGCCACAGCCGCCGCGCCTGGGGCCCGACGGCCAGCCACTACCGCCCCGGCCGCGCCGCGAGCGCAAGCCGATCGGGCCGGACGCCAACGGCCTGGGACCCGACGGCCAGCCGTGGGATCCCGAGCGTCGCGCGAAGCGTCAGGCGGAGCGGCAGCAGCAACAGCCGCCGGTGAATGCCAGCGAGCCCGCCGCCGTCGAATCGCCATCGAGCCCCGCCACGTCCGAGCCTGCCGCCGAGGCCTCCAAGGAATAAGCCCCCTGGGCGAAACCGGGGGTGCGACGATGTGTCGAGCGGTATCATCTGCGCCATCGTCTGACCGATCCGGTCTGGAGGTTTCATGAGCTCCCATCGCTTCCTCTCTGCTGCCGTCGTGGCGGCCGCGGCCTTCGGCTGGGCCGGCGCCGCCACCGCCGACGTGTCGCGCGGCGTGATCACGGCGTTCAAGGGCGAGCTCGTGATCACCAGGGGCGAGCTGCCCGAGGGCAAGACCGAGAAGGACACGATCGCCAAGATCAAGACCGAGCGGCTCAAGGAGCTCGCCGGCGAGGCCAAGAACGACGTCATGGCCTGGCACTTCCACTACACGGCGTTCCTCAGCAAGACCGGCGCCACCCAGCTCAAGATGGAGTTCTACACCAACGACAAGGACAAGAAGTTCGTCGCCGATAACCGGCTCGACGGCGTCGATCCCAAGACCCCGGTGCTGAGCGGCGACATCTCGATCGACGAGGACGAGGGCCTGTCCAAGGGCAAGGCGTACATCATCAAGCTCGTCACCGACAAGGACGTGGTGGTCGCGTCGACCCCGCTGGTGATGAAGTAGGTCGCGCACGCCGCGGCCTGGATTCGGCGTTACAGTCGCCGCGTGCCGTCCCCGTCCTTCGTAGATCCCGGCGTCTCGCCTCCGCGCGTCGAGCTGCCCCGCGACTACAACGCCGCGTACGACCTGCTGCAGCGCCACGTCGACGAGGGCCGCGGCGACCGCGTCGCGGTGATCGACGACGACGGCAGCCACAGCTACCGCGCGGTCGCCGAGCGCGCGCTGCGGGCCGCCGGGGCGCTCGCCGCGCTCGGTGTCGTGCCCGAGCAGCGCGTCGCGCTGTGCATGCTGGACTCGGTCGACTTCGTCGCGACGTTCCTCGGCGCGATCGCGCTCGGCGCCGTGCCGGTGCCGCTCAACACGCTGCTGACCGCCGACGACTACGCCTACCTGGTGCGCGACATGCGCGCCGCGGCGCTGATCGGCAGTGACGCCCTGCTCGGCAAGCTCGGCCCCGCGGCGGCCGCCGCGCGCGCCGTCGCGGGCTGCGAGACCGCGCTCGGCGGCGAGCTCGGCGCGCTGCCGTCGTGGCGCCGGATGATCGACCAGGCGCAGCCGCTGCCCGGGTTCGCCCAGACCACCCCCGACGACGTCGCGTTCTGGTTGTACTCGTCGGGCTCGACCGGCAAGTCCAAGGGCGCGATGCACCTGCACGCCAGCTTGATCTGGACCGCCGCGCTCTACGCCCAGCCGATCCTCGGGATCACCGCCGACGACGTCGTCTATTCTGCCGCCAAGCTGTTCTTCGCCTACGGCCTGGGCAACGCGCTGACCTTCCCGCTCTCGGTCGGCGCCACCGCGGTGCTGTCGGCCGAGCGCCCGACCCCGGGCAGCGTGATGCGCGTGCTGCGCACCCACCAGCCGACGATCTTCTGCGGCGTCCCGACGCTGTTCGCGTCGCTGCTCGCCGATCCGAGCCTGTCGCGCGAGACCACCTCGCGCCGGCTGCGGATCTCGACCTCGGCCGGCGAGGCCCTGCCCCGCCACATCGGCGAGCGCTGGCGCGAGCGCATGGGCAGCGACATCCTCGACGGCATCGGCTCGACCGAGATGCTGCACATCTTCCTCAGCAACCGCCCGGGCGACATCCACTATGGCACCACCGGCCGGCAGGTCCCGGGCTACGACCTCGAGCTCCGCGGCGACGACGGCCGCCCGGTCGCCGATGGCCACGAGGGCGCGCTCTGGGTCCGCGGCCCGACCAGCTGCATCGCGTACTGGAACGACCGCGCGCGCAGCCTCGCGTCGTTCCACGGCCCGTGGACCCGCACCGGCGACACGTACACCCGCAACGCCGATGGCACCTGGACCTACGGCGGCCGCGCCGACGACATGCTCAAGGTCGGCGGCATCTGGGTCTCGCCGTTCGAGGTCGAGTCGGCGCTCGCGGCTCATCCCGCCGTGCTCGAGGCCGCCGTGGTCGGGGCCGAGGACGCCGACGGCCTGATCAAGCCCAAGGCGTTCGTCGTGCTGCGCGACCCGGCGGCCGCCGGCAACCCGGCCGGCCTGGTCGACGAGCTCAAGGGCTTCGTCAAGACCCAGCTCGCACCGTTCAAGTACCCGCGCTGGATCGAGCTCGTCGCCGAGCTGCCCAAGACCGCCACCGGCAAGATCCAGCGCTTCAAGCTGCGCGGCCCGGCCGGCACCGGCCGCCCCTGACGCGATACCCGAGCTCGGGTAGACTCGATCGGTCTCCTGCTCTGCAAGGCTCGCCCATGGCACACGCACTGAAGTTCCACGCGATCGTCTCCGGCAAGACGCTGGCGCTGCCGGATCTCGGCGCCTTCGAAGGCAAGCGGGTCGAGGTCATCGTGGTGGAGGACGAAGGACCGGCCGAGGCGACGATGCCGCCGCGAGCAGAGCGCCGCCTTGGACTGTTGCGCGGAACGTTCATCGTTCCAGATGACTTCGATGCGCCGCTCCCGCCCGAGATCCAGAGCTACTTCGAGGGCAACGGCAAGACGTGAAGCTGCTGGTGGACACGCACATCTGGCTGTGGATGCTCATCACCCCGGAGCGGTTGAACGACGCAGCCCGCGCAGCGATCACCGATCCCGCGAACGATACGATCCTCTCGGTCGCCAGCGCGTGGGAAGTCGCCATCAAGCACGCGCTCGGAAAGCTGCCGCTCGCAAGCTCGACCGCGCAGCTCGTGGCGTTTTCGGTGCACGAGCTCAAGATCAGCGTGCTCCCCATCGAGCTTGGCCACGCGCTCGCAGCGGCGGGGTTGCCACCGCACCACAAGGACCCATTCGACCGGATGCTGGTCGCTCAGGCCCGACTCGCTGACTTGACCCTCGTCACGGCCGACGATGCCATTCGACAGTACGGCGGTGATGTGCTGTGGGCCATTTGACGTCGACCCTGCGGGTGCGGTCCTTCGCGGGTCGGGATCAAGCGGTGCGCTGGACCGCCTCGACGACCGCCGCCGGCGTGATCCCGAGCTTCTCGAGCACGACCTCGCCGGGCGCCGAGGCGCCGTAGCGGTCGATGCCGATCGCGACGCCGCGGTCGCCGATGTACTCGCGCCAGCCGAAGGTGACGCCGGCCTCGACCGAGACCCGGCGGTGCTGCGCCGGCGGCAGCACCGAGTCGCGGTACGACTGCGGCTGGGCCGCGAACAGCTCCCAGCACGGCATCGACACCACGCGCGCCGAGACGTTGGCCTTGGCGAGCTCGTCGCGCGCCGCGAGCGCGACCCAGACCTCCGAGCCCGTGGCGATGATGATCGCGTCGCTGCCGTCGGCGAGCACGTAGCCGCCGCGCTCGGCGCCGGGCGCGCCGGGCTGGGTCACGACCGGCAGGTCCTGGCGCGACAGGACCAGCGCCGTCGGACCGTGGGTCTTGGCCAGCGCGTAGCGCCAGCCGGCCGCGGTCTCGTTGGCGTCGCACGGCCGGTACACGCACAGGTTGACCATCGCGCGCAGCGCCATCAGGTGCTCGATCGGCTGGTGGGTCGGGCCGTCCTCGCCCAGGCCCACCGAGTCGTGCGTCCAGACGAAGATCGCCGGCATCTTGCTCAGCGCCGCGAGCCGCACCGGCGGCCGCATGTAGTCGCTGAACGCGAAGAACGTGGCGACGAACGGCCGGACCCCGCCGTGGTACAGCATGCCGTTGGCGACCGAGCCCATCGCGTGCTCGCGGATCCCGAACCGCAGGTTCTTGCCCTCGCCCGCCTTGACGTAGTTGCCGCCCGGCACGATCGTCTTGGTCGACCCGCCGAGGTCGGCGTCGCCGCCGAACAGCCACGGGATCTTCGTCGCCAGCGCGATCATCACCTTGCCGCCGGCGCTGCGCGTCGCGACCGGCTTGGAACCGACCGCCGCCGACGGCAGGTCCTGATCCCAGCCCGGCGGCAGCTCGCCCTTGATCGCGGTCTCGAGCAGCGCCGCGACGTCGGGGTGCGCCGCGCGGTAGGCCGCGAGCTTGGTGTCCCACACCGCGTGGGCCTCGGCGCCGCGCTTGCCGCTCTCGGCCATGTGGACGCGGACCTCGTCGGGCACGAAGAACTTGGCCTCGGGATCCCAGCCCAGCGCCTTCTTGGTCGCGGCGACCTCGGCCTCGCCGAGCGGCGAGCCGTGCGCCGCGCTGGTGCCGGCCTTCTTGGGCGAGCCGTAGCCGATCGTGGTCCGGATGACGATGATCGACGGCCGCGTGGTCTCTGCCCTGGCCGCGGTGATCGCCGCGTCGAGCGCCGCGAGGTCGAGGTTGCCGTTCTCGACGTGCTGGACGTGCCAGCCGTACGCGGCGTAGCGCGCGCCGACGTCCTCGTCCATCGTGTCCGACAGCGGGCCGTCGAGCGTGACCTGGTTGGCGTCGTAGAGGAACGTCAGCTTGCCCAGGCCGAGGTGGCCCGCGATGCTCGACGCCTCGGACACCACGCCCTCCATCATGTCGCCGTCGGATACCAGCGCGTAGGTCTGGTGATCGATGACCTCGTGGCCCGGCCGGTTGAACAACTGGGCGAGGAAGCGCTCGGCGATCGCCATGCCGACCGCGTTGGCCGCGCCCTGACCGAGCGGGCCGGTCGTGGCCTCGACGCCGGGCGTGTCGTGCCACTCGGGGTGGCCGGGCGTCCGGCTGCCCCACTGACGGAACTGCTTGAGCTCGTCGAGCGCCAGATCGTAGCCGGTCAGGTGAAGCAGCGAGTACAACAGCGCCGAGCCGTGACCTGCCGACAGCACGAAGCGGTCGCGATCAAACCACGCCGGCGCGCCCGGATCGTGCTTGAGGTGACGGTGCCACAGCACGTACGCCATCGGCGCGCAGCCGAGCGGCAAGCCGGGATGTCCGGAGTTGGCTGCTTGCACCGCATCGATCGACAAGGTGCGGAGCGTGTTGATCGCCAGCGTCGCAAGGTCAGGCGTGGACATGATCGGCACGGACCCTAGCATGCCGGCGCGAACCCCGGCGCTACGCTGCGTCGAGCTCGACCACGAACCGCGCTCCCGGATCGGCGCGCTCGACCCAGATCCGTCCACCGATCGCCTCGATCTGGCTCTTGACGATCGCCAGCCCCAGGCCGCTGCCGCCGCGATCGCGGCTGCGCCCGGCGTCGATCCGGTAGAACCGCTCGAAGATCCGGTCCTCGTGGCCGTCCGGAATTCCCGGGCCGCGATCGGCGACCGACAGGCGCACATGGCGCGCCGTGCGCTCGGCGCGCACCGTCACCGGCGTGCCGTTGCCGTACTTGATCGCGTTGTCGATCAGGTTCTGGACGATGTGGTCGAGGCCCTCGCGGGTGCCGAGCACCGACAGCTCGACGCCGACCTCGACCTCGATCCGCGCGTCCGGCGTCACGCCGCGGGCGGTGCGCGCGGCGTCGCCGACGACCTGGGCGAGCGCGATCGGCGTGCGCGTGCCGACGACCTCGGCGCGGCCCTCGAGCGTGTCGAGCACGAGCAGGTCGGCGACCAGCGCGGCGATGCGCTGCGCGTTGCGGTGGATCGTGGTCAGGAACTCCTGCGAGGTCTCGGCGTCGACGCCGCCGCCCAGCAGGGTCTCGGCGTAGCCCGAGATCGAGGTCACCGGCGTGCGCAGCTCGTGCGCGGCGTTGGACAGGAACTCGCGGCGCACCGCCTCGAGCGCGCGCAGCCGCGTGACGTCGTAGAGCACGACGATCGCGCCGGGATGACCCAGCGGGCGGGCACTGGCGCGCACCGCGCGGCCGACCAGCTCGAGCTCGGCGTCGGCGGGCTCGCCGGCGAGCGCGCGGCTGACCAGCGGCCGCAGCGGCTCGGGCAGCTCGCCGCCGCCGCCGCCGCCGTCGCCGATCAGCGGCCTCGCGGCATGGTTGACCAGCGCGACGCGGCGATCGCGCCCGACCACGGCCACGCCCTCGACCAGGCCGCCGACCACGACCGACAGCAGGTCGCGCTGCTCGGTGAGCTCGCCGACCCGCGCCTTGACCTCGGCCGCCATCCGGTTCATCGCGCGCGCGAGGACGCCGACATCGCCGGTCGACTCGATCGGCGGCGGGACCTGGTAGTCGCCGCGCGCCAGCTTCTCGGCGGTGTCGGTCATCGCCTGCAGCGGCCGGGTCAGCGCGCGGATGAACACGAACGACAGCACCAGGCAGCCGACGAGGCCAAAGCCGAAGCCGACCAGCAGGCGGTTGCGCATCCGCGCCCGGGCGTCGACGACGTAGTCGAGCGGCACCGCGAGCCGGATCACGCGGTCCTCGTCGGCCGGGACCGCGACGACGTACTGCGGCGGCTCGCCGTCGCGCAGCGGCCGGACGACCTTGCCGGTCTCGCCGCGCCGGGCCTGCTCGACCTCCCAGGCGTCGCCCACCGGGCGCCCCACGGTCTCGGGCTCGAGCGAGTCGGCCTGGATCACCCCGTCGGCGCCGATGATCGTGAGCCGCGCATCGGTGACCTTGCCGAGCCGCGGCGCGAGCCGATCGAGGTGCCCGGCGTTGACCAGCCAGGTCGCGACCTCCTGGCCTTGCTTGGTCATCCGGTCGCCGAGCGATGCCAGCAGGTCGTTGGCGAGCGTGCGCTCGATCGCGAACAGCGTTCCGGCGCCCACGACGATGATCAGGGCGACGAACGTGATCAGCAGGCGGTTGCGGAGCGAGCTGCGCACGCCGGCTCAGCGTATCAGGCCGCGCGCCGGATCACGATGCGCCGTCGCGCCGGGCGCGGTAACCGAAGCCGTGCACGGTCTCGACCACATCGGCGGCGGGGCCGAGGCTGACGCGCAGCCGGCGGACGTGGACGTCGACGGTGCGGGTGTTGATGTCGCCGCGCATCTCCCAGACCTGCTCGAGCAGCTCCTCGCGCGAGAACACGCGGCCGGGGTCGCCGACGAGCAATTGTAACAGCTTGTACTCGAGCGGACGGAGCTGCACCGGCGCGCCCGAGATCCGGACGTCGTGGGTGATCGGATCGAGCTCGATCGGGCCGACCTTGAGCGTGCCGCCGGGCTCGCCGACCGCCGGCCGCGCGGCGCGCTCGGCGAGCCGGTTGGCCAGCGCCGTGACCCGCAGCACGACCTCGCGGACGACGAAGGGCTTGACCACGTAGTCGTCGGCGCCGACCTCCAGGCCCAGGATCCGATCCTCGGCCTCGCCCTTGGCGGTCAGCATCAGCACGCCGGCGTCACTGATCAGGGAATCGGCGCGGATCTCCTTGCACACGTCGTAGCCGGACTGGTCGGGCAGCATCAGATCGAGCACGACGACGTCGGGCTTGTGGCGGCGCACCGCCTCGAGCCCGTCGCGGCCGGTCGCCGCGGACACGACCTCGAACCCGGCGCCGCGCAGGTTGAACTCGAGCAGCCGCGCGACATCGCGCTCGTCTTCGATGATGACCACACGGCGTTCCATCCTGCCGGTTATAGCCTGGTTATCGCGCAGACGTCAGCGCTTGCCGATGCGGGCGAGCTCGGGCGACCGTGCCGGGTCGCTCGCGTGCGCGGCCCGCTCGGGCGCCTCGCCGCCGTCGCGCAGCGAGGCGACGCTGCCGGCCTCGATCACGCGCCCCTTGTCCATGCGGATCATGCGCTGGCCCATCGCGCGGGCCTCGTCGACCTGGTGCGTGACCTGGATCGCCGGGATCCCGAGCTGGTCGATCGTTCCGCGGACGTCGAGCCACAGCTCGTGCTTGAGCTCGCGATCGAGCGCCGAGAACGCCTCGTCGAGCAGCACCAGCGCGGGCGAGCGCGCGAACGCACGGGCGAGCGCGACGCGCTGCGCCTCGCCGCCGGAGTACGTCCGCGGGCGGCGCTGCGCGAGGTGGCCGACCTTCATCCGCTCGAGGGTCTCGAGCGTGATCCGCTTGCGCTCGGCGCCCGGGATCCGGCGATCGATCCCGAACGCCACGTTCTGCGCCGCCGTCATGTGCGGGAACAGCGCGAGCGACTGGAACACGTACGACACCCGGCGCGCGGCGATCCCGAGCGAGATGCCCCGCGCGCTGTCGAACCAGACCTCGCCGCCCAGGGCCACGCGGCCGGCGTCGGGCCGGACCAGCCCCGCGATCGCCGCCAGCGTGGTGCTCTTGCCCGAGCCGGATGGACCGAACAGGATCGTGATGCCCGGCGGGACCTCGAACGCCGCGTCGATCACGAACCCGCTGCCCCGGCCGACCGCGAGCCGGATCCGCACGTCGAGCGCCCGGTCAGTCTTCATGCGGCGTGCTCGTCAGCTTGTTGACCAGGTACAGGGTCGCGATCGCGAACGCGCTCAGCACCGCGATCATGCCGCCGGCCTCTCCCGGGCGATCGGCCTGGATCGCGTCGTAGATCGCGAGCGACGCGGTCTGGGTCTCGCCGGGGATGTCGCCGGCGACCATGAGCGTCACGCCGAAATCGCCGAGCGCGCGCGCGAACCCGAGCATCACGCCGGCGAGGATGCCCGGCGCGGCGAGCGGGACGCGGACGGCAAAGTACGCGCGCAGCCGGCCGGCGCCGAGCGTGTACGCCGCGCGCACCAGCGTCGGATCGACGCCCTGCAGCGCGGCCCGCGCCGCCTTGACGATCAGCGGCAGCGAGCCGATCGACGCCGCGATGATCGCGCCGGTCCGCGTGAACACGATCGAGCCCCCGGTCAGCGCCTCGAACGCGTGGCCGAGGCTGCTGCGCCGGCCGAGCACGACCAGCACGTAGTAGCCGAGCACGGTCGGCGGCAGGATCATCGGCGTCGTGACGATGACGTCGATCAGATCGCGGCCCGGGAACCGCCACGACGCGAGCAACGTCGCCAGCGCGACGCCGAGGATCGTCGCGACGATGGTCGCGACCGCCGCGACCTCGAACGAGAGGACGAGCGGATCCCAGTTCACCGCTTGCCCGGCGACTGTGCCACGGTCTCGCCGGGGAGCAGGAAGCCGTAGCGCGTCATGATCGCGCGGCCATCCTGGGAGTTGACGAACGCGGCGAAGGCGCGCGCGACCTCGACGCTCGTGCCGCGGTGGCAGACCACGACCGCCTGATCGATCGGCTTGTGGAGCGACTCGTCGATCAGCTGGTACGCGCCGTCCTCGGTCACCATCGCGAGCGACAGCGCGGAGATCGCGGCCTCGGTGTTTCCGGTCTGCGCGAACTGCAGGGTCTGCTGCACGTTCTCGCCGTAGACGATCTTGGGCTTGACCGCCTCCCAGACGCCGGCCGCCTCGAGCGCCTCCTTGGCCGCGCGGCCGTACGGCGCGTGCTCCGGGTTGGCGATCGCGATCTTGACGAACCGGGCGTCGGTGAGATCGGTGAGCGCGCCGGCCGCGGCGACCCCGCTCGACTTCTTGGTCCAGATCACGATGCGGCCGCGCGCATACCTGGCCTTGGTGTCCGGATCGCACGCGCCGGCCTTCACGACGTCATCGACGTACGACACGTTCGCGGCGGCGAACACGTCGTACGGTGCACCTTCGCTGATCTGCTTCGCGAGCTGCCCGGTCGAGCCGAACGTGAAGCTGACCTTGCTGCCGGTCTTGCGCTCGAACGCCGCCCCGACGTCCTTGAACGCGAACGCCAGGTCGGCGGCGGCGGCGACCTTGATCGGAGCCGCATCGCCGGCAGCCGCCGGGGCGGCCGCGTTACCCGGGGCGGCAGATCCCTGGTCGCCATCGGCCGGCTTCCTCGAGCACGCCGCGGCCAGCAGGACGGCGACGACGCCGAGTGACAGTCCCGCGTGGCGGAGGGTGGGGGTCATGGCGGCTCCTCTTCGAATCGACAGCAAGAGTGAAGCATCGGCCGGCCGATGCACAGGGTCACGCTCGACCGGCAGGAACAATCGGGGCGTAGCCGGGCTGAGATGCACGGCGGCAGCCAGCTTTGCGTTATCACACCGAGACTGCACCGGAGTAACACCCGGGTTACACGGCTCCGCGGGACCCGGAAGCTCTCGCACGCGGTGTCGGTGCCGGTGGGCTCGCGCCGCGGCACGCCGGAGACCGACGAGGCATGCCGAGGGAGCGCACACCCCACCCGCGGCGCCCGGACCCCCAGCGACGGATCAGCGATGGTAGTGTGCGGGCCGCCGCCCCCATGACAGCCCCACGCCCCGAGACCACCGCCGCCCAGGCGCTGCACACGATCGACGAGGCGACCGGCGCGGTCGTCCCGCCGATCCACCTGGCGACGACCTACGCGCGCGACGCCGACTACGCGACCCGCGGCATCACCTACGGCCGCGACGAGAACCCGACCCCGGTGGTCGCCGAGCGGGTACTCGCGGCGCTCGAGGGCGGCGCCGCCGCGCTGACGTTCGCCTCGGGCATGGCCGCGGCGACCGCGGCGATCCGCGCGGTGTGCCGGCCCGGCGACCACGTGGTCAGCCCGCGGATCGGGTACTACGCGCTGCGCGCCTGGCTCGACCGGTTCTGCACCCGCTGGGGGCTGAGCCACGAGGCGGTCGACACCACGGATCTCGAGGCGGTGCGCCGCGCGCTGCGGCGCAACACGCGCATCGTGTGGATCGAGGCGCCGTCGAACCCGACCTGGGAGGTCGCCGACATCGCGGCGATCGCCGAGCTCGCGCACGGCGTGGGCGCGTTGCTCGCGGTCGACTCGACCTGCGCGACGCCGGTCCACACCCGGCCGATCGCGCTCGGCGCCGACATCGTGATGCACGCCGCGACCAAGTACCTCGCCGGCCACTCCGACGTCCTGGCCGGCGCGCTGGTCACCGCGCGCGTCGACGCGGCGTGGGGCCAGATCGCCGAGCTCCGCCACGACGAGGGCCCGTGCCTGGGGCCATTCGAGGCCTACCTCCTGGCGCGCGGCATGCGCACGCTGTTCGCGCGGGTCGAGCGTTCGAGCCGCACCGCGCAGCTGCTCGCCGACCAGCTCGCCGCGCGCGGCGTCACCGTGCGCTACCCCGGCCTGGCGTCGCATCCCCAGCACGCGGTCGCCGCGCGCCAGATGGAGCGCGGGTTCGGCAGCATGCTGTCGATCCAGACCGGCGGCGGCGCCGAGCGCGCGCTCGCGGTCGTCAAGCGGCTCAAGATCTGGGTCCCGGCGACCTCACTCGGCGGGGTCGAGAGCCTGGTCGAGCACCGCTACACGGTGGAGGGCCCGACCACGCCCACGCCTCCGGACCTGCTGCGGCTGTCGGTCGGCCTCGAGCACGAGGCCGATCTGCTCGACGATCTCGTCGCCGCGCTGTCATGACCGGGGCGGCGCTCGACCTGCGGATCGCGACCTGCCGCGAGCTGCCCGAGCCCGATCCCGACGAGGCGGCGCTGGCCGCCGCGCTCGCCGCCGCCGGCCTGACCGCCGCGCAGGTCGGCTGGGACGATCCGGCCGCCGACTGGGACGCGCCGGTCCCGACGCTCGTGCGCACGCCGTGGAACTACCCGCTCGCGCCGGCGGCGTTCCTGGCGTGGATCGATCGTGCGAGCGCCGCGGCGTCGATGATCAACCCGCCCGACATCCTGCGCGGCAACGTCCACAAGCGCTACCTGCTCGAGCTCGCCGCGCGCGGCGTGCCGGTCGTGCCGACCACCGTGGTCGAGCGCGGCCAGGCCTGCGACCTCGGCGCGTTCGACGCCGCCCGCCTGGTGATCAAGCCCGAGATCGGCGCCGCCTCGCTGGCGACGCGGCGCTTCGCTCCCGGCGATCCGGCCGCGCTCGCCCACCTCGCCGAGATCACCGCCGGCGGCGCCGCGCTGGTCCAGCCCTACGTCGCCTCGGTCGACGGCCACGGCGAGCGCGCGCTGGTGTGGATCGACGGCGAGCTGTCGCACGCGGTCCGCAAGGCGCCGCGGTTCACCGGCGACGACGAGCACGTCGACGGGCCGTACCCGATCGCCGCGGACGAGCGCGCCGTGGCCGAGGCCGCCCTCGCCCCGATCGCCGATCGCATCCTCTACGGCCGGGTCGACCTCGCGCGCGACGCCACCGGCCGGCCGATGGTGATGGAGCTCGAGCTGATCGATCCGTCGCTGTACTTCGCGCAGTGCCCCGGCGCCGCCGAGCGCTTCGTCGCGGCGCTGCGCCGCTGGCTGACCGCGCCGGGCGCCGACGCGCCGCGGTAGCCCCTCGGCTGCGTCGCCCGCCCCGACGAGAACCGGCGCGACCGCCCCCTGGCCCACGATGCGAAGGATCCGCAGCGAGCCGGCCGGGACGTCGCCTGGACCGCGTGACGCGTCACGGCTCGCGGTGGTGCGCCTGCACCCGCCGCTTCAGATGAACGATGAAGCCGATCAGCGCAGCGACGAACACCAGGAGCA
>DASWRS010000579.1:0-42302 GCA_036403075.1 Kofleriaceae bacterium
CTGTCCGTACTGTGACTTCGCGATCGAGCTCGGTCCACCGCCGCACGAGGTCTATCTCGAGGCGGTCAGCCGCGAGCTCGATCGCCGCGCCGGCGGGTTCTCGGGCGAGCTGGTGTCGATCTACCTCGGCGGCGGCACGCCATCCTTGTGGCGGCCCGACTGCATCGCCGGGGCGATCGCGCGGATCCGCGACCGGTTCGGTGCGCCGGACCGCCCCGAGGCCGCCCTCGAGATCACGATCGAAGCCAACCCGACCGACTGCCACGACGAGAACCTCGCAGCCTGGCGGGCCGCGGGCGTCAACCGGCTCTCGATCGGCGTGCAGTCGTTCTCGCCGCGCGAGCTCGTCGTGCTCGGCCGCGATCACCGCTTCGGCGACGGTCGCGCCGCGGTCGAGCGCGCGCTCGCCGCGGGGTTCGCGACGTCCGCCGACTTCATCCTCGGTGTCCCCGGAGGTGTCCCCGGAGGTGTCCCCGGAGGCGCCGCCGCCGCCGGCCCCGACATCGACCTGTCGCCCGACCACCTCTCGGTCTACGAGCTGACGATCGAGGACCGCACCGCGTTCGGCCAGCGCGTGCGCGACGGCCGGCTGGTGCCGCTGCCCGATGACACGCTCGCCGAGCTCTACATCGCGACGCACGACCGGCTGACCGCCGCGGGCTACGAGCACTACGAGATCAGCTCATACGCGCGGCCCGGCCGGCGCGCCCGGCACAACGCGCTGTACTGGCGCGGCGCCGCGTTCCTGGGGCTGGGCGTCGGGGCGGCGTCGCTCGAGCTCGGCACCGACGGCGGCGGCCGCCGTGCGACCAACCCGCGGCGCGCCGCCGACTACCTGGCCGATCCCGGGACGCCCGCCGAGGTCACCGACAGCCCCCCGGCCGAGCTGGCCGCCGATCGGGCGTGGCTGGGCCTGCGGACCTCGGACGGCGTCGCCGAGGCCGACCTCGCCGCCGCGCCGGGGCTGGCCGACGCGCTGGTCGCGGAGCAGCTCGCCGAGCGCAAGGCCGGCAGAATCTGCCCGACGCTGCGCGGGTTTCTCATGGCGGATCGAATCGCGGCCCGTGTGGTCGAGGGCTGGAATGCTAGACTGTGGTGAGCGGATGAACGGCTCCGAGCTATCGCGGCGTGCCCAGAAGATCTTGCACGCCGTCGTCACCGAGTACCTCCACGGCGGTGATCCGGTGGGATCGCGCACGGTGACGCGCCGTCACGACCTCAAGCTATCGCCGGCGACCGTGCGCAACGTGATGGCCGACCTCGAGGAGCTCGGCCTGCTCGAGCAGCGCCACTCGTCCGCCGGGCGGGTGCCGACCGCGTCGGGCCTGCGGTTCTTCATCAACGAGCTGCTCAAGGTCCGCGGCCTGACCGTGCGCGAGAAGGACGAGATCCGCGAGCGCGTCGCCGCGCCGACCCGCGACGAGGTCGTGCAGCGCGCGTCGCGGCTGCTGAGCGATCTGACCCAGCACGCCGCGGTGATCGTCACCCCGGATCCGGATCACCAGCGGCTCGGCCACATCGAGTTCGTGCCGCTGCGCGACGGCAAGCTGATCGCCGTCCTGGTCACCACCGACGGCAGCATCGAGAACCGGCTGATCATCGACGACGTCGACCCGCGCCGGCTCGAGTCGATCCATAATTATCTGAACCAGCTGCTCAAGGGCATGACGCTCGACGAGGTCCGCGAGCGCGTGCTCCGCGAGCTCGGCGAAGACAAGAACCGCTACGACGAGGCGGTCAGCGCCGCGCTGCGCCTCGGTCACGCGATGTTCGTCGCGCGCGAGCGCTCGGCCGACGTCGTGATCAGCGGTCAGTCCAACCTGATCGACGACACGATCGCCCAGGACCACGCGCGTGAGCTGCTCCGGACCCTGGAGGACAAGGAGACCCTGATCCGGCTGCTCGATCGCACCCGGCACGCCGAGGGCCTGCAGGTGTTCCTGGGCGCCGAGACCGCGCTGAGCGGCCTCGCCGGGAGCTCGGTGATCGCCGTGTCGTACGGTTCCGAGGAGCGGCCGATCGGGGCGCTCGCGGTGATCGGTCCCATGAGGATGAACTACGGTAAGGTGATGTCGGTCGTCGAGGTCACGGCCGACGCCGTGTCTCAGCTCCTGGCGCAGCTCGCTACCACGTAAGCCCGGTTCAAGCCCGCGTGCGCGATCTCGCCGCCGGGCGAAATCGCCAGATGGATCCGCGCTTGCGTGCGCTGGTCTGGCCCTCCAAACGTGGTTATGGTCGCTTCCGATGAGCGGACAACCCAACCAGAACGGTGAACCCACAGACGCCCCGGCCGAGGCCGCTGCGGGGGCGGACGGCGGGGAGCTGCCGATCGAGGTCGTGCCGCCCGAGTCGGGCCCGCCGGGCCAGCCCGGTCCATCCGACGACAAGGATGGGCTCGAAGCCAAGCTCGCGGCGGTCGAGAAGGAAAAGAAGGAATACTGGGATCGCTACCTCCGGGCGGCGGCGGATCTCGACAACTTGCGCAAGCGCCAGAAGCGCGAGCTCGACGACGCCCGGCTCGAGGCCAAGGGCAAGGTGCTCAAGGAGATGCTGCCGGTGGTCGACAACCTCGAGCGCGCGATCGAGCACGCGACCTCGCAGGCCGGCACCAACCCGATCATCGAGGGTGTCCAGCTCGTGCTGCGGCAGTTCCTGACCGCGTTCGAGCGGCTCGACGTCACGCCGATCGAGGCCGGCGGCCAGCCGTTCGATCCGAACCTGCACGAGGCGATCTCGCAGCAGGAGAGCGATTCGCCGCCGGGCACCGTGATGCAGGTGCTGCAGCGCGGTTACAAGTCCGGCGAGCGGCTGCTCCGGCCGGCGCTCGTGGTGGTCGCGAAGGCCAAAGCCGCACCGCCCCCGGCCGAGTAGCGATCCGTCATGCCTCGCGTCGTCGGCATCGATCTCGGCACGACCAATTCGTGCGTGGCGGTGATCGACGGTGACGCGCCGGTCGTGATCGCCAACGCCGAGGGCACACGGACCACGCCGTCGGTGATCGGCTTCGCCCAGACCGGCGAGCGCCTGGTCGGCCAGGCCGCGCGGCGCCAGGCGATGACCAACGCCGAGAACACGGTCTATGCGGTCAAGCGGCTGATGGGCCGCAAGTTCGAGGATGCCGAGGTCCAGCGCCACGTCCTGACCTGCCCGTACGAGGTCGTCGCGGCCGACAACGGCGACGCCCACGTCCGGGTCCGCGGCCGGGACTTCTCGCCGCCCGAGGTCTCGGCGCTGGTGCTGCAGAAGATGCGGCAGACCGCCGAGGACTGGCTCGGCGAGCCGGTCACCGAGGCCGTGATCACCGTGCCGGCGTACTTCGACGACGCCCAGCGCCAGGCGACCAAGGACGCCGGCCGGATCGCGGGCCTGAACGTCTTGCGCATCGTCAACGAGCCGACCGCGGCCGCGCTGGCCTACGGCGTCGAGACCGAGGCCGCGCAGCGGGTCGCGGTCTACGACCTCGGCGGCGGCACGTTCGACGTCTCGATCCTCGAGCTCGCGGACGGCGTGTTCCGGGTCCGGTCGACCGCCGGCGATACGTTCCTGGGCGGCGAGGACTTCGACAACGCGATCGTCGAGCACCTCCTGGCCACGTTCACCGCGATCAACGACGGCATGGACCTGCGCGGCGACCGCATGGCGCTGCAGCGGCTCAAGGAGGCGGCGGAGCGCGCCAAGATCGAGCTGTCGAGCAGCGAGCGCACCGAGATCAACCTGCCGTTCATCGCCGCCGGCGCCGACGGCCCGCGCCACCTCCAGCTCGTGTTCGAGCGCCACGAGCTCGAGCGCATGGTCGAGCCGCTGGTCCAGGCCACGCTCGAGCCGTGCCGGCGCGCGCTCGAGGACGCGACGTTGACCCCGGCCGACATCGACGTCGTGATCCTGGTCGGCGGCCAGACCCGGATGCCGCGGATCCAGGCCCTGGTCGCCGAGATGTTCGGCAAGGAGCCGAGCCGCCGGGTCAACCCCGACGAGGTCGTCGCGGTCGGTGCGGCGATCCAGGGCGGCGTCCTGACCGGCGAGGTCCAGGAGGTCCTGCTGCTCGACGTCACGCCGCTGTCGCTCGGCATCGAGACCATGGGCGGCGTGTTCACCCCGCTGATCTCGCGCAACACCGCGCTGCCGGCGCGGGCGACCGAGGTGTTCTCGACCACGATCGACAACCAGCCGTTCGTCGCCGTCCACGTGCTCCAGGGCGAGCGCCAGATGGCCGAGGATAACAAGTCGCTCGCGACGTTCGAGCTCACCGGGATCCCGCCCGCGCCGCGCGGCGTGCCCAAGATCGAGGTCGCGTTCGACATCGACGCCGACGGTGTGCTCTCCGTATCTGCCCGGGATCACGGCACGGGCAGGGTGCAGCGCGTGACCGTGACGCCGACGACCGGTCTGTCGGAGCACGACATCGAGCGCCTGGTCTCCGAGTCCGAGGCGATGGCCGACGCCGACGTGATTCGGCGTCAGGTCGTCGAGGCTCGCAACAAGGGCGAGGGCCTGCTCTACTCTTCCGAGAAAGCCATGGAGGAGTTCGGAGGTCTTCTGCCCGATACCGAGCGCGAGTTCCTGGTCGTCGAGCTCGCCGAGTGCCGCGCCGCGATCGCCGGCGACGATCTCGTCCAGGTCCAGGACGCGGTCGCCCGGCTCGAGGTCTCCGCGCAGCGCATCGGCGAGGCGATCTACGCCGCGGCCGAGCCGGCGCCCGAGGGTGGGTCCTGATGGCGCGGCGCAAGCGCGACTACTACGTGGTGCTCGGCGTGCCGCGCGACGCGACCGACGCCGAGATCAAGCGCGCGTTCCGCGAGCTCGCGCGCAAGCTCCACCCCGACGTCAGCCCCGACAACAACGGTGAGGCGTTCCGCGAGATCAACGAGGCCTACGCCGCGCTGTCCGATCCCGAGTCCCGCGCGCGCTACGACCGCTGGGGCCACCCCGACGATCCGGGCGGCCTGTCCGCGGTGGTCGAGGCCGCGCAGGACATCCTCAACGACCTGTTCCGCGGCCGCCGGGGCCGGCAGCGCGGCCGCGACCTGCGCTACACGCTCGAGCTCAGCTTCGAGGACGCCGCGTTCGGCTGCAGCAAGCCGATCCAGGTTCCCGCCGGCGACGGCCGGACCCGCGAGCTCACCATCGTGGTCGCCGCCGGCACCCAGGACGGCACCGTCAAGACGTTCCGCGGCGAGGGCGAGCCCGGCAAGGGTGGCGCCGCCGCGGGCGACCTCCAGGTCCACCTCCGGGTCGCCGAGCACGCCGTGTTCCGCCGCGACGGACTCGACGTGCGCAGCGAGCACACGATCGGGTTCTCGCAGGCCGCGCTGGGCGCCGTGCTCGAGGTCGCCACGCTCGACGGCGCGATCCACATGCGGATCCCCGAGGGCACGCAGCCCGGCCAGGTGTTCCGGATCCGCGGCCGCGGCATCCCGCAGGCCTCGGGCAAGACCGCGCCGCGCGGCGACCATCTCGTCCACATCCGGCTCGCCGTGCCGACCGAGCTGTCGCCCCGGCAGCGCGCGCTGATCGAGGAGCTCGGCCAGGCCACCGGCGATGCCTCGGGGCCGGGTGCGCCGCGCAAGCGCCTGCTCGATCGCGTGCGATCGCTGCTCGACGAGTGATGCTCGCCGCCGGCGCGGTGGTCACTTGATCTCGACGATGCGCGCGGCGTACAGGCCCGTGGTACCCCGCGGGATCTCGATCTCGCCGCTCGCCGCCGCGTCGCCCGAGATCCGGAGCGCGTAGCGGCCCGGCTGGAGCCCGGCCACGCTGAACCGCCCGGCGCCGTTGGTCATCAGGCTGACCGGCGGCCGGCGCGGATCGTCGAGCGACGACAGCTCGGCGACCGTGAACGACACCGCGTCGCCGCTGTAGTGCAGCAGCGTCCCGCGCACCAGCACCGTCCCGGCCTCGCCGACGGCGATCAGCGTCCCGCTCCGGTACGCCGGCAGGATCGCGTAGCTCGCGGGCCCCAGCGAATAGCCCGCGGGCAGCTCCGGCGCATCGACGACGATGCGGCTGACCCGGTAGGCCTCGAGGTTCGGGATCACCGCCGGGCCGAGCGCGTTGGTCTCGGCGGCGTACCCGCCGCGCATGGGGTTGACGCCGATCCGGACGCCGTCGAGGACCTCGTGGCGATCGACGATCGCGAAGCTGCCGGTGATCGGCCGCGACCAGGCGAATCGCCCTCCGGCGAACACCAGCGCGGAGCCCGCGTCGAGCGACGCGGTGTCGGTCGCGCCGCGCCCGGTCAGGTTGAACATCGTGCTGCCCGCGAGCGAGCTGGTCAGGCGGGACCCGGTGTAGTCCAGCGTGCCGCCCGCGCCGATCGAGGTCGGGTCCTGGCTCAGCGTCATGGTCCCCGCCACGGCCGCGGCCGGCGCACCGGTGTGCCCGGCGAGCCCGAGCTCGTTGCTGATGCCGCCCCTCGTGCTGGCGCGCGACGCGGTGTGCACCGCGCCGGCGCCTCCGGGCAGCGCCACGCGCGCGGTCACGAGCAGGCGCGCTTCATCGCGCACGGTGACGTGGTGCAGCACCGAGACGCTGGCATCGAGCCCGACGCCGCCGAACGAGCGCGACAGCCCGAGCGAGCCCGATTGTGCGTCGCGGACGTCGCGGCCGAGCTCGTACCGCAGATCGATCCGGGCCAGCAACGCGTGCGGCAGCTTGCCGGCGGCGGCGATCGCGACGTCGCCGCGGTAGTGGCCGACGCTCGCCTCGGGGCCGGAGGTCCGGAACCGCGGCGAGTAGTAGTGTCCGGCGATCGTGAACGCGGTCACGCCGCCGCGCGAGGCGCCGCTGTGGTCGTAGCGCACGCCCGCGGCTCGGCCATCGCCGGGCGCCGAACGGCTCGCCGCCGCGTCGAGGGACAGGTTGCCCAGGCTGGTCGCCAGCGTCGCGCCGGCGCCGCCGATCTGGTGGGCGAGGTCGCCGTCGAACGAGGCCCCGAGCGTCAGCCACGACGTCGCGCCCTGGCGATACCGGCCCGACAGCACCGGATGCGCGACGTCGTAGCGCCGCAGCCCGACATCGGAGCGGAGCGGGAAGCCGGCGTCCAGCGAGAACTGCGTGACGCCCGGAGCGAGCAGCTCGTCCGGGCTCGCCAGTGAGAACGCGATCCGGCGCTCGGCTCCGGTGTCGTCGCGGATCAGCAGCTCGATCTCGTTCAGCCCGGCTCCGAGCGGAAGGTCGTGGACGTCGTGGCGCCCGGCCGCCAGTGATAGCGTCTGGACCGCCGCGCCGTTGACCAGCACGGTGACCCGGGAGGCGCGCTCGAGCACGAACTCGAACGTGCCGATCGGACGCACCACGCGGTACGGCCGGAGCGCGAAGTTGCGCCCGGCGCCGATGCCGGCGATCGGATAGCCCGCCTGCAGCCCGGCAGGGGCGATCGCGAAGTCGCCGGCCATGTAGCGGATCGCGTCGTGCGGTACGTCGCGCGACAGCAGCACGTCACCGCGGTGCCCGGTGACCGGCGCGTCCGCGCCGGGCGCGTTCACCGCGAGATCGCCACGGCCTTCGAGCACCCAGCCGTCGATGTTCGCGGCCGCGTCGGTGCGCAGGAACAACCGCCGGTCCGTGGTGCCGCCGGCGTGGAGGTTGACGTAGCCGCTGGCGTCGCTCGGCCCGAGCGCGGTCGCGGCCGCGGCGGGGGCGCCGGCGCCGAAGTCGTGCGACAGCGTGCGCGTCAGCTGCGGTGGCACGTCGATCCGCAGCTCGAGCCGCTGTGGGTCGAACGTCGCGGTCAGCCCGGTCGCGCGCAGTGCGTCGAGGGACAGCCGGTGATCGCGCACCGCGGCGGCCAGCGCCGCTCGGGCCTCGCCCGCGAGCCGGGGCGCGAGCGCGGCCAGGACCGGCCCCGCCGGCACGACCGGCGGGCGGTCGGGGCGTCCGAGCTCGAGCAGGAGCGGGCCGTCGCCATCGACCTCGGCGCCGTCGACGATCAGCAGCACCGGAGCGCGCTCGGATCGATGATATTGCGCGAACACGCGATCGAGCTCGCCGGGCGCGGCGCCTGCGGTCGGGTCGGGATCCGCCGCTGCGGGGGCGGCGATCAGCGAGAGGACGAGGCAGAGCCCCGGAGCTGGACCACCAAGGGTCAGGACTCGACCGAGCATCGGCCGGTCGCGATCACCGGGCCCCGGGCCAGGCCCGCCGGCCACGGGACGACGTAGCGGCGCCGGGTGCCGCAGAGCACGCGCGTGTTGCGCAGCTCCGCGGGCGACAGCGCGATCTCGGCGCCGCCGGCCGACGAGGCCACGCGCACCGTGCAGGTCTTGACCAGCCCGACCGCCGTGCCGGTGTTCTCGAGCGTGATCGCCAGCCCGGGACTGCCGTCGCGATCGCTCGCGGGAGCGGCGGCCTTGAGCTCGATCTTCGGGGTGGCCTTCGCGGGCCGGATGAACAGCGTCCCGCGATAGGTCAGCATGACGCGCATCTGGCCGCGCGACGCGGCCCCGTCCGGGGGCGTGCGCTCCAGGCGCTCGAGCGGGACCTGGGCGACGATGATGCGATAGGCGAGCTCGCGCGCGGGGTCAGGCGCGCCGAGCCAGGTCACGCGCACGGTCTGCCGCGCGCCAGGCTCGAGGATCATCTGCGCGGGATACGCGAGGAACTCGTCGCTGGCGTCGCGGTTGGTCTCGGCGTAGGACTCGTCGCGATCGAGCGTCGCGAACGACACCGCGAGCGCGACGCGCCCCGCGCCATCGTTGGTGACCTCGAACGACTGGGTGGCCTTGGATCCCGACGGTGCGAACACGCGCGAGATCGGCTGGAGCTGGTAGGCCCAGCTCGCGGATCGACCGGCGAGCTGGACGGCGATCACGGCGACGATGACGAAAGCTGATCTCATGACATGCACCGAGCTAGTTATCCATGACGTCGAGATCGACGCTGGCGGAGTACGAGCCAGGGTCCTGGCGGGCGGCCGGTGCGTACTTGATGTAGATGTCCTTCTCGACCGTACCGGCGGAGTGGGTCGAGAACAGGTAAGGCGTACCCGATGCCGTCGTGAACGCCGCCGAGGCGGGGGCCTGCGCGGCGCGATCGACGAGCACGACCTGGAACGTGACCGGCGTGCTGCCATCGGCCTTGGCCAGCGAGCCCGACGTGATCGTCATGGTCAGGCCCGCGGATGCGTCGCTGGACAGCGACAGCTCGGCGATCTTGACGATGTGCGTCGACGATGTGCCGCGGCCGTCGAGCTCGAGGCTGGACGTGCCCGCGGTGGTCTGGGCAGTCACCGCCGAGCCGGCGGACGCGGGCGCGGCTGCTCCGAGCAGGAGCGCTGCGAGACCGGTGAGCTGCACCCGGGGGCGCACGGCGCCCTAGTTGTCCGCGACGGTGAGGTCGACTTCGCCGGCGTAGTCGCCGGGATCCTGGAGGGTGAGCGGCGTGTACAGGATGTACAGGTCCTTGTCGACCGAGCCCGACGCGACCGTGCCCACCGTGTAGTCGCTCCCCGACGCGATCGTGAACGCCGCGGCGATGGGTGCCGATGCGGCGTTGGCCACGCTGGTGACCTTGTACGCGATCGAGGTGCCGCCGCTCTTGGTGAGGTTGCCGGAGGTGGCGGTCAGCGTGAGGCCCTGCTCGTTGTTGGTGCTCATCTCGATGTCAGAGATCTTGACGATCTTCTGTCCGCCCGAGAGATCGAGCGCCGAGGCGGCCGCAGTGGGCACCGAGGTGATCTCGAGGCTCGAGGTCACCGTACCTCCGAGGGTCACCGTCGCGGTCGGCGAAGCCGCCGCCGCCGACGCGACCGCAAGCACGCCAATGATACTGATCTTGAATGCACCCGATCTAAACACGAGAACTCCTCTGAGTAGGAGGCCCACATACGAGCCTCGATGAACGTCACTGCTGTCGACGAAACTCACTGTTCGTCATCACTTGCAGGGTTCGACCAGCCCGGGCACGGGTTGATGTGTGCACGTGCACTTTCAGCATCTGCTCCAGGACGAGATGGCCGCGTCGCGCCGCGTACCCCACGTACCCCACGCACCCCACGACGTCGGGGCCGGCAGATCTCGACGCTGCCGGCGGGTGCTCAGCCGCCGGCGCGGTGGACGTCGCGCAGGTACACCGTCAGGTCGGTCGCCGGCGGCTTCACCGATGCCTGGTTCAGCATGTCGCCGACGAACCCGCGATGGTAGGTCCCGTGGTTCACCAGGTGGAGCAGGATCTCGCCACGGGTCATGGCGCCGTCGCCACCGCCGACGAACTGGAACCGGACGGTCTCGGCGAGCGCCTCGTTCGACAGCCGTTCGCCGAGCTCGACGTACCAGCGATCCAGCGCCTGCACCGCGCGCCACAGCTCGTCGAGCGGTGGGTGGGTCGGCGTGTTGCGCGCCGTGTAGCCGTGGTCGCGGCCCTCGAGGTGCGCCTCGAAGATCCGGTCCACCACGTACAGGTGGTTGAGCGTGTGGACCATGTTCTTGAACAGCGTCGGCCGCGGCTTCGTCGCTTCGCCTTCGGGGAGCGCCGCCACCGTCGCGTACGTGATCTCGTTCGCCCACGCCTTGTAACGCGTCATCATGCGGGCCAGCTCGGTCGTGATCATGTTCGCCTCGCGTTGCACCGTGCCACATCACCGCCGCTCACGACAACGCGCGGCGAGTGGGAGAGGGGCGGGCGTGCAAGGCCGGGCGAGTGCGGCGAGCGGGGTATGCTCGACGCGGCGAGCACCGGAGGCATCGGGGCCGGCGCGGCGCGAGCCATGGCCGCTGCCGTGGCGTGACGCGATCTGCGAGCGTCTGGACTAGACTCGAGGTCTGCCGTGCGGCCGCTGCAAGCACCTCGAAGACGCGCTGCCGCGGCGATCCTCGCCGCCGCTAGTGCGGCGTGCGGCCCGAAGCCTGCGCCGAGCGAGCCGAGCTGGATCGAGCGCGATGTGTCGAGCAGCCACGCGGTCGCCCCGGCGCGCGGAGCGGGGGCTGCGGCTGCTCCGGGGCGGGCGCCGGCTGTTGATGTGACGCGGCTGGGTTCTGGCGAGGCGATCGACGAGGCCGACGAGGCCACCGCGCGTGCGGCGCTCGATGCGCTCGGCGATCGCGCGCCGGCCGGCAAGCTCGCGCTGCGGGCGGCGCGGCTGGCGCACCACCGCGGCGATGACGCGGAGGCGCGCGACCTGCTCGCCCGTGCCGCGCGTGCGGCAGACGCCGCCGAGGTCTCGGCGGCGGCCGAGGCGCTCGGCGCCGAGCTGGTGACCGCGGCGGTGGATCCGGCGGTGGTCGCGGTGCTGCTGCCGCTGTCGGGGCCCTACGCGGGCCTCGGTGGCGAGCTGCGCGCCGCGATCGAGCTGGCGCCGGCGGCGGGGACGCGCTGGCTGTACCTCGACACGCACGGCACCGCCGACGGGGCGGCCGCGGCCGTGGACACCGCCGCCCGCAGGGGCGCGATCGGGATCCTCGGCCCGGTCGGCCAGCGCGAGGCGATCGCGGCGGCGCGGGCGGCGGCGAGCCGCGGCCTGCCGATCGGGCTGCTCGCGCCCGACGACGGCGCCGATGCCGCCGCGGGCGTGTTCCGGCTGGTGGCGTCGCCCGCCGACGAGGGCCGAGCCGTGGCCCGGCTCGCCGCCGAGGACAGCTTCCCGACGGTGGCGGTGCTGGCGCCGCGCGACGACGTCGGCCGCGACGCCGCCGAGGCGTTCGCCGTCGAGGCCGGGCGGCTCGGCCTGCAGGTCACCGCGCGCGGCAGCTACGACCCCACCGGCGGCGACGTCGAGGCCGAAATCCGCGACTTCCTCGGACTGGTCCCGGCGAGGAACCCGCGGCTCGCCGCGCACCTCGCGCGCCATGGCAAGTCGGGCTGGACCACGTTCTCGCCCGACATCCCGTACACGCTGCTCTACGTGCCGGATCGCCACGACCGCGCGGCGATCGTCGCGGCGTACCTGCCGTACTACAATGTCGAGCTGCGGACGACCGAGGCACCGGACCACGATCGGCTGGTGCGCAAGCACGGCGGCCACGTCCCGCAGATCGTCCAGCTGGTCGGCGGCGCGGGCTGGCACCACCCGACGTTGCCGCTGCGCGGCGGCGCCGCGGTGCAGGGCGCGCTGATCGTCGACGATTACGCCGGCGAGCTCGGCGGCGATGCCGCGGTCCAGTTCTCGGCGGAGTTCCAGCAGCGCACCCGCCGGACGCCGAGCACGGCCGCGGCCGAGGTCCGCGATGCCGCCGCGCTGCTCGCCGCCGCGCGTGCCCAGGCCGCCGGTGCCGCCGACCCGCGGGCCGCGCTGCGGGCCGCGCTGGCCCACGCCCGGCTCGACGATGGCGCCTGCGGCCCGGCCGCGATGGCCGCCGACGGCGAGCTCGAGCGCACCCCGAGCGTGCTCGAGGTCTCGGGCGACGCGCTGATCCTCGTGCCGTGACGGCGACGGTTTCCGCCGGGCGGCTGGAAACCCGGCCGCGAAATGCGCGAACATGGCGGCGGCCATGGCTCGCGTCGCGCTCCGGCGGTTCCTGCTCGAGCAGGGTGGGCTCGTCGCGCTGGCCGGGCTCGCGGCGTACGTCTGGCTGGCGCCGGCCCACATCGTCGACGGCGACAACGCCGAGCTGGCGACGCTCGGGGTCGCCGGCGGCGTGGCGCATCCGACCGGCTACCCGGCCTATCTGTTGTGGCTGCGCGCGATGTCGTGGCTGCCGGGCTCGACACCGGCGCACACCACGGCGATCGCGACGGCGATCCTCGCGGCGATCCAGCTCGTCGTGCTGCATGCCGCGTGTCGCGCGTGGGGCGCGCGGCCGACCGCCGCGACGTTCGCGGTGGCGATCTACGCGGCCGGCCCGGTCGCGATGCGCTACAGCAGCGAGGCCGAGGTCTTCGCGTGGAACCAGCTCGTGGTCGCGACGGTGCTGTACCTGGCGGCGCGCGGCGGCCCCTTGCGCGGCGGCTGGCGCACGGCGGCGCTCGGCCTCGCCGCGGGCCTCGGGCTCGCCGACCACATGACCTGCGTGCTGGTCGCGCCGGTCGGGCTGCTCGGCGCGATCCGCGGGGTGCGCGAAGCAGGGCGGGGCGGGCGGGCGGCCGCCGCCGGCGTGGCAGCGCTCGCGCTCGGCCTCACGCCGTACGCGTACCTGCTGGTGACCCAGGAGAACGCGATCTCGTGGCTGCGGATCGACGGGCTCGGCGCGCTGGTCGATCACCTGCTGCGGCGCGACTATGGCGGACCGGCCGCGTTCTCGCCGCACGGCGGCGAGCTGCACGTCGCGGCGAACCTGGCGGCGTTCGCGATGACGCTCGGCCGCGCGTGGTGCTGGATCCCGGCGGTCGCCGGGCTCGCGATGCTCGGTCATCGCAGCGTGCGCGCCGGCAGCGGCGAGCCGCGGATCGGCTGGCAGATGCTCGCGCTGTCGTTCGTGCTCGCCGGGCCGCTGCTCGTCACGCGGTTCGATCTCGTGCCGGTGGGCCTCAACCTGTACGCGATCCGCCGGTTCCACCTGATGGCGACGCTGCTGCTCGCGGTGCCGGTCGCCGGCGCGTTCGACGTCGCGGTCGCGCGCCTGGAGGACCGGCTGCGACCGGGGATCGCCGCGGCGATCGCGGTGCTGGGCTTCGCGACCGCCGCGCTCGTCACGGCGCCGGATGTGCTGCGCGTGCGCACGCCGGCGATCGAGCACGCGATGCGCGCGATGCTTCGCGGCATGCCGCCCAACGCCGTGGTGTTCGTATCCGGCGACGTCCCGTTCCTCGGCACCGGCTATCTCCAGGTCGCGCGCGGCGAGCGCCCCGACGTGGTCGTCGCGCTGTGGCACCTGGTCGGTGACCGCGCGTACCGCGCCCGGCTCGCCCGCCGCGGCGTCGTGATCGAGACCAACACGGACGAGACGCCGAGCATCCGGATCGCCGAGGACATCCTCGCCAGCGGCCGGCCGCTGCTCGTCGACCTGGCGCTCGGCAACGTGCTGCGGACCTTGCCGAACTACCCGTACGGCACGCTGTTCCGGGTCCTGCCGCGCGGCCAGGCCCGGCCGTCGATCGACGCGCTCGCGGCCCAGAACCGCGACTGGTTCGCCGCGCTCGACCTCGACTACCCGCGGCCGGGGCGCGACGACGAGTACCCGGCGATGATCCACGCCGGCTACGCCGAGACCTGGCGGATCATCGCCGCCGCGTTCGCGGCCGCCGGCAAGCGCGATGAAGCGGCCGGCGCCGCCGCGCTGATGCGCGCGCTCGCCCCCGCGCCGTGACCGGCCGTGACCGCCGTGGCCGCCGTGACCGCCGTGACCGCCGTGACCCGTGCGAAGATCACGCACGTGATCGACCGGCGCGATGGCACCGGCCGCCCGCCACGCTAGACTCGCGAACCCATGAGCCAGCTGGATGACGCTGCCGCGCCGCCCGCGGTGACGCGGCGCGCGCTCGCGATCCACGCCGGCCTGTTCGCCGCGTGCTGCGCCACGACCGCGTGGTTCGGCGGGCCGTACTTCGCCGCGACGCTGATGGCGATCCTCCTGTGCCACGAGCTCGGGCACTACATCACCGGGCGTCGCCGCGGGGTCGAGGTCTCGCTGCCGTACTTCATCCCGACGCCGCCGCAGCTGACGTTCGGCACGCTCGGCGCGGTGATCCGCATGGGTAAGCCGATCTCGGATCGCAACGCGCTGTTCGACGTCGGCGCGGCGGGCCCGATCGCCGGGCTGGTCATCGCGATCCCGCTGCTCGTCGTCGGCCTGGTGCTGTCGCCGGTCGGTCCGTCCAGGGCCGGCGACCTGATCGAGGGCAACTCGATCCTCTACGCGCTGCTCAAGTACGCGGTGTTCGGCCGCTGGCTGCCGTCGGACGGCGTCGACGTCCAGCTCCACCCGATGGCGTCCGCCGGCTGGGTCGGCCTGCTGATCACGATGATCAACCTGATGCCGATCGGTCAGCTCGACGGCGGCCACGTCGCGCGGGCCGCGCTCGGCGACGCGCACGAGCGCTGGTCGGGGCGGCTGCACGTCGCCCTGCCGGTGATCGGCCTCGCGGTCGGGGGTGTGATGTTCGCGCACGCCTGGAATTCCGGACGCGGCGTGCTCGAGACGCTGGACTACGCGCATTACGGCGTCTTGCCCTGGCTGGTGTGGGCGGCGCTGCTGGCCTGGATGAAGCGGCAGGCGGGCGAGTACCACCCGCCGGTGGGAGATACGCCGCTCGATCCGCGACGGCGGCGCTACGCGGTCGCGATGCTCGTCATCTTCTTGCTGATCGCGACGCCGGTCCCGTTCCGGCCCGCGTTGTGACAGGATCTGGGGTGTGCTTGTCGAGTGCGAGTCCTGTCACGAGCTCGTCGCCGCGAGCTTTGCGATCGACGGCGACGTCGTGCGCTCGATCTGCCCGGCGTGCGCGCACGTGATGCGGCTGCCGGTGGCGGCCGGGGCGGAGGCGGCGAGCGATGCGGCGAGCGACGCGGCGAGCGATGCGGCGGCGTGCCCGAAGTGCGGCACCGAGCTCGGCGCCGCCGCCGCGGCATGCGCGAGCTGCGGGCTGACCGCGGACCGGATGGCGGCGTACCGCGACGAGCGCGACGCGGCGGTGCCCGAGGCCGTGCGCGATGCCTGGCAGCACGCGACCGAGGCGTGGAGCGATCCGGCGCGCCACGACGAGGTGCTGCAGCGGGTCGCCGCCCACCGCTGCTATGCCTGGGCGGCGGCGCGCTACCGCAGCCGCGGCCACGACCCGATCGCCACGCGCCAGCTCGAGCGGCTGCGCCGCGCCGCCGAGGCGACGCTGCTGGCGAGCGCGACCGTGCGGTCCGATCCCCAGGCCCGGCCGTACCGCGCGACCGTCGCCGTGCTCGCCGTCCTGATCGTCGCGATCGCCGTCGGCTTGATCTACGCGATGGTGGCGCGCGAGCCATCGGTGCGGCTGGGCGCGCCGGCCGCGCCGACCATGCCCAGCGGCCCGGCGCGGCCGCTCACCCCCGGGCATCCGGTGAGCCTGCCGACCATCCCCTCCGGCAGGTGAGGTAGAGTTCGCCGTGGCGCAAGTCGACTTCGCAGAGCGGCAGGTCGCGCTCAAGCTCGTGTACTACGGGCCGCCGCACTCGGGAAAGACCAGCAACCTGCGCGCGCTGCATGGCGCTGTCGACAAGCTCAACCGCGGCCGGCTGATGACGCTCGACACCCGCGACGATCGCACGCTGTTCTTCGATCTGCTGCCGGTGTTCTTTCGCGCCTCGGGGTTCTCGTTCCAGATCAAGGTCTACACCGTGCCGGGCCAGCCGGTGCACGAGGCGACGCGCAAGGTCGTGCTGGCCAACGCCGACGCGGTGGCGTTCATCGCCGACTCGCAGCCCGATCAGCGCGAGTCCAACCGGCGGTCGTGGGACAACCTGACGGTCAACCTCAAGGCGCTGTGCCTCGAGCACGCGCCGGTCGTGGTGCAGTACAACAAGCGCGATCTGCCGGTGGCGATGGCGATGGCCGAGGTCGACCGCTTCGGCGTGCCCGGGCGCCCGGTCCACGAGGCGTGCGCCAAGCAGGGCACCGGCGTGGTCGAGACCTTCTTCGAGCTGGTCGGTCGGGCCTGGGATTCGCTCGACCGAGATCGGCGGCTCTCGGAGCGCTTCGGGATCGACTCCGCGACGTTTCGCAGCGCGCTCGCCGAGCATGTCGGAGTAGCAGAACCTGGTAAGCTCCCCGGGTGAGCGCGCTCGACGACGGGATCGAGCTGGCTCGCCTGGTGCCTGCCGGCGAGCTCGACGAGCTGGTCGGCTCGATCCGCCGCGCGCTCGGCGGCGAGCTCGCGATCTTCGACCCGGGCGGGACCCGGCTCGCGGGGGCGGCCTGCGCCGGCTCGCCGCGCCGCACGCTCGAGCACAACGGCGCGCCGCTCGCGCAGCTCGCCGCGACCGGGCCGTCGGCGGACGTCAGCCTCAGGCTGTGCGCCGAGACCCTCGACCTGCTGGTCCACCACGCCCACGCCCGCGAGCTTGCGGCCGCGACCCACGAGGAAGCGATGCGGTTGACGTTCGCCGAGCTGACCGAGCACAACGCGCGGCTGTCGCGCGCGGTGGCGCGGCTCGAGGAGCTCGATCGCCTGAAGTCGAACTTCCTGGCGACGATGTCGCACGAGCTCCGCACGCCGCTGACCAGCGTGATCGGCTACGCCGAGATGATGGCCGAGGGGCTCGCCGGGCCGATCTCGGGCGATCAGCGCGAGTACCTGACCACGATCCTCGGCAAGGCCGACCAGCTGCTCGGCCTGATCACCGCGGTGCTCGACGTCTCGTCGCTCGAGTCGGGCCAGCTCGCGCTCGAGCGCATGACGCTGTCGCTCGCCGAGCTGGTCGCGAGCGAGCTCGCCACGTTCGCGCCGCAGGCCGGCCGGCGGGGGATCGCGATCCAGCTCGACGCCTGCCCCGACGCGGTCGTGGTCGGCGATCGCCGCAAGATTCGCCAGGTGGTATCGAGCCTGGTGTCCAACGCCGTCAAGTTCACGCCCGATCGCGGCAAGGTCTCGGTCGTGCTGCGCCGCGGGCCGCTCACCGGGCACGGCGCAGCCGGAGCCGCCGCCGCGCGCGGCCAGGCCGACGGCGACGCCGCGACGCCGGCGATCCAGCTCGTGGTCAGCGACTCCGGGATCGGGATCTCGCGCGATCAGGTCGCCAAGATCTTCGAGCCGTTCTTCCAGGTCGATTCGTCGTCGACCCGCGCGTTCGGCGGCAGCGGCCTGGGCCTGACCCTGGCCAAGGCCTACGTCGAGGCCCACGGCGGGCGGATCTGGGTCGACACCGCGCCGGGCCAGGGCTCGATCTTCACCGCGACGTTCCCGGCGCCGGCGACCGACGCCGGCGGAGAGCCCGCGTGATCACCGAGCTCGAGCTCGCGATCCCGCTCGCCGCCGTGTGCCTCGTGGTCTCGGCGTTCCTGTCCGGCGCCGAGGTCGCGCTGTTCTCGATCGGCCGGATCGAGCGCGGCCAGCTCGCGCAGAGCAAGCGGCCGACCGATCGCTGGATCGTCGCCATGCTCGAGCGGCCGCGCCGCGTGATGGCGACCGTGCGGGTCGGCACCGAGGCGTGCAACGCCGTGCTCGCCGTGCTCGCGTTCGCGGTGCTCGCGCGCCGGTTCGCGCTGTGGTCGGCGCTGTGGCTGGCGATCGCCGTGGCGCTGCCGCTGATCGTGCTCGTCACCCAGGTCACCGCCAAGACCCTGGCCGCCAACACGCCGGTCGCGTGGGCGCGGGCCTGCGTGCTGCCGCTCGCGGTGCTCGGCGCGGTGATCGCACCGGTCCGGATCGTGATCCAGGCGATCGCCGGGCTCGTGCTGCGGCCGCTCGGCGTGGTCGCGCGGCTGCGGCCGTCGCGCGATCTGTCCGAGGAGGAGTTCCGCACCCTGGTCGACGCCGGCTCGGTCCAGGGCCAGGTCGACGCCCGCGAGCGCCGGCTGATCCACCGCGTGTTCGAGTTCAACGACAAGAACGTCGGCCAGGTCATGACCCCGCGCGAGCGGATCTTCGCGCTGTCGTACGACCTGCCGGCGCAGCGCCTGGTCAAGGAGCTCGCGGCGCGCGGGTTCTCGCGCGTGCCGATCTACCAGCGCTCGCTCGACAACATCCGCGGGATCCTCAACGCCAAGGACCTGGTGCGCACCACCGCCGGCCAGCCGCTCGGCCGGCCGCTCGGCGAGCTGCTCCACGAGCCGCTGTTCGTGCCGCGCACCACGCCGATCAAGCGGCTGTTCCTGACCTTCAAGCAGAAGAAGGTCCACATGGCGCTGGTGGTCAGCGAGTACGGCAAGGTGCTCGGGCTCGTGACCATGGACGATCTGCTGGCGCAGATCTTCGGCGTGCTGCGCGACGAGCGCGCCGAGCTCCAGAACACGATCCCGCCGGGCCGCATGCGGGTCCGGACGCCGCTCGAGGTCCGGCCCGAGGCCGACGGCGCGGGTGCGGCGACGCCGGCTGCGCCCGGGGCCGCCGCGCCCGATCCGGCGGCGCCACGGGGACCCGCCGCCGAGCCCGCGGCCGGCGACGACCGCAGCGGCCCGGTGATCCAGCCCGATGCGTCGCCCGGCGCGGCGCTCGGCGTGCTCGATCCACCGCCGCGGCCGGTGCACGGCGAGGACGAGATCACGCCGCCGGCGAGCGACCTCGGCGAGCTCGAGCGCGAGGCCGAGCGGCGAGGCAGGTCGTCGTGATCTCGCCGTCGACCCTGGGCGTGGTGCTCGCGGCGTGCCTGCTCGCCCAGGCGTTCTTCGTCGCCGCCGAGGCCGCGCTGTCGGCGTGCGATCGCGGCCGGCTGCGGACCCGGGCGGCGGCGGGCGACACCGGGGCGCAGCGCGCCGAGCGCATGCTCCGCGTCCCGCAGATCACGCTCGCGACCACGCTGGTCGGCGCCACCGGGGCGACGCTGCTCGCGATCCTGATCGTCGCCGTCGAGCTCGAGGTCTCCGGCACCTCGCCGCTGTGGGCGCCGGTGATCGTCGTGCCGCCGCTGCTCGTGTTCGGGCACCTGGTGCCCAAGGCGATCGCGCAGACCCACGCCGACGCGGCGGTCGCGGCGCTGACCGGGCCGCTGCGGCTGTTCACGTTCTTGCTCCGGCCGATCGTCGCGGTCAGCGGCGGCTACGCGGGCCTGCTCACCCGCGCCGCCGGCGGCGATCGCAACACCGCGTTCGTCACCCGCGACGAGCTCGCGATGCTGATCGAGAGCGCACCGGAGACCGACAAGCCCGAGATCACCGCCGACGAGCGCGCGATGATCGCCAAGGTGTTCGAGCTGTCCGAGTACAAGGTCGGCGAGCTCATGGTGCCGCTGTCCGAGGTCACCGCGCTGCCCGAGGATGCCGCGGTCGCCGAGGCCGCGCTCGAGGTCGCCGACAAGCAGCACTCGCGCATGCCGATCTACCGCTCGCGGGTCGACGACATCATCGGCATCGTCCACGTGTTCGACCTGCTGCAGGCCGCCTCGCGCGGCCGGTCCGAGGGCAAGACCGTCGCCAGCCTGGCGCACCCGCCGATCTACGTGCCCCAGACCATGAAGGCGAGCGACCTGCTGGTCCAGCTCCAGACCGAGCAGCAGCACCTCGCGATCGTCGTCGACGAGTACGGCGGCGCCGTCGGGATCTGCACGATCGAGGACCTGCTCGAGATCATCGTCGGCGACATCGAGGACGAGTACGACACCGAGCCCTCGGCGATCCGGCTCGAGCGCCCCGGCGTGTGGCGCGCCCTGGCGCGGACCAGCGTCGCGCGGATCAACGCCGAGCTCGACGTTGGCCTGCCCGAGAGCGAGGACTACGAGACCCTGGCGGGGCTGTTGATCGAGCGGCTGCGCCACATCCCGGCGCAGGGCGAGGTCGTTACCCTGCCGCACGCGACGATCGAGGTCGTCGAGGCCACCGATCGCGCGATCGAGAGCGTGCGGATCACCAAGCGCCGGAAGTAGCCGCGTCGTGGACGACCCCGCGTTCGCCTACTTCGATCCCCGGCCCGATCCCGGTGACCTGCCGGTGACGCTCGCCAGCCCGTTCGATCCGGGCGAGCCGCACCCGCTGGCCCGGCGCGCCGCCGAGGAGCTGATCGCGCGGATCCGCGGCCGCGCCAGCCTCGACGCGCCCGGCGGCGGCAAGATGTTCGGCGTCCTGGTCGTCGCCGCGCGCGACGGCCGCCTCGGCTACCTCCGCGGCTTCTCCGGCATGCTCGACGGTGCCTGGTACGTCCCCGGGTTCGTGCCGCCGCTGTTCGACGCCGCGGCGCGCGACGCGTTCTGGCCCGACGGCCAGCGCCGGCTCGGCGAGCTCGAGCTCCGGCTGCGCACGCTCGCCGACTCGTCCGCCGGCCGCGCCGGGCGCGACCTCGCCGAGCGCCACGCCGCCGAGCGCGCGGCGCTGCGCGCCGGTCACACCGCCCGCCGCGCCGAACGCCACGCCGCCCGCGAAGCGACCGGCGATGCCGCCGCGCGCCACGCGCTCGATCAGGCCAGCCGGGGCGACGCCGCCGAGCGCCGCCGGCTCCTGGCCGCGCACGCCGCCGAGCACGCCGCGTGGAGCGCGCGGTTCGAGGCCGTCGAAGCCGAGCGCACCCGGCTCGAGCACCAGCGCGCCGCCGAGTCGGGCCGCCTGATGATCCAGCTCCACGATACCTACGTGATCGCGAATGCCCGCGGCGAGCGCCGCCCGCTGCGCGATCTGTTCGCACCCGGCGAGCCGCCCGGCGGCGCCGGCGACTGCGCCGGGCCCAAGCTACTCGGCCACGCCTACCGCCTCGGGCTCACCCCGCTCGCGCTCGCCGAGCTGTGGTGGCGCGCGCCGCCCGCGACCGGAGGCCGCCGCGCCGGCCAGTTCTACCCGTCCTGCCGCGGCAAGTGCGGCCCGCTGCTGCCGTTCATGCTCGAGGGCCTTGCGCACGCCGCGCCGCCGGTGTTCGGCGCCGAGCCGGTCCCCGCCGGCGAGCCGCGCATCGTGTTCGAGGACCGCTGGCTGGTCATCGTCGACAAGCCGTGCGGCCTGCTCTCGGTCCCCGGCCGGGACCCCCGGCTCGGCGACTCGGTGATCACGCGGCTGCGCGCCCAGCACCCCGGCGCGCTCGCGGTCCACCGGCTCGATCTCGACACCTCCGGCCTGCTCGTCGTCGCCAAGGATCCGGACACCCACGCCGCGCTGCAGCGCGCGTTCGCCTGCCGCGAGGTCGACAAGCGCTACGTCGCCTGGCTCGACGGCGCCATCGCCGGCGATCACGGCACGATCGAGCTGCCGCTGCGCGTCGACCTCGACGACCGGCCGCGCCAGATCGTCGACCCGGTGCACGGCAAGCCGGCGATCACCAGCTGGCGCGTCGTCGAGCGCACCGCGGCGCGCACCCGCGTCCACCTCCAGCCGCGCACCGGCCGCAGCCACCAGCTCCGCGTCCACGCCGCGCACCCGCTCGGCCTCGGCGCGCCGATCGTCGGCGACCGGCTCTACGGCCGCGCGGCCGCCCGCCTGGCGCTCCACGCCGAGGCGCTGGCATTCCTCCATCCCCACACCGGCCGCCGCGTCGCGCTCGAGCGCCCGGCGCCGTTCTAAATTAGCGGTAAACGACCAGCCGCGCCGGCTCCGGATGTGGTGAGCGACCCGGCTGGGTCGGACATCGTGCGGCACGGCCGACCGCGCGGCTGCAACTGGCCGCAGGGATGACGCCCGGTCTGGACCCTGGACCGGGTCGCGACTATGGTGCCGGCCATGCGGACCCCCCCGATCCTCGCCGTCGTTGTCGCCGCCGCGTGCGGCGGGCCAGCCAAGGCCCCGCCGCCGGCGGTCCCGGAGACCCCACCACCGCAGCCCGAGCCCGCGCCGCCACCGGCACCGGCACCCGCAAGACCGCCCGTCGCCGTGAACGCCAACCCCGACACGCCGTCGGGAGCCGACGCCGCGCGCGACGCCGAGCTGGCCAAGGCGGCGTCCGCCGCGATCGACGCGTTCGTCAACAACGAGCCGCTGTTCACACGCGATGGCAAGCGGATCGTGTTCGTGTCCAACCGCGACGGCCTGCCGCAGATCTACATCGCCGATGCCGCGAAGCCCGACGCGCCGGCGCGGCGGCTCGTGACCTCGACCGAGCGCCAGACCGGGGCCGTGCCGACGCCGGACGGCAAGGCGCTGGTGTTCCTGTCCGACCACGGCGCCGACGAGAACTGGTCGTACTTCCGGGTCAACCTCGATGGCAGCGGCCTGGTCGAGCTCACGCCAGGCGCCCGGCGCCAGCGCAACCCGGCGATCCTGCGGGACAGCAAGCCCGACACGATCTTCTACAGCGCGCGGGGGATGTCCGACGTCGGCACCGGCGTGTACACCACGTCGGTCAAGGCTCCCGGCGAGGAGAAGCAGATCTATCACGACGACAAGCCGGGGTTCCTGCTCGACGTCAGCCGCGACGGCAAGTGGGGGCTCTACCAGCGCTACCCATCGCGCGCGGAGAACTACGTCGTGGCGCTCGACCTCGCGACCGGCAAGACCCGGCCGATCTGGCCCAAGGACGGCGGTAACGCCGCCAAGGTCACGATCTCCGGCGCGCAGTTCTCGGCCGATGGCCGGCGGGTGATCCTCGCGACCGACGGCGGCGCCGAGCAGGGGCTGGTGCTGTCGATCGACGTCGCGACCGGCAAGGAGACCGCGCGCTACGTCGAGACCAGGCCGGCGAGCGCGGACATCGGCGCCGTCGAGGTCGCCGAGCAGGGCAACTCGGTCGCGGTGTCGATCAACGCCGGCAACCACAGCGACGTCCGCGTGCTCGATGCGACCACGCTCAAGCCCAAGGCGACCGTGGCACTGCCGCTGGGCAGCGGCGGCGTCGGCCGGTTCTCGCGCGACGGCAAGCGGTTCACGCTGACCTGGTCGACGCCGACCGCACCGGCCGATATCCACGCGGTCGACGTCGCCACCGGCAAGCTGACCGCGCTGCGCGCGGACGCGAGGCCGCAGCTCGATTCCCTGCCGCCGATCGAGGCCTCGATCGTCGAGGTCGACGCGTTCGACCACAAGAAGATCCCGGTCAACGTGTACCTGCCGGCGGGCAGCAAGGGCAAGAAGCTGCCGGTGATCGTCAGCTATCACGGCGGACCGGCGGGCAGCTCGGCGATCCGGTGGAACGCGATGACCCGGTTCTTCGTCGGCCAGGGCTACGCCTGGATCGAGCCCAACGTCCGCGGCTCGAGCGGCTTTGGCCGGGCGTACGAGGCGGCCGACAACGGCCCGCAGCGGCTCGATGCGTTCAAGGACATCGAGACCACCGGGCGCTGGGCGGCGTCGCAGCCGTGGGCCGACAAGGACCGCGTCGTCGTGTTCGGCGGCAGCTACGGCGGCTACACCGTGCTGGTTGCGCTGACCCGGACTCCCGATATCTGGCGCGCCGGCGTCGACCTGTTCGGCGTCACGAACCTCAAGACGTTCATGGCGACGACCAACGGCTTCATCCGCGAGATCTTCCTGCTCGAGTTCGGTGATCCGGACAAGGACGCGGCGTTCCTCGACTCGATCTCGCCGCTGCGCGACGCCGACAAGATCGTCGATCCGCTGTTCGTCTACGCCGGCGCCAACGATCCGCGCGTGCCGCGCTCGGAGTCCGACCTGATCGTGAAGGCGCTGCGCAGCCGCAAGGTGCCGGTCGAGTACATGGTCGCCGGCAACGAGGGCCACTCGCTGTCGCACCGCGAGAACCTGGTCGAGTTCTGCGCCCGCGCCGCGCGGTTCCTCGAGACTCACCTCAGGTAGGGGACGTTCCCGTCCCCTCTGGACCGGCGGAGCCGGTCCATTCACCCCACCGCGCGTCGCGTCGCGCGGCCCTGCACCTCAGGTAGCGCGGCGGCTCACGCGTCCGGTCACACGTCGATCACATGTCCGGCGTGCCGCCGTGCCGCCGGACGAAGTCGTCGATCAGCTCGCGCGCGATGCTGAGCTTGGGCGGGATCCGGGGCAGCTCGTGCGGCGCGAACCAGTCGGCGTCGGCGATCTCGCTCGGATCGGCGACGATGTCGCCGCCGGCCCAGCGCGCGGTGAACCCGATCATCAGCGAGCCGGTGAACGGCCACGGCTGGCTGCCGAAGTACCGGACATCGGCGACGGCGACGCCGGCCTCCTCGTGGATCTCGCGCGCGACCGCGGCCTCGAGGGTCTCGCCGACCTCGACGAAGCCGGCCAGCGTGCTGAAGAACGGCAGCGGGAATCGCGCGTTGCGGGCGAGCAGGGCGCGGCCGTCGCGCTCGACCAGCGCGATGATCGCGGGCGACAGCCGCGGATAGGCGCCGTGGCCGCACCGCGTGCAGATCCGCACCCGCTCGGTCAACGAGCGCTCGGTCGGGGCGCCGCACCGGCCGCAGTGGCGGTGATCGCGGTCCCAGGCGGTCAGCCCGAGCGCGCGGCCGGCGATCCCGAAGTCGGCGTCGGGCAGGGCGCCGAACAGCTGGCGCAGCGCGATCGGATCGGCGCCCTCGGGCGGCGCCTCGCCTTCGCCGAGCAGGTGCGCGAAGCACGGCGCGCCGTCGAGCTCACCGAGGTACAGCGCGCCGCGCGGCGGCGGGCCGATCGGCACGGTGGGCGTTCCACTCGCGGGCGCGTAGGTGACGCATAACGACTGGCCGGTGATCACGTAGAGCCGGCCGGAGGTCGCGGTCGAGGTGACTCCAGGTGTGAACGCCACACGCTCGCTTACCATGGTACGAAGCCTCCGTGGATCGGCAGCAGTTGCTCGAGGTGCTCGAACAGGTGCGCGCCGGCGCACTGTCGCCGGCGGAGGCGGCCCGACGGGTCGGCGACTTGCCGTACGCCGAGGTCGCGCACGCCGTCGGCAGCACGATGATCGATCACCACCGGGAGCTGCGCACCGGCGTGCCCGAGATCGTGTTTGGCGCCGGCAAGACGCCCGAGCAGATCGCGGCCGCGTTGCGCGAGCTCGCCCGGCGATCCGGCGGCGCGATCGCGACGCGGATCGATGCCGCCCGGGCCGACGCGCTGCGTGCCCTCGTGCCCGAGGTCGCGATCCACGACCTCGCGCGGATCGCGGTGCTCGGCGCACCCGGGCCCCGGCCCGCCGCCGCGCCGATCGCGGTGGTGTGCGCGGGGACGAGCGATCTGCCGGTCGCCGAGGAGGCCGCGCTGGTCGCCGAGTTCCTCGGCGCGCCGGTGGTGCGGATCAGCGACGTCGGCGTCGCCGGCGTGCACCGGCTGCTCGCGCGGCTCGACGCGATCCGGGAGGCGGCGGTGGTGATCGCGGTCGCCGGGATGGAGGCTGCGTTGCCGTCGGTGCTCGGCGGGCTGATCGACCGCCCGCTGGTCGCGGTGCCGACCAGCGTCGGCTACGGCGTTTCGATCGACGGGCTGATCGCGATGGGCGCGATGCTGGCGTCGTGCGCGGTCGGCATCACCGTGGTCAACATCGACAACGGTGTCGGGGCCGCGGTCGCTGCGGTCCGGATCGCGCGGCTGGCGGCCGGCCGATGACCGCGCCCGGCGACGGCCTCCGCGGCCTGCACCTCCACGTCGACGCGTTCAGCGGCGCGGCCGGCGACATGATGCTCGGCGCGCTGATCGATCTCGGCGTGCCGATCGAGGCGATCGGCGCGGCGCTCGACGCGATCGGCGCCGGCCGCGAGCGCCTCCAGATCGCCCGCGTGGTCAAGCACGGGATCGCGGCGGTCGACGTCAAGGTCGACCTCCGCGGCGAGCTCGCGGGCGCCCGGCCGCACCGCCACGCTGCGGCGACGACGGAGCCCGGCGATCACAGCCACGGGCACGAGCACGAGCACAGCCCGGGTCACAGCCACGAACACAGCCCGGGTCACAGCCACGACCACGGCCACGCGCACGATCACGGCGACCGCGGCCACTATCATTATGCTGCGATCCGCGCCGCGATCACCGGCGCCGCGCTCACCCCGGGCACGCGGACCCGCGCGCTCGATATCTTCGACCGGATCGCGCGGGCCGAGGCGCGGATGCACGGCACCCGCGTCGACGACGTCGCGTTCCACGAGGTCGGCGCGATCGACTCGGTGGTCGATGTCGTCGGCACCGCGGCCGCGCTCGACTGGCTCGCGCCGTCGGCGGTGACCTGCACCGGCGTCGCGATGGGCCACGGCACGCTGACCTGCGCGCACGGCGTCCTGCCGGTGCCGGCGCCGGCCGCGCTCGAGATCCTGCGCGAGGCCGGGGGCGTGATGTCCGACGGCGGCGTCGCGCGCGAGCTGTGCACGCCGACCGGGGCCGCGATCCTCGCCGCCGCGGTCACGCAGTGGACCGCCGCGCCGGCCGGGCGCCCGGTCGCGATCGGCTGGGGCGCCGGCGACGCCGAGCTCGCCGATCGCGCCAACGCGCTGCGCGTGATCGCGCTGGCCGCGGCGCCGGTCGACGAGCTCGCCGACCGCGTGTGGCAGATCGACGCCAACCTCGACGACATGAGCCCCGAGCTGTGCGGGCCGGCGAGCGACGCGGTGTTCGCCGCGGGTGCGCTCGACGTGTGGTGGACCCCGATCACGATGAAGAAGGGCCGGCCGGCGCTGATGATCTCGGCGCTGGCGACCACCGAGGCCCGCGGCGCGGTCGCCACTGCGATCCTGCGCGAGACCACCACGATCGGCGTGCGGTTCGCGCCGCGCGAGCGCAGGGTCCTGGCGCGCACCACCCGCGAGGTCGTCACACCCTACGGCCCGATTCCGATGAAGGTGGCAGCCGACGGTGACACGGTATGGAACGCCGCCCCGGAGTTCGAGGCATGCGCGGCCGCCGCCCGCCGCCACGGGGTCCCGGTCAAGCGGGTGTTCGCGGCGGCCCTCGCGGCGTTCGAGGGGATGGTACGGTGACTCGCCGTGGACTCTGCGTCGATCGGGAGGGGACTTTCCCGTCCCCTCTGGACTGGCGGAGCCGGTCCATTCACCCCCGCCGCGCGTCGCCTCGCGCGGCCCTGCACCTGCGAGCTCTGCGCCATGGGCATCATGGTACGGTGACTCGCCGTGGACTCTGCGTCGATCGTCGTGCTCGGGGGTGACGAGGCCGAGCGCGCGCAGATCGTCGCGCAGCTCGCGGCCGGCGGAGTGGCCGCGACCGCCGAGACCTACCTGCCGATCGCGACCTGCGCGCCGGCGCTGCTGATCATCGTCGGCAGCGAGGCCTCGCAGCTGGTCGCCGAGGCGCGCGAGTTTCCGGCGCTGGCCGAGGTGCCGATCCTCGCCGTCGTGCCGGGGATCCCGCCGACCGCGATGGCCGAGGCGCTCACCGCCGGCGCGACCGACGTCACCCGGACCCCGGTGGCGCCGCTCTTGCTCGCGACCCGCTGCCGCAACCTGTGCAAGCTCGGCCGCAGGGACACGATCGCCGCCCAGACCCTGGCGCGGATCAACGAGGTGCTGACCGCCGACGGCGACGACGCCGAGGCGCTGATCCAGGTGCTGATGATCACCACCAGCGTGCTCGGCTTCGAGCGCGCGTCGCTGATCGCGCACGTCGACGGCTCCGACCACGCGTTCGTGATCGCGGCGAGCGACGCCGAGCCGCGGCAGCGCTTCACGCTGGCGATCGCCGAGTACCCCGAGGTCGCCGAGGCGATCCGCACGCTGGCGCCGCTGCTGATCGACGATGTCGTGTTCCATCCGCTGACCGCGTCGATCGCCGAGCGGCTGTCGTCGCGCGGCGTCCGGGGCGTCGCCGTGTTCCCGGTGCAGTGGCGCGGCCGGGCGCTCGGCGCGATCCTCTTGCGCAAGCGCGCGCCGGGCGTCCAGCACATCGGCGCCAAGGGCATCGAGCTCGGCAAGCTGATCGCGAGCATCACCGCGGCGCACCTGCGCCACGGCGCGGTGCTCGAGAGCCTGCGCGACCAGACCCACCGGCTGTCGCGGGCGCGCTACGAGGCCGAGCGCCGGCTGCGCGGCATCGACTCGCTCAAGGAGCACTTCGAGGCCGGCGCCGACGGCGTGGTCGTGCTCGACGACGCCGGCCGGATCCTGTTCGTCAACCGCGCGGCCGAGCGGCTGACCGGCTTTGGCCGCGACGGCCTGGTCGGCAGCGAGCTGGTCGATCTCGTGGGCAAGGACCACCGCTCGCAGATCACCGACACCGTGTCGCGCGTGCTCGCCGGGGTCAACGTCGAGGCCTTCGATCTGCAGCTGTCGACCACCGCCGGCTCGCCGGTCTGGGTCTCGATGTCGACCTCGACCGTGCTCGCCGGCACCGGCGCGGTGATCCTGGTGTTCCGCGACGTCACCGCCGAGCGCGGCCTCGAGCACGAGCTGCGGTCGACCAAGGAGTTCCTCGAGCGGCTGATCGACTCGACGGTCGACGCGATCATCGCGGCCGACCGCCACGGCCAGATCATCCTGTTCAACCAGGGCGCCGAGCGGCTGTTTGGGTATCGTGCGCGCGACGTGATCGGCAAGATCCCCGTATCGGAGCTGTACGAGCCCGGCGGCGCCCAGCAGATCATGCGCATGCTGCGCTCGACCTCGCACGGCGGGGTCGGCCGCCTCGAGCAGACCCGGCGCGAGGTCCGGATCGCCGGCGGCGAGGTCGTGCCGGTCAGCATGACCGCGTCGACCCTGTACGAGCGCGATCGCGAGGTCGCCACGGTCGGCATCCTGACCGACCTGCGCGAGCGGATCCGCATGGAGCAGCGGCTGCTCGAGGCCCAGCAGAAGCTCCAGCTGTCCGAGAAGCAGGCGCTGGTCGCCGAGCTCGCCGGCGTCACCGCCCACGAGCTCAACCAGCCGTTGACCTCGATCATGGGGTACGCCGGCCTGATCGAGCGCCAGAGCCCACCCGACGCCACCTGCCTGCGCGCGGTCGCGGTGATCCTGTCCGAGGCCGAGCGCATGGCGGGCATCGTCAAGCGGATCGGCAAGATCACCAGGTACGAGACCACCGACTACGTCGGCAGCGCGCGGATGCTCGATCTCGAGCGCGCCGCGCCCGAGAGCAGCCCGGCGATCGCGGTGACCACGAGCGACGAGGTCGCGGTCGCGACCGGCGAGCTCCGCCCGGTCGCCGCGCCGTCCGCGGCGATGCCGTCGCTGACGCCCAGCGCCGCCGACCTGCGCGATCTCGACGAGCGCGAGGGCAAGGCATGACGTTCTCGCCGCCGAGCCCCGAGGCCGAGCTCGCCGCGCTGCGCGATCTCGCGACCGAGCTGGGGACGGCGGTGTCCGAGCCGGTGCTGGTCGGCCGCGCGCTCGACATCCTCGCCCGGCTGATCCCCGGCCGCGCGCTGTGCATCCGCGTGATCGACATCCGCTCGGGCGAGCCGGCGCACGGCTACGCGCGCGGCGCGCCGATGCGCGACGCCGCGCTGACCGATTCGATCACGATCACCGAGGCCCAGCTCGGCCGCGCCCGGCTCAAGGCGGCGGTCGCGGCCTCGGCCCGGCTGATCGTGCGCGACCGCTGGGACTCGCCGTTCACCGGGATCGCCACCGGCTTCGCGATCCCGCTCGCGGCCGGCGGCGAGCTCTACGGCGTGCTCGACGTCGGCTACGCGCCCAGCGCCGACGCGCGCGCCGCCGACGAGCCCGGCGTGGTGGCGTTCGCGGCCCACCTCGCGATGGCGCTGCGCACCCTGCACCTCGCCGACGACGCGCTCGGGCTCCGCGACTACCAGGCCCGGCTGCTCGAGAACGCCAACGCGCTGATCCTCGGCATCGATCGCGGCTGGCGGATCACGGCGTGCAACCGCGCGCTGCTCGAGATCGTCGGCTTTGGCCGCGACGAGGTCCTGGGCCGCGACGTCCGCGACTTCCTCATGCCCGAGCAGCGCCAGTACCTGACCTCGGCGTTCGCCGGGGCGCTGGTCGGCCAGCACCACGCCGCGGTCACCGTGGCGCTGCCGACCCGTCGCCAGGGCACGGTGCGCACGGTGTGGAGCATCGCCCCGGTCGGCCGGGTCGGGGCGGTCGGCGGGCCGATCGAGGCCGTGGTCGCGATCGGCCAGGACATGTCGCAGATCGAGGCCCTGCAGCAGCAGGTGATCCGCGCCGAGCGGCTCGCCACGCTCGGCGAGCTCGCGGCCGGCGTGGTCCACGAGCTCAACAACCCGCTGACCTCGATCACGGTGTACGCCGAGTACCTGGTGCGCAAGCTCGACGCTCAGGGCGCCGAGCCGGCCGACCTCGAGAAGCTGCGGCGGATCGGCGCCAGCGCCCAGCGCATCCTGCGGTTCTCGCGCGATCTCGTGCAGTACGCCCGGCCGTCGGGGCGAGATCTCGAGCCGATCGACCTGTCCGCGGTGGTCCGCCAGTCGGTGTCGATCTGCGAGCACCTGGTCGAGCGCGGCGGGATCGACCTCGGCGTCGAGGTCGATCCCGAGCTACCGGTGGTCCGGGCGGTGCGCGGCCAGCTCGAGCAGGTGCTGATCAACCTGATCACCAACGCGGTCCACGCCGTCGAGAACGGCGGGCGCGTGGTGGTCCGCGCCCAGGCCGACGGCCCGGCGACCGTGGCGCTCGAGGTCGCCGACTCGGGCCCCGGGATCGCGGACGAGGACCGTGAGAAGATCTTCGAGCCGTTCTTCACCACCAAGTCCGACGGCAAGGGCACCGGGCTCGGCCTGCCGATCGTCCGCAACATCGTCGAGCAGCACCACGGCGAGATCCGCGTCGGGCGAGCCGATCTCGGCGGTGCCGCGTTTCGCGTCATACTTCCGATCACGTAGCAGACGCGCTCGGGGGATGCCGATCCCCGGGCGTGGACGATCCCCCCGACGAGGTTTCGTCCGGTTCGCGGACACAAGGGTTGCGCTCGCGATCGATCTTGGTAGTGTGGGTTGGTCATGAAGCCTGAAGTCGTGCTCGAGCTCCTCGAAACCGCCGCGGGGCAGCTCAAGGTTCGTGTCAGCTACGAGCCGCTCCAGACCAGCGTGGTGCACGGCGGGCTGTGCCGCGTGAAGGGCGAGTACCGGATCATCGTCGACAAGCGCGCCACGGCCGAGGAGCGCGTCACCACGCTCGCGACCGCGCTGGCGCAGGTGCTGAAGCTGACCCGGCCGGGCCTCCACGCCGGTGCCGAGGCCGCGAACGATCCCGTCGTGCTGTCGCCCAAGGTTCTGGAAGTGCTGCGGATGCACGAGCCCGGGCCGGTGCGGGCGCCCACCGGAGGGCGCACCGCGGCCTGACGAGATCGCACCGACGCTGGGATCGTCGGGCGCCGGCCGGTGCCGCTGTAGGCGAGGGGGAGCCTGGAAAGCTCCGCATCGCCCAGGCTCGGCTCCTCTCTCAGCTCCTCTCGGCTCCTCTCGGGTCCGTCGGGTCCGTCGGGTCCGTCGGGTCCGTCGGCGATGCCCACCCGGGCACCTCCTTGGCCGGCGGGGATCCATGTGGGATACCTGTCGGAGATGCTGGGTCGCGCCATCGCGCTCGTTGCTGGGCTGAGCCTCAGGCTGGGCTGCAGCCACAGCAAGCCGGCGCGCAACCTGGACCTCGACCTGATCCACGTCACCGGCGACGCGCGGCTGCGCACCGATGTCGTCGGCGACGGCAAGTTCTCGAGCACGGCGAGCTTCGTCCTGGTCGACGCCGAGAACGCCGGCGACGAGGGCGCCCACGTCACGCTGGGCGGCGAGCTCACCGACGCCTCCGGCGGCCGGGTCGGCGAGCTCCGGGCGCAGTCGCTGTGGATCCCGGCGCACGAGGTCCGGACGTTCGCGCTGGTCGACCGCGAGCGCGTGCCCCGGCCGACCGCCGCCGCCGCGCGGATCAAGGTGTACGGCGCGGTGATCCCGGACGAGCCGCCGCGGGCGCGCATCACCGATCTCCACGCATTCGACGACCGAGGCAAGATCGTCGTGCAGGCCTACCTCGTCAACGCCGCGGACCGCCCCGGGCAGATCATGGTGATCGGCTCGTTTCACGATGCGCATGGCCAGCCGATGACGCGGCCGTTCCAGATGATCGAGCTCGCGGCCCACGATCGTAGGGTCGTGCAGCTCGTCGGCCCCCAGGGCTCGACCCGCGGCACGATCTTCGTCGGCGATATCATCTATTGATGCTGATCTGCTGACCTTGTCGGCCTACCGGTCGACCAGATCCGGCCAGTAGTACGCCACGGCCATCGCCCCGCCGCCGAGCGCGAGCATCAGCAGGATCAGCCAGACCAGGTGCCGGCGGCCCCGGATCGGGCCGGTCCCGGCGTCCGCGGCCGGGGCACGCACGACGGCGCCGGCCGGTCGGGGCTCCGGCCGCATCTTCTGGGTCGACTTGTTGCGCGACTTGACCTTCTGGTTCGCCACCGCTGGCGCGGGCGCCGGTCGGGGCTCGACGGCCGCGGGGACCGCCGGCTCGGCGGGCAGCACCGCCAGCTCGCGCGACGACGGCACCGGCGGGGGAGGTGGCATCCCCGACAGCGTGCCGCCCTGGCGCAGGGGCTGCGGCAGCGCCGGCGCGGCGAGCACCTCGAGCTCGCGCGACGACGCTACCGGCGGGGGCCCGGTTGCCATCGGCATGGCACGCGACGAGCGCGGCGGCCGCAGCGGCGGCGGGATCGGCGGCGGCACCGGCGGGATCAGCGGCGGCGCCATCGGCTCCTGGGCGCGCGCGGGCCGCGGTGGCGTCGGTGACGCCCCCATGAACGGCAGCGCCGGCCGCGCCGACCGCCGGGGCGGCGTCGGTGGGGCGACGGCCTCGAACGGCCGCGACGGCCGCGACGGCCGCGACGGCGGCGCGACCACCGGCGGCGGCGCGGCCATCTGCGGCGGCGCGGCCACCCGCGGCTGCGGCGCGGCCACCCGCGGCGGCGGCGCGGCCATCTGCGGCGGCGCGGCCTCATGGCCCCGCGACGGCGGCGGCGCGGCCTCATGGCCTCGCGACGGCGGCGGCGCGACCTCATGGCCTCGCGACGGCCGCGTCGGCTGCGGCGACGGCGCCGCCACCGGCGGCGGCGGCGCGATCACCGGCGACGGCGTCAGCAGCGCGAGGTCGTGCGGCGTCAGCGCGACCCGCTCGAGCGGCACCGTCTCGTCCGAGTCCGACGGCGGTCGCAGGTGAAACGGCTCGGGCTCGTCGTCGGGCTCGTCGGGCTCGTCATCGGCCGTGACCTCGCTCGGCGTCGGCTCTGGCCGCATCGCCAGCCCCGGCCTCGGCGTCTCGAGCGCCTCGCTCGCCACCTGGCTGACCTCGATCGACAGGCTGCTGTCGGGCCGGGGAGCGCGGCGGCCAAACGCATCGGTGTCCGCGGCCGACACCCCGGTCATCTGCCCGGTCTCGGAGGCGACCTGGTCGAACGCCCACGCGACCCACTCGGCGAGCTGCGGGTTGCCGACCACCGTCCCGAGCTGGCGCGCGGCATTGGCCAGCGCGACCTGCATCGCCCCGGCGCTCTGCCAGCGCAAGGCGGGATCGCGCTGCAGCGCGGTCATCACGATGTCGTCGAGATCGGCGGTGACGCGCGGATTCCAGCGCGACGGCGGCAACAGGTTCATCTCGCGGATGTTCGCCAGCGTCTCGAAGTCGTCCTTGCCCTCGAACAGGCGGCGTCCCGACATCACCTCGTGCGCGACCACGCCGACCGCGAACAGGTCGACCCGGGAATCGATCTTGCCAGTGATGTACTCGGGCGCGATGTAGCCGAACTTGCCCTTGATGAAGCCGGTCTGGGTCTTGACGCTCGAGATCGTCGCCTTGGCGATGCCGAAGTCGATCAGCTTCACGATCCCGTCGTGGGTGACGATGATGTTCGCAGGCGAGACGTCGCGGTGGACGATCCGCAGCGGCCGACCGGACTCGTCGCACAGGTTGTGGGCGTAGTCGAGCGCCTCGCAGATCTGGCCGAGGATCTGGACGATGATCGACAGCGGGAGCTCGCAGGCGGCGTGCTGGCACTGCCGCACGATCTGCGCCAGCGTCGGGCCCGACGCGTACTCCATCGCGATGAAGAAGGTCTCGCCGACCCGGCCGAGCTCGAAGGTCTGGGCGACGTTGGTGTGGTGCAGGTGGCTGGCGAGCCGCGCCTCGTCGACGAACAGCTTGACCAGCGCGGGATCGGCGGCGACGTGCGGCAGCAGGCGCTTGAGCGCGATCGGCCGGCGGATCCCGACGCCGCGCTTCTCGGCGCGGTGCACGGTGGCCATGCCGCCTTGCCCGAGGCGCTCGTACACGAGGTACGGTCCGAACTCCTCGACCGCGTCGCTCACCGGCCGATGGCTTCGCGGCCCGACGTCAGCATCGGCTCGCCAGACCGTCGAGGTAGGGATCGTGGGTCACGAGGTCGGTGAGCAGCTCGCGGAGCTCGGCCCGGTCCGCGGCGTCCACGCCGGCGACCAGGCGATCGATCAGCGCGCGCGTGGCCTCGTGCGCCGGCCCCCCGCCGCGGGCGAGCTCGGCGGCAAACGCCTCGAGCGCGGCCGTCGTCGCCCGGTGCACCGGGTCGGCCGCCACGTCGAGATCGAGATCGAGATCCGGCGCGGGCGCCGTCGGCGTGGCGCCGTCGGGGCCGGTCGGTCCCTTCGGTCCGCCGATTCCGTCGGGGGCGCCGATCGAGCTCATGCGAGCGCTTTGTAGAGTACCAGGACGTGTCACGGTTGCGGGGCGATCGACCGGCGTTCTCGGCAGTTGCATGGCAAATTCGCTGCTTATGAGGCTCGCGCTGTTCGCCGTCATTGCCGCCGCCTGCGGAGGTCGCGCGACCCCCCAGGCTGGACCCGCCGGCGCGCTGCCGTTCGCCGCGGCGCGCTGGGTCCCGGCCCGGCCGCTGTTCGTGCTGACTTCGCCGACCCTCGGCGATGCCCAGCGCACCGCGCGCGACGCGATCGAGCTGCTCGCGGTCGCCACCGGCCACGACCTGCGCGACGCGATGCGCGCCTCGGCCGCGGTGTTCGGGGTCGACGCGCTGCACCCCGATCCGCTCGCCGCGATCGGCGTCGATCTCCGCGGCAGCTGGGCGATGTTCGGCGAGGACCTCAGCCCGACCCTCGTGGTCCACCTCGCCGCGCCGGCGCAGATGACCGCGTTCCTCGATCAGCAGCGCGCCCGCGGGCTGGTCACGCGCGCGGTCGCGGTCGACCGCACCGAGGTGGTCTCGGCGACCCTGCTCGACGGCGTCCGGGTCAGCTGGGCGATCGACGGCGACTGGATGTGGGTCCACGTCTCGCCGCCCGGCGCGCCCGACGACGGCGGGCGCTGGTTCACCGCCAGCCACCAGCCGCACGACGCCGCCTGGACCGGCACCTGGGGCTGGGCCCGGCGCGGCGCGACGGCCGCCGCGACCCTGGTCGGCTTCCTCGATCTGCACGGGATGCTCGCCGGCGCGGTCGCCCGGCTGCCCGACGCGCTCGCCTGCGCCCGGCTCGCCGAGCCGGTCGGGAAAGTCTCGTTCGCCGTCGAAGGTGACGAGCATCACGTCGCGGCGCGGATCGCGCTCGACGTCGGCTCGACCGAGCGGCTGCGCGGCATGCTGCTGCCCGCGCCGAGCGGCTGGGCCGCCACCGCCGCGCACGCCGCGCTCGCGGCCCAGTGGAACCTCGATCTCGCGGCCGCGCGGCCCTACCTGGCGCCGTGCGTCGCGGCGGCGGGCGGCTCGTTCGCGCGGGTCGACGAGACCTCCGTGCGCGCGGCGCGCGCCGTGCTCATCGGCTTCGATCCCGACAACTTCTCCGGCGCCGGCGCGATCGCCCTCGACGTCTCGAGCCCCGCGTTCCTCGAGCGCCAGCTCGACCGGATCCCGCTGCGCAAGGCGCTCGAGCGGCCGCGGACGTTCGGCCGGTACCACGGCCACACGATCGAGATCCCGTTCAGCGTCACGGTCGAGTACGTGCTCGATCACCAGCTCGCGATCGCCGCGCTGGGCGAGGGCGTGCTGGCCCAGCTGGTCGCGCCGGGGCCGCCGCAGCCGCCGCCGATCTTCGCGATCGACGTCGCGCCGCCGGCGATCTCGGCCGCGGCGTGGGAGGCGGTGATCCGCGGCCTGACCGAAGGCCGGCTCGACGGGCCCGAGGGCGCGCTCGCCCACCGCGCCGCCGAGCACCTGATGGCGTGGCGCGACGCCCACCTCTCGGTCACGGCCGAGGCCGGCGACATCGTGGTCTCGCTCTCGGGCAGCCGCAGGTAACGGATATGGTAGGGTCCGCGCGCGTGTCCGCACCGTCCTCGGCACCGAGCCCGATCGTCCGGCTTCGCGACGTCACCAAGAGCTACGGGATCGGTGCGGCGAAGACCGCGGTGCTGCGCGGCGTCAGCTTCGACGTCGACCGCGGCGAGTTCGTGGCGCTGGTCGGCCAGTCGGGCTCGGGCAAGTCGACCCTGCTCAACATCATCGGCGGCCTCGACCAGCCCGACACCGGCGAGGTCGAGGTCCTCGGCGTCGACACGATCAAGAGCTCGGACACCCGGCGCGCCGGGATCCGCAACCAGTCGATCGGCTTCGTGTTCCAGGCGTTCAACCTGCTCGATCACCTCACCGTGCTGGGCAACGTCGTCCTGCCGGCGTCGTTCGCGCGCGGCGCCAGCGACGTCGAGGCGCGCGGCCGCGAGGCGCTGCGCCGGGTCGGGCTGTCCGACTTCGCCGGCCGCCGGCCGGGCGAGCTGTCGGGCGGCCAGAAGCAGCGAGTCGCGATCGCCCGCGCGCTGTTCAACGCGCCGGTCCTGCTCTTGTGCGACGAGCCGACCGGCAACCTCGATTCCGAGACCGGCCGGGAGGTCATCGACTTCTTCCGCGAGCTCAACGCCCGGGACGGCGTCACGCTGTTGATCGTGACCCACGAACGCCGGGTGTCGAGCGTCGCCCGGCGCGTGATCGCGATGCGCGACGGCATGCTGGTCGAGACCAGCGATCAGGCGCTCGCAGACGCGCACGGAGGCGGACCGACATGATGCCCCCCGGCAACCTGGTCCGCATGGTCGCGGGCAACACGCTGCGCAGCCGGCGCCACTTCGTGCTCTCGGCGTTCGGCATCGTGATCGGGATCGCGACGTTCGTGGTGTTCCTGGCCTCGACCGAGCAGGTCGGCACGGTGCTCGAGAAGATCTTCCCGGTCGAGCAGGTCCAGGTCGTCGCGCCGCGCGCCTCGCTGCTCGGCAAGGACATCAGCAAGAAGCTCGACGACGCGATCGTCGAGAAGATCCGGTCCCGGCCCGAGGTCGATCGCGCCGATCCCACGGCGGTCGTGCCGCGCATGGCGCTGGCGTTCCCGGCGTTTGGCCGCGGCGACTTCGAGGGCAACGACCTCAAGTTCGAGGTCGGCGGCTTCGCCGACGGCATCAACCCGGCGTTCGTCAACGACGACGACCGGACCCGCGAGCTGTTCAAGGACTGGGACGGGATCAAGGACGATCCGAAGCGCGTCGCCTGCACCCCGCCGCCGCCCGATCCGCAGGAGGAGGTGATCCAGTCGCCGCGCGCGCGACCGACCGACAGGCCAGCGGACCCGCTGGCGTACTACAACCCGTGTCCGTCGCCGGATCGCTACTACTGCGACGCCGTCGATCGCACGTGCCACCACCGCGTGCCGATCGTGATGTCGCCCACGATGATCGAGATCTACAACGGCCAGTTCGCCAAGTCGCACGGCCTGCCGATCGCCGACCTCGACTTCGTGAAGTTCGTCACGCAGCGCGGCGGGCTGAACGCGATGCGGTTCTCGATCGGCCTGGGCCTGACCACGGTCGCGGGCAGCAACGCGGCGATCTCGCGCCGCAAGGTCCGCCGGGTCGAGGCCGTACTGGTCGGGATCAGCAACAAGGCGATGCCGATCGGCATGACGATGCCGATCCAGTACATCGAGCGCTGGAACCGAGAGTTCCTGGGCGAGGAAGCCGCCACCGCGTACTCGTCGATCATCGTCCGGCTCAAGGACAAGAACCGGATCGCGGTGTTCGCGCAGTGGCTGCAGGACGACCTCGACCTCCGGCTCGAGGACTCGCTCGGCGAGAAGTTCGCCACCGCGCTGTTCGTGATCCGGCTCGTGCTGGTCCTGATCTCGCTCGTGATCATCGCGATCTCGTCGATCAACATCGCCCACAATTTTTTCATGCAGGTCACCGAGCGCCGGCGCGAGCTCGGCCTTCTGCGCGCGGTCGGCGCCACGCAGAACGACGTGCTCCTGGTCGTGCTCGGCGAGGCGGCGCTGATCGGCCTGATCGGCGGCGTGCTCGGCATCGTGCTCGGCGTCGGCCTGTCCGCCGCGGTCGACTGGGGCTCTGCTCACTACCTGCCGCGGTTCCCGTACAAACCGACCAGCTGGTTTCACTTCAAGTGGTGGATCGTCGCGGGCGGCCTCGTGTGCTCGACCGGGTTCTCCGTGCTGGGCGGCTACCTGCCCGCGCGGCGCGCGTCGACGATGGAGCCGGCGCAGGCACTTACCCAGAACTAACGTCACGCGGGCCGTGAGCCTGGCGATTTTTCGTAGAATTCGCGAAATCCCTGGAGTACGACAGCCCGCCACCGCAGGCTAAGCTGGTGGGCCACGGAATCATGGACAGCCAGGGCTGGGGACCAAACGACCTGTGAAGAAGCCGACTCCTTTCGGCAAGTACTATCTCCTCGAGCGGATCAACGTCGGTGGCATGGCCGAGGTGTTCCGTGCCAAGGCGTTCGGCGTCGAGGGCTTCGAGCGCCTGGTCGCCGTGAAGCGGATCTTGCCCAACATCGCGGAGGACAAGGAGTTCATCCGCATGTTCATCGAGGAAGCCAAGCTGTCCGTCCAGCTCAACCACGCCAACATCGCGCAGATCTTCGACCTCGGCGTGTTCGACGGCAGCTACTACATCGCGCTCGAGCACGTCCACGGCCGCGATCTGCGCGCGATGTTCGATCGCTGCCGCCAGCTCGGCGAGGCGATGTCGGTCGCGCAGGCGTGCTTCGTCGCGATGAAGGTCTGCGAGGGCCTCGACTACGCGCACAACAAGCGCGATCAGGCCGGCCGCGAGCTCGCGCTGGTCCACCGCGACGTCAGCCCGCAGAACATCCTGGTGTCGTTCGAGGGGGAGGTGAAGCTGATCGACTTCGGCATCGCCAAGGCCGCCGGGCCCGCGCCGAGCAGCCAGGCCGGCATCCTCAAGGGCAAGTTCGGGTACATGTCGCCCGAGCAGGTCCGCGGCCAGGAGCTCGATCGCCGCAGCGACGTGTTCTCGTGCGGCATCGTGCTCTACGAGCTCTTGACCGGCGAGCGGCTGTTCGTCGGCGAGAGCGACTTCTCCACGCTCGAGAAGGTCCGCAACGTCGAGATCCTCCCGCCGTCGACCTACAACCGCAAGATCCCCGACGAGCTCGAGCGCATCGTGCTCAAGGCGCTGGCCCGGGATCCCGAGGATCGCTACCAGAACGCGATCGACCTCCACGACGAGCTCCAGGCCTTCGTCTACACCGCCGGCGAGTTCTACTCGCGCAAGGACCTCGCGGCGTGGATGAAGCGCACGTTCGGCAAGGAGATCGAGGAGGAGACCGCCAAGCTCGAGAGCTACCGCCAGCTGAGGCCGCCGGCCCCCGCGCCGGCGCCGGCGCCGGCCGGTACCGACGCGGTGCCCGAGGCCGTGCGCGCGCATCCATCGGGGCCGTCGCAGGCGTCGGTCCGGGTGCCGCAGCGCAAGCCGACCCAGCCGGTCGCGGTCGCCAGGCCGGCCTCGACGCGGTCGACCCAGTCGGTCCCGGTCGCCAAGCCGCCGCCGTCCCCGGCGGGGTCGCGGTCGCAGCCGGTGCCGGTGGTCGCGCCGCCGCCGCCGATGCAGCTCGCCGAGGCCGCGGCGATCGTCGTGCCGCCCAAGCCATCGCGATCGAAGCGGCCGCTCGAGTCGGCCTGGGACGACGACGATCTCGAGACCCGAGTCTACGACGGCGACGATCCGCGCCACAAGTCCAACCGCGCGAACCTGCCGCTGCAGCCGCCGGTGTCGTCGTCGCCGGCGATCCCGCTGCCGATCGACCCGGGCGCCGCACGGCACGATCTCGCGGTCGCCGACCCGGGCTGGTCGGGCGATGCCGTCCCGGTGCAGGCCTCGCCGCCGCCGGCCTCCGCAGCGCACCACAACGGCGTGGCCGCCGCGCCGGCGCCGTTCCGGGCCAACGGCCAGAGCGGCTCGCACCGGCTGCCGGTGCCGCCGGATCTGGCGCCCGGCGACGTCAGCCCGATGTCGGGGCGCCGCGAGCGCTCGGCGCCGCACCGGATCCTGTCGCCGGCCCTGACCGCCGCCGATTTGCCGACGATCCCGGTGACCTCGTTCGGATCGCGGATCACCGCCGGCCGGCGGCCGCGCGGCGCGCGCAGCGGCATGCTCGCGATCGCGATCGGCTGCGTCGCGCTGGTCGTGATCGCCGCGGCCGCGGTGATCGCGCTGACCGGCCGGTCGCGGACGACCGCGGCGCCGCCGCCTCCCCCGGTGGCGATGACCCCGCCGCCGGTGACCGCCGATCCCAATACCGGCTTCGACCTGTACGTCACGCCCGCCGGCATCACCCAGTGGAAGCTCGACGGCGAATCCCGCACCGATCGGCTGCCGTCGCGGATCCGCGGCATCTCGGCCGGGCCGCACAAGGTGCAGATCGAGCCGCCGCCGGGCTTCCTGAGCCAGAGCCAGCAGGTCGCCGTCGAGCTCGGCAAGGCGCCCAAGGTCGAGATCGTGCTGCAGCCGATCGCCGGCATCGTCGGCGTGTTCGACAGCACGCCGCCGGGGGCGACCGTGTCGCTGATCGTCGACAACAAGCGCCAGCCGATCGGGCCCGCGCCGGCCCGGGCGCCGCTCGACCCGCGCAGCAGCTACCAGGTGCTGTTCGAGAAGCCGGGCTACGTCTCGGTCAACCGCCCGGTCGCGATCTCCGGGGCGCTCGAGGAGCGCGTCGTCGTCAACCTCGAGAAGGTCGCCGCGCCTTCGCCGCCGCCGCCGGGCGAGCCGCGGTCGCACCGGACCAACCGGCCGTCCGACTCGGTGCCGGTGACCGAGCCCACGGCGAGCCCCGAGCGACCGGCCGCGGCCGATCTGCCCGCCGAGCCCCGGGCCAAGGCGCAGGGCGTGCTCGTCCTGGGCTCCAAGCCGCCGTGCGAGATCGCGATCGACGGTGCGTCGACCGGGCTGTCCACGCCGCAGAAGGAGATCAAGCTCCCCGTCGGGCGGCACCGCGTGACGCTGACCAACACCGAGTTCGGCATCACCGAGAGCTTCACGGTCGACATCAAGGCCGATGCGGCCGAGAAGCTGATCAAGGACTACTCGGACCGGCTGCCGAAGTAGCCCGGGCTGCCCGCGCCGCCCACCGCGCGCCGCGTCAGTCCAGCGGCTCGAGCCGCTCGATCGGCTGCGCGCCGACCAGGTCGCGGCCGCCGGTCGCGAGCTGCGCCAGATCGAAACCCGGCCCGAGCCGCGGCCCGATCAGCAGGTACATCGACGGCGGCACGGCCGGCCGGGCCGACAGCCAGGCCGCCTCGAAGCGGTGCCGGGCCTCGAGCAGCTCGGCGGCCACCTCGTTCTGGGCGTCGTGCTCGAGGTCGGCGAGCTTGGCGAGCAGGCGGGCGCGCGCGCTGGCATCGTCGGTCACCAGCACCATCTCGCGCAGGCCATCGACCGCGCGCTGGTGCTGGCCGAGCCGGGTGCGCATCGTCGCCGCCCAGGTCGCGGCCTCGGCCGGCGCGTTCGGCTTGCGGATCGCCGACTCGGTCAGCAGCGTGCCGCGCTCGTCCCACATCCGGCGCTGCGCCGGATCCTGGGTCTGCAGGTCCTGGGTGTAGATCTGGCCGGCGAGGTACGGCAGCTTCCAGTCGTCGGGGAACTGCCGCGTGCCCGCCTCGAGCACGGCGATCGCGCGCAGGTACGCCGCGTTGTCGACGCCGTGGCCGGCCATCGTGATCGCGCGCGCCCCCCACTCGTAGATCCGGTGGAAGCTCGGATCCAGCGCCACGACCGCGTCGACCAGGGTCGCGATGCCGCCGGCCGTGCTCTCGCTGCCGCCGAAGTAGCCCTTGAGCCG
>DASWRS010000580.1:0-9265 GCA_036403075.1 Kofleriaceae bacterium
AACGAGGAGCTCGCGGTGGTGCTCAACATGTACCGCGGCACGCTGGTGGTCGAGGACGACGAGGACCATCACTACCCGCGGTTCGTCCGGCGCAACCGCGGCACCGGCGGCGACGGCGACGTCCTGCTCGATCTGAACGACAAGCACGCCGGGATCGAGTACGTCGATCATCGCGAGTACCGCAGCCGCGCGGGCCGCGACAGGCTGCCGGCCGCGCAGGTGACCTGGTACGGCGCGAAGCTGTACTGCGAGTCGCGCGGCAAGCGGCTGCCGACCGAGGATGAATGGGAGGCGGCGGCGCGCGGCCGCGAGGACCGCCGGTTCCCGTGGGGCAACGACCCGCCGCGCTGCCACGACGTCGTGATCCCCAACGACGGCAAGGTCCGGATGGCGGGCGCGTGCCCGGTCGGCGACGCCGTCCCGGAGCGCCCGGTCGGCGCCTCGGCCCAGGACGTCACCCCGGATGGGATCCGCGGCCTGGGCGGCGGCGTCGCCGAGTGGACGTCGGCGCTGTACGTCGAGGGCGACCGCGGCAAGCACCTCGAGCGCGCGCCGCGAGACGCCGCGCGGGTGATCCGCGGCGGGTCGTGGGCGGCCTCGCTGATGGTCCGCGCGAGCGGGCGCAGCCGGCGACCGCCCTCGACCATGGGCGCAAACCTCGGCTTCCGCTGCGCATCGGATGTGGACGCGACCAGACCCTAGGACAGCCCGGAGACAAGACCATGCAGAAGTCACGCACCCACGTCACGCGCAAGCGGTCCCGGCCGATCGCCCTCCGGCGCGTCCGCAGGACCCGGCCGGCGCTCTTGCCGACGATCACGCAGCTGATCGCCGACGTCGAGCTGATCGCGCCCCGCGGCTGCAGCGCGAGCGTGCTGCTCAAGCTCGTGACCCGCGACGACGGCCATCGTTACTACGCATGGTGGGCGATGGTCGGCCGCTACGACCGCGACGCGCTCGCGATCTCGTACCGCTACACCGGCGAGGACACGATCCGGTTCGACGTGCCCGAGGGCATGCGGCTGTGTGCGGAGTCGCTGCAGCCCCACCTGACAGCGTACCTGCGCAACGCGGGCACCGAGCCGCCCGACACGCCGATCATCCGCGACTGACCGTCACGGACCGGAACTGAAAGGATCCGCTCGATGACCACCGCTCGATGGAACCTGCTGCTGTACGCGATCGCCGGCGACACCCGGGAGCACCAGGCCGTGCTCGCCGAGATCGACGACATGCGCGAGGCCTTGACCACGGATCAGTGCCACATCGCCGCGCAGGTCATGACCCGGCGCAGGACGACGAGGTACTGGATCTCGGCCGGCGACCGGACCCGCACCGAGGTCCTCCCGGAGCCGGCCGATGCCAGCCGGCAGACCGCGCTGACCGGCTTCCTCAACACCGCGGCCCGGCGGTTCCCCGCCGAGTCGACCGCCCTGGTGCTGCGGGCGCACGGCAGCGGCCTCGACCACATCCACGATTACCCGAGCAAGGGCGATGGCCTCGGCGGCGGCCTGTTCGCCACCGCGCCGTGGCGCGATCCCCGGCTCGACCGGCTCGGGCTCTGCGAGCCGATCGGCCGGCCCGAGAGCTACGGCTGCCGGTGGGGCCCCGATCCGACGAGCGGGCGGTTCCTCACCAACGTCACCATGAAGAAGGCGATCGCCGCGAGCAGCGCCGGGCGGGTCGACGTGCTGGCGCTCAACGCGTGCTGGATGGCGACGCTCGAGATCGAGTACGAGCTGCGCAGCGTGGCGGCGATCCAGGTCGCGTCCCAGGTCAACGCCAGGCCGTGGCCGTACCGCGCGATCGTCGCCGCGCTGTCGCATGATCCGGCGAGGTCGGCCGACGACCTGGCGAGGCTGATCGTGACCAGCGTCGGCGACGAGATCGCCCGGGACGTGCGCCAGGACGCGGTGTCCGCGCTGCGCTCGGGCGCCGCGATCGAGGAGCTCGCCGCCGCGTTCGACGGCTACGCGCAGCGCGTCAGCGCGCTGATCGACAGCGACTGGGACGCGGTGTGCGAGGCGGTGATGACGCGCGCGCAGCGGATCGACGATCCGCTGCAGGTCGACCTGGTGGCGCTGACCCGCGTGCTCGGCGACCGCGATCCCGCCGCGAAGGCCGCCGCCGGGGTCGTGCGCAGCCGGTTCGACGCGATGCGGATCGCCAGCGTCGCCCACGCCGCGCACCCGGGCGTCCACGGCCTGTCGATCTTCTGCCCCAAGAGCACGCGGATCGATCTGGCCGATGCCTACAAGGGGACCGAGTTCCGGACCCACGGCTGGGCGGCGTTCCTCGACAAGTTCCAGCGCCGGCTGGCGAGCTCGTAGCCCCGGCGCGGCCGGCGCGCCGTCACTTCGCCGGGCGCGGCAGCTTGGTGCCGGTCAGCCAGCCCCGGATCTCGGGCTCGAGCTGGCCACGGCGCGCGATGCACTGGTCCATCTGCTCGAGGTTCTGCGCGATGATCCGGCGGCCACCGGGCAGCTGCGCGAACGTCTTCTTGACGTACTCGGTGACCGCGTCGCGCTGGTCGGCGCGGCAGCTCGCGGTGAATAGCCCGCTCAGCCGCGCGAACGGCCCCGCCGTGCCGTCCTGCGGCATGGTCTTCATGATCTCGGCCTGGTGCTCGCGGAAGAACGCCTGGGCCACCTGGAGGTTCGCGTCGCCGTCGCTGCCGCCACCGCCACCGCCGCCGCGGCCACCGCCGCCGCCGAACAGCATCATCAGGGTCTCGCGCGGATCGAGCTTGGCGTCGAGCATCAGGCCCAGCGCGGTCTCCTGCCGCTTCGGATCACGCACGCTGGCGAGCGCGCGCAGCATCTCCTGGCGCTTGCTGCGGTCGGCCTCGGTCTGGACCTCCTTCATCGTGCGCTCGAAGACCTCGGGCCGGGCGTCGACGGCGATCCGCAGGACCTCGCCGCGCACCGACTGCGGCAGGTCGCGCCAGTGGTCGACGAGCTTGACCGCCTCCGCGACCAGCTTGGGCTCGCGGCCGCGCCACGCCGCGGCGCTGATCAGCTGATCGCGGGTGACCTCGATGTCGAGCGAGTCGGTGTCGCGGGGCAGGAGCCCCGCCTTGACCGCGCCGGGGCCGAAGGTCTGGCGCAGCCACGCCTCGTACCTGGGGCGCAGATCGTCGGGCACCATCCGGCCCAGGCCCGTGGTCAGCGCGATCGCCGGGCCAACGGTGAAGCGATCGCCGCCGGCGAGCAGCTTGGGCACCAGCGACAGCGCGAGCTGGAGCGGCAGCTTGCCGGTGCCGGCCGCGTCGCGGACGTCGTGGAACACCGCGCGGCGCTCGGTCCACGACAGCTGCGCCCAGCCCTCGTCGCGCAGCGCGCTGATCTGTGCCGGTGTGTACACGTTGCGGTAGTAGCCGCGGCCGTTGACGTTGGGCATCACCCAGCGCGGGCACGTCCGGGTGTCGATCGCGATCGCGCCGGTCGGATGATCGAGCAGCGTGCAGGCCTCGGCGCGCTTGCCGCCTCGATCGTACGCCACGCACACCGGCACGATCCACGGCTGGGTCGCCGGCGGCGTCGCCGCGCCCGGCGGCACGTAGCGCTGCTGGGCGAGCGTGACCTCGGCCTTCCCGCCTTCGCAGCTCGCGGTGGCGGTGATCTCGGGCGTGCCGGCCTGATCGAGGAACGTCGCGAACGCCGGGCCGACGTCCTTGCCCGCGGCCTTGCTGATCGCCGCGACGAAGTCGGCCGAGGTCGCGTTGCCAAACGCGCGCGCCGCGATGTAGTCGCGCACGCCGCGCTGGAAGGTCTCGAAGCCCAGGTAGCTCTCGAACATGTTGAGGATGCTGGCGCCCTTGTCGTACGTGATCCGATCGAACGCGGTGAAGATGTCGTCCTGGCGGACGATCGGCTGGGTGATCCGCCGGGCGGTGGTCAGGCTGTCGTTGTCGAGCGCGACGTCGCGGGTGTTGAGCTCGGCCTGGTCCTCGCGCCACGCCGGCTCGAACCGCGAGACGATCTTGCGGCCCATCCAGCTCGCGAAGCCCTCGTTGAGCCAGATGTCGTTCCAGTACCCGGTGGTCACCAGATCGCCGAACCACTGGTGCGCGAGCTCGTGCGACGCGACCGAGATCCAGCGCAGCTGGCGGTCCTTGGACGCCTTGCCATCGAACAGGATCGAGGTCTCGCTGTAGGTGATGAGGCCGGCGTTCTCCATCGCGCCGAACCCGACCGTGATCGGGATCGACAGCATGTCCATCTTGGCGTACGGGTACGGCATGCCGAAGTAGTCCTCGAGCAGGTCGATCAGCTTCGCGCTGGTCTTCGCGGCGTACGCGGCGTCGGGGCCGCGATGCGAGAGCGCGACGATGCGGACCGGCGTGCCGCGCCGGGTCTTGCCGGCGTCGACGATGTCGAACGGCCCGACGCCGAACGCGACCAGGTACGACGGCAGCGGCTTGGTCGGCGCGAACTCGACGCGCTTCTTGCCGCCGGGCAGCGGGGTCTCGGCGGCGACCGGCGAGTTCGCCACCGCGACCAGCGGCGCGGGGACGTCGAGCGTCAGCTGCCACGGCACCTTGTTATCGGGCTCGTCGAAGCACGGGAACGCGCGGCGCGCATACACCGCCTCGAACTGGGTGTAGACGTACGACCCGTCGCCGACCTTCTGCTTGAACGCGCCGGTGGTGTTCAGCAGATCGAAGCCTCCGGCGTAGTCGATCGCGAGCGTCCAGCTGCCGGCGTCGAGCGGCCGGGGCGCGCGGAGCTCGAGGAAGTCATCGCCTCGAGGCGTCGCGGCCAGCACCACGTCGGGCTGGCCGGGGCGCTGCGCGACCGCCTTGTGCACGGTCAGCTTGCGCGCGTTGAGCCACAGCACGAGCGACTTCTCGGCGACGTTGCCGGTGATCTGGATCGAGCCCTCGAACCCCGAGCTCGCCGGATCGATCTCGAGCCGCGCGGCGTAGCTCGCCGGCAGGAAGTTGCGCGGCAGCCGCAGCGTCGGCTCCGGCGGCGCGAGGCCCTCGGGCACCGCGGGCGGCTGCGGCCGCGGCGCGGGCGCCTCCGCCTTGGCCACCGGGGCCGGCACCGTCACCGCGGGTGTGGCCGGTCCGCATCCAACGAATATCGCGAATCCGAGCAGACAGCGCTTCATGGGGCGCATCCTACTCTCGCGAACCGCCGATCCGTGATCGCGATCGCGGGATCCGCGCGCGATCCGCGCCTGCTCGACATGTGTCGGCCGCCCTCGCTCCGTCGAGGCCGCGCGCGCGCCCGCGACACATGCGACAGCCGGAGACTGCGCAACACAACTTCATGGGCAGTCTCGTGTCGTCGGTGATCCGGCCCGCTCACTCCGAGATCACGGCGCCGCAACACTGTTTCCACTTTCGCATCGATCCGCAGAGGCACAGGTCGTTGCGGCCGGGCTTCTTCGGCTTGAGCCGCGCCATCTCGCGCGCGGGCGGAAACGCCCGGGGGCGGCTGCGCGCGCCGGCGGCCTCGGCCGCCTCGAACCGCGCGGCGATCTCGTCGAGCTTCTCGGTGGTGAACCAGGTGCGCGCCTCGTCCTCGAGCTTGCGGGCGAGCGCGTGGTAGCGCCGCGCGTGCTGGACGTGGTCGTAGTGCGGCACCCGGCGGTAGCCCGGCGGGACATCGACCAGCGCGTTGCCGCCGGGCAGGCCGTAGGTCCCGACGTCGCGCGCCGGGAGCAGCGGCCACTCGATCCCGAACAGTCGGTAGCCAACCGCGGCGAGCCCGACCCAGGCCCGGGCCTCGTTCTGGTTGAACGGGTGGAGGTACGCGGCCTCGTCGGCCGGCGCGACCGACTCCGGTACGCCGTACGGCAGGCCGACCGGCGTGCCCCAGTTCGGCAGCGCCGGATCGCCGCACATCGCATGGATCAGCTCGTGGATGCAGAACCCGAGCAGCCGGCTGTGGATGCACCCACTCTCGCGCACGGCGACCCACCTCGCGCCCTCGAGGTGCTGCTGCACCCGCCACAGGGTCGGCGCCGCCAGGTCCCAGATCACCGTCTGGCCGAAGCCACGCATCGCGTCATCGAAGCGGTACAGCGCCGCGATCCCGGCGGCGCGCTCGTCGAGCGACAGCACGTCGTGGCAGCGGCACGCGCAGGGCAGCGGCGACTGGACCGCGTCGACGACCGTGGCCGGCACCGGCCTAGCTTACGGCCGGAGCCGGGCCCGGGGTGCGGCGGCCGCACCACCGGCGCGCGCGGCCGCGGCGTGGGTCACGGCCAGGTCACGGCCCGATCAGCGCCCGATCATGGCCCGATCAGCGTCGCGGCCCGACAGGGCCGGCTCAGGGCTGGATCGCGACGCCGAACGTGACACCGTCGAGCGTCGTGGTCCCGTTCGCGGCGCCGCCGCTGAACATCACCATCTCGCGATAGACATCGCCGTAGATCGCGATCGGTCCGAGCCGGAGCTGCGCGCCGCCGGCGACCCGGGCGGCGTTGCCCCAGACCCGCTCGCCGGTGCTGCGGTCGAGCAGCATCATGCGCGCCGGACCGGCGGACAGGGTCGGCGACAGGCCATTCCAGCGCAGCACCATCCAGCGGACATCGGCGCCGAGCGTGGTCGCCAGGTAGCCCGCGCCGGCGGTGAAGCTGTTCGACGTGACCTGATGGACGGCCATCAGGCCGTTGACCGTGATCGTCGAGGTGCCGAACCCGGCCTCGAGCGCGTAGTTGTGGCCGTTCGACGCCGGCAGGTTGACCACGCCGTCGGTGCGCGACACCGATGCGTGCGTCATCACGGCGCCGAGCGGCCCGTTGGCGCGCGACGCCGCGTCGTACCCGGCGCGAAGATGACAGCCGGCGACCGAGGTGACGACGGAGACGAGCGCGAGCGCGAACCAGCGATACCGCATATCCAGGAGGTCGGCCGCACCGGCGCGCCATCGGGGTAGGGCCGAGGTAGCGCGCCGGACGACGGGCGCGGATCACCGCGATCGCTGTGCCGCCGGATCCCATGCGCCGGTGTGTCTTGCCGGCGGGTACGAGCCGGCGTACATCGCTGCCATGCACGCGTTCCGGATCGTCAACGTGTTCACCATCGACGGAGATCGGTTCTCGGGAAATCCGCTGTGCGTGTTCGAGGACGGGCGCGGCCTGTCCGACACCCAGATGCAGGCGCTGGCGCGCCAGATGAACCTGTCGGAGACCACGTTCGTGTTGCCGAGCGAGCGGCCCGATCACAGCACCGCGCGGGTCCGGATCTTCACCCCCGGCTTCGAGATCCCGTTCGCCGGGCATCCGACGCTGGGCACCGCGAGCGTGATCGGCGCCGGCCGCGATCGCGTCGTGCTCGATCTCGGCGCCGGGCTCGTGCCGGTGACCCGCGCCGGCGACACCTGGACCTTGCGCGCCGCGAAGCCGCCCGAGACCCGGCCGGTCGAGGCCACGCGCGCCGAGCTCGCCCGCATGGTCGGCCTGCCCGACGACGCGATCTGCGACGAGCCGCTGTGGGTGTCGTGCGGCATCGAGCAGCTGGTGATCCCGGTCGCGACCGCGGCGCTGGTGCGCAGCGCCCGCCCGGTGCCCGCGCTGCTCGAGCGCTGGGGCTACTCGGCGGCGCGCAACGAGGCGATGGCGTACCTCTGGGCGGCCGGCGAGCCGACCTGGACCGTGCGGTTCTTCTTCACGTCCAACGGCGCGCTGCTCGAGGATCCGGCGACCGGCTCGGCGTGCGCGAACCTGGGCGGCTGGCACATCGCGCGCGGCCGCGCGCCGATCACCGCCACGCTGCGCCAAGGCGACGCGGTCGGCCGGCCGTCGCGGCTCGGCCTGCGGGTCGACGCCGACGGTGGGATCTACGTCACCGGCGCGGTGATCGAGCTCGGCCGCGGGTCGATCGATCTCGGCGACGCCGGCCAAGGCCGCTGACGCCGGGTAGCGCGTTGCGCCGGCCGCTGGCGCGCGCTCGCGACGGCGTGCCGGCCGACCTGCTGGGCTACGACCGCATCCCCGTTGTCTCGGGACGTGCTACCTCGCAGGCGTGAAGATCGGCACCTGGAACGTCAACGGCATCCGCGCGCGCTCGACCGAGGTCCTGCGCTGGATCGATCGCGAGGAGCCGGACGTCATCTGCCTGCAGGAGACCAAGGCGTCTCCCGAGCACGTCCCCGAGCCGCTGGTCTCGGTCGCCGGCTATCACGGCCACTGGCACGGCCACAAGGGCTACTCCGGCGTCGCGCTGCTGCTGCGCACCGCGAAGTTCGGCGAGGCCCCGGCGTTCGTCCACCCGCACTTCGATCTCGAGCACCGCATCGTGGTCGCGACGATCGGCACGGTGGTGTTCGGCTCGGTCTACGTGCCCAACGGCGGCAAGGACCTGCCGGCCAAGATGACGTTCCTGCGCGAGCTCGTCGCCTGGGCCGGCGCACTGCAGGACGAGGGCAAGCACCTGATCCTGTGCGGCGACTTCAATGTCGCGCGCACCGACATCGACGTCCACCCGAGCCTGCGCAAGCCGATGATCGGCCAGTCCAACCCCGAGCGCGCGCTGATCGAGGCGCTGCTGGGCTACGGCCTCGTCGATGTCGGCCGCCACGTCGATCCCGACAACGACCGGCTGTTCACATGGTGGGCGCCGTGGCGCAACCAGCGCCAGCGCAACATCGGCTGGCGGCTCGACTACGTCGCCGCCGCCCAGGCCCTCGTCGACGACACCGTGCTGTGCACCGTCCAGCGCGACGTCGGCACCAGCGATCACGCGCCGGTGATCGCCCACCTCCGCGACACGCCGCTCGGCGCCACGGGCGCATGATTCGCTAGCCGATCGCGCGGCTGACGGTGACCAGCTCGAAGCCGCGGGCGCGCAGCGCGGGCACCAGCAGGCGGACGGCCTCGATCGTGGTCTCGCCGCCGTCGCGGGCCTCGTGCATGAGGATGATGCTGCCGCTGCGGGCGCGGGCGAGGACGCGCTCGACGACCTCGGCAGCCGGCTTGCCCTTCCAGTCGAAGCTGTTGACGTCCCACAGCACCAGGCGCTTGCGCAGCCGCTGGAACACCCGGACGTTGCGCGGCGACCGACCGCCCCACGGCGGCCGCGCGACGTGCGGGAGGACCCCGGCGGCGCGCACGACCGCGCGATCGGTGGCGCAGAGCTCGCGCTCGACGCTGCGCGACCGGGCGAGCGGCAGGTAGCGGTGGCGATAGGTGTGGTTGCCGAGCTCGTGGCCCTCGCGGGCGATCCGCGCGACCAGCGCCGGGTTGGCGTCGACGTCGCGGCCGACCACGAAGAACGTCGCCGGCACGCCGAGCTCGGCAAGCGCGTCGAGCA
>DASWRS010000581.1:0-6322 GCA_036403075.1 Kofleriaceae bacterium
ACCGGCGGCGACGACAGCGGCAGCGTCGGCAGCGTCGGCAGCGTCGGCAATGGCAGCGTTGGCAACGCGGGCAACGGCAGCGTTGGCAACGGTAGCGTTGGCAACGGCAGCGTCGGCAATGGCAGCGCTGGCAACGGCAGCATTGGCAACGGCAGCGTTGGCGGCAACGGCAGCGTTGGCGGCAACGGCAGCGTCGGCGGCAATGGCAGCGTTGGCAACGGCAGCGTTGGCGGCAATGGCAGCGTTGGCAACGGCAGCGTTGGCAACGGCAGCGTCGGCAACGGCACCGCCGGCAGCGTTGGCAACGGCAGCATTGGCAGCGCGGGCATCGGCAGCGTCGGCGGCAACGGCGGCGTTAGCAACGCCAGCGGCGGCAGCTCGAGCGTCGGCAGCTTGGGCGGCGGCAGCGTGAGCAGCGGCAGCGTGGGCAGCGGCGGCAGCGGCAGCGCTGGCGATCGCAAGGCCGGCAGGTCGGGCGACGGCCGCTCGAGCGGGAAGAGGCTCGCCGCCGGCAAGCACAAGGGCACGCCTGGCATTCTGCGGGTCGACGCGGATCCGTGGGCGTGGGTCACGGTCGACGTCGAGACCAAGCCGACGCCGAACAAGTTCTATCTTCCGCCCGGCACCCACATCGTGAAGTTCTACAACGAGGACAACGGGCTGACGAAGTACGAGCGCGTGGTGATCGAGTCCGACGTGGTGACTCAGCTCGATGAGCGCATGGAACGTTAGTGTCACGTTCGAACGCCGCGCCGACGCGAGCGTGAGGCGAAGGGCTCTCCGCGAGGCGTAGCTTCCACGCCGTTCGCTGCGGGGCACAGGTAGTTGAGTGTTGCGACGGCGGGCGATGCAGGATCCCGCCGTCCGCTGTCTCCGACGAGCGGAGGGCACTATCGCCGGTAGCGAGCGTGCCCGCGTTCTCGCCAGACGCGTGCGCCGTGTGCTGGGTCGGGCTACCAGCGCAAGCGTGGCGACCTCGTCGCGACGCGCGCGAGCGGCGGGGCAGCGGCCGGGGCGGCTGTAGCGGCGGTGGCGGCGGCGGCGGTGGTGGCCGGGGCGGCGGTGGCGGCCGGGGCGGCGGCGGCGGCTGGAATGGCGGCGGCGGCGGCCACCGGGGCGGCGGTGGCGGCGGCGGCGGCGGCTGGGAGCGCGGGGCCGGCATCGGGCGCGAGGCGGCGGAGGCTGATCCGCATCGCGCGGTAGCCCGCGGTCAGGCGGGGTGGATCGGTAGCCGTCGAAGCGGCGCGCGGGCCGATCGCATGCACGGCGGGGCGTGCCGGCGCAGCGGCGGCGATCACGGCGAACACGAGGATGCATGCCCCAGACATGCCCGAGGAACGTGAAATCCCTCGGTTGTTCCCGCCTGGGATTTCTCGGGAAGATCTCGCGCGGGCGTCGTTCGAGGAGGTGGATGGAGCATGTCGCGTTGTTGACCGCCGACGAGAGCGCATGGGACGGTCGTGGTGCTGTGACCGCCGCGGAACGTGTACTCAGCGACGCCGTCCGCGAGCACGAGGCGCTGCTCACGGCGATCGCGCGCCGGCTGTGCGGCAACGACGCGGACGCCGCGGACCTGGTCCACGACACTTACGAGCGCGCGCTGCGCGCCTGGGACCGCTACGCGGATCGCGGCAACCTGCGCAGCTGGCTGGTCGCGATCCTCAACAACCTGTTCATCGATCGCTGCCGCAAGCACCGCCGCACGCCCCGGACCGAGGCGCTCGACGGCCTCGAGGTCGCCGCGCCCGAGCCGAGCCCCGGCCCGGCGTGGTCGCACGTCACCGACCAGCAGGTCGACGCGGCGCTCGCGACCCTCGGCCCGGAGTTTCGCAAGGTCTACGAGCTCCACATCCGCGGCCGGTCGTACGACGAGATCGCGGCCGAGCTGAAGATCGCCAAGCCGACCGTCGGGACGCGCCTGATCCGCGCGCGCAAGAAGCTCAAGGAAGCGCTGCTGCGCGACCTGGGAGGTGAGCCATGACCCGAGCACCCGAACGAGCAGCGCCCGAGTGCGCAGAGATCGAGCGGACCCACGCGCTCGCCGACGGCGAGCTGAGCGGCGCCGCCGCGGACGCCGCCCGCGATCACCTCGCGACCTGCGCGTCGTGCCAGGGCGAGCTCGCCGACCTGCTGCAGCTCGACGCGGCCGTCGCGGCGCGCCGGTCCGCGGTGATCTCGCTGGCGTGGTACCGCCAGCGCCGGCTGCAGGTCGCCGCGGTCGCAGCGGCGGCGGCGGCCGCGGTGGCGGTCTTCCTCGCGCTGCCCCGTCCCGGTGCGCCGGTGACGCCCACGGTCGCCGTCGCGCTCGCGCCGCACCGCGCGACCGAGGCGCGCCTGGCGTGGCCCGGTGCGGCGGCGCACCGCAGCTACGACGTGCCGCGCGCGGGCGAACCGCCGCACGAGTCGGTCCCGCTGGTCGCGCTGGCCGAGCTCGAGCGCAAGGGCGACGTCCACGGCGTCGGCGTGCTCGCGCTGCTCAACGGCGATCGCCGGCAGGCGGCGAGCTACCTCGAGCGCGCGGGTGACTCGCCGGACACGCTCGCTGATCGCGCCGCGCTCGCGCTCGCCGAGGCCCAGCCCGAGCGCGCGCTGACCCTGGCCGACGCCGCGCTCGCTCGCCAGGCGAGCCACGGCGCAGCGCTGTGGAACCGCGCGCTGGCGCTGCGCGATCTCGGGCTATCCCGGACCGCCGCCGAGGCGTTCCGCGCGGTCGCCGGGCTCGGCGAGCCGGGCTGGGCCGAGGAGGCGACGCAGCGCGCCGCGACGGTCGACCGCGAGGTCAGGGCCGTGCAGGAGCGCTACGAGCGGATCAACCGGGCGAGCGCCGAGCTCGCGCAGGGCAAGCTGACGCTGTCGGTCGACGACGCCGCCGCGCAGCCCGGGTTCGCGCGCGGCGTGCTCTACGACGCGATCCGGTCGGCGACCACGCCGGCGCAGCTCGCGGCGCTGCAGCCGCTCGCCGACGCGATCGACGGCGCCGATCACGACACCGCGATGAAGGACGCGCTCGCCCGCGCCGGGGCCAACCTTCACCCGCAGCTGTCGAAGCAGTACGCCGAGATGATCCGCTCGCTCGCGGTCGAGATGCAGATCATCCCGAGGGCCGGCGACGAGCAGCCGGTGCCGGCGGGCGAGCCGCGCACCCGGTTCCTCGCCGCGCTGCGCGCCGCCCACGCCGACGATCTGCGGATCGGCGTGCTGATGAAGACCAACGACGACCGCTGGACGGTCAACCCCAAGGACATCGCCGAGTTCGCCCGGCTGACCGCGGCGTCGCCGGATCCGTGGATGCAGATCCTGGGGCTCCAGCACCAGGCCCAGCTCGCGATCAACCAGGAGGACCTGACGCGCGCCGAGGCGATCCTGCTCCAGGCCAAGCAGCGCTGCACCCCAACGGCGCCGGCGTTCCGCTGCATCACGATCAGCAAGCTGCTCGGCGACCTCTACATCCGGTGGCAGCGGCTTCCGGAGGCGCGCGCGGTGCTGTCGGCGGCGTGGACGAGGTCGCGCCAGGCCGGCGAGTGGGTGCTCCAGAACTGGCTGCTGAGCCAGCTCGCGCAGCTCGCGTCGCTTGGCGACGAGATCGGAGCATCCGGCTTGCCGCTAGTGAGTGCCTACATCGACGAGCTCGTCAGGGGGTATCCGGAAGGCGCGACCGACTATCGCTGCCTCACGGAGGCGTGGGGCCACGATCTCCGCGCGATGCTGCTGATCAATCAGCTCCGGTTCGAGGACGCGCGCCGCGAGCTCACCGGTCCGGCGTGCGCGAAGCCCCAAGAGGCCCTCCAGGAGGTCAATCACCTGTTTGCGCGATCCGAGCTCGCCAGGTTCGGCGATGGTCCGGACCAAGTCGCAGCGCTGCGCTTCGAGATCGCAAGGGCTCGCAAGCTGCCGGATGCGGCACCGGCCGACCAGGTCATGCTCGATCATGCCGAGGGGCGACTGCTGATCGATCGAGATCCGGCGGCAGGAGACGCCTTGCTCCGCAGTGCGATCAGGACCGCTGAGGCAATGCCCACGGTCACGCGCGCTCGCAAGGCCGCAGGCTGGAGCTATTCGGTGCTGGTCGCGGCAGCTGCGCATCGCGGTGATGGGCGTGCCGCCCTGGAACTTCTCGCGAAGGAGCAGGGCGTGACCGCAGCCGAGCGCTGCGTGCTGGGGGTCGCGATCGAAGATCAGCAGCGCACGTTCGTCGCTCGCGGCGTCGACAGCAAGACCATCGTGCACCACGACGAGGCGCGCAAGACGGTCGCGCTCGACCCCACCACTCTCGTGCCGGCGGAGATCTCGACAGCACTGTCGCGGTGTGACGTCGTCGATGTGATCGCACGCCCGCCGATCCAGGGGATGTCACGGTTGCTCGGCGATGCGCTCGCGTGGCGCTACGTTTCGCGTCGGGGGAGGCCGGTGACACCGCAGAGCGGACCGTCCCTCGTTGTCGGCAACGTCCAGCCGCCCGCGGCGCTCGAGCTTCCCCGGCTGCCGACGTGGTCGACCTCGGGCGAGATGCTGTCGGGTGCCTCCGCGACCCCCTCGCGGGTGCTCGCCGCGATCAGCGGAGCCGGCGAGGTGACGATCCATGCGCACGGCCTCGTGGACGTGGCGCTTCCCGATGCATCATTTCTGGCGCTTTCGCCCGAACCCGACGGTCGGTTTGCGCTCACCACGGCGGACGTGCGCAAGGCGCGGTTCACCGCGAGTCCGCTGATCGTGTTGGCCGCGTGTCGCGCGTCCAGCGCCGCGCCGATCTGGCACGAGACCTGGAGCCTCCCGGCCGCATTCGTGCTCGCCGGGGCACGCGCTGTCATCGCGTCCGCCGCGCCGATTCCCGATGCCGAGGCCGGCCAGTTCTTCGACGCGGTCCGCGGCAAGGTCCGCGCCGACATCTCGGTCGCGGTCGCGCTACGTGACGCGCGCCAGCAATGGCTCGGCAATCATCGAGCAGATTGGGTCCGCGACGTCATCGTTTTCGAATAACATCCGCAACTCTTTTGTCCCAGAGGAAGTCATGAAAGCTGTTGTCGCCCTCGTTCTCCTCGTCACCGCCAGCTGTGCGGCCGGTTCGGAACCAGAGATCGCCACCGCCGACGAGGCGATCTCGCTCGTGCCGGTGTTGCCCCAGGTCAGCACCTCGTGCCAATGGGTCCCCGGCAAGAACTGCTATGGCCTGCCCAACGACGGCAACAACATCTGGCCAGGCGGGATGGGGATCACGAGCGTGCAGGTGCTGACCCGGTCCGGGCCCGATCGCCTCGAACATACCCAGGCGACGTTCCTGGCATTCGTGGTGTGGAATCGAACCACGATGGGTCGCATCTTCCGGATCGACATCGGACCTGATGGCGCGGACTGGCGCGCGGCGTTGAGCAACATCACCGCAACGCGAACCCTCAACAACCTCGACTTCAATACCGGCAGCACGGGTACTGCGGCGGGCGGGCCGGTCAACCCGCCGCATCCGAACGTCGATGGCCAGATCACCTTCGACCCCACCTACCTCGACGTCGTGAAGCGCTACGCGGGAGTCATCGACAGCGCGAGCGCGCAGTTCCTCGCCACGCGGGCGCCGGTGATCGACGGTCAGGTGCTCACCACCGGCGCGAACTGATCGGTCCAGACCAAGAAGGCGTCGCTGACCGCCCAACAGATCCGCGGCCTCGGGGACGCAGAGCTCCGTCTCGACGAGGGCGGCGCCTTGCCGATCAGCAAGATCGTTCGCTGCGGCTCGGACTTCGCCTGTCAGTGACCGCGGCGCACGCCCGCCATCATGGCTCGGCCGGGTGGCGCGCGTCCTGACTTCCCGGGCCGCCCTCGTCCTGCGGGGGAGACCGAGCAGGTCCGAGATACGTCTCCGACCCGGAGACATACCTCCGGCAGAGAGTCAATCTGGTGCCCAGCGCCGTCGCACGGTGCGAGGTCGATTTGACGGGTCAAGCGAATCTTTGCTCGAACCCGTCAAATCACCCGTCAAGCCGTCGCGAGGGGATGCGGGGCGATCGCGGTTGACGTAGTACGCAGGAGAATCCACGAAAGGCCTGCCAATGAAACTCTCGATTGCGCTTCTTGCGAGTCTACTTTCTGTCAACCTGTTTGCCTGCGCGCTCGATCCTGGACCCCGGATCGGAGGCACCGCGCAGGCAATCGACGAGTCACCGGGCGGCCCCATCGCCTGGGACCCATCGAAGAATGGAGGCGAGGACATTTGGCCGGCCGGGCAGGGCATCGCGGCAGCTGCGGTGACGATGCTGCCCGATCCGGCTTGCCACGACGGCTCGACGGTCCTGGCTGTCGTTCGCTGGGATGGCGCGATCGCACAGACGTT
>DASWRS010000582.1:0-4074 GCA_036403075.1 Kofleriaceae bacterium
CATCGTCACACGTTGCCGCGGCGTCTACGAACTTGGCGCACCGGGTGCACCCCCGTGCGATGCCATGGCACCGCACGCCCACGAATTGCGGCACGTTCCCTCGTTGCCGCCCCCGCCGCCCGTCCCGGATCCCGGCCGGCATGCCGGAGCGGCCGAGCGCGTCCGCACGCAGCCCGATGACGAGGCGCTTGACATCGGGGTCGGCGACGACATCCTCGTGGTCGACGACACGCCGGCCAACCTGATCGCGGTCGAGGCAGCGCTCGCGCCGCTCGGCCGCAAGCTGGTCACTGCCGCCTCGGGGAGAGCGGCGCTGGCCCGGCTGCTCGATCAGGACTTCGCCCTGATCCTGCTCGACGTCGCGATGCCGGGGATGACCGGGATCGAGACCGCGCGGCTGATCCGTGCGCGCGCGCGCAACCGCGGCACGCCGATCATCTTCGTGACCGCGATGGCGTGGCAGGACGACGCGATCGACGAGGCCTACGAGGCCGGCGGCTTCGACTTCCTGATGAAGCCGATCCGCCCCGAGGTGCTGCGCGCCAAGGTCAGGGTGTTCCTCAAGCTCCAGGAGCGCACCCGCGCGCTGCGCCAGCAGGCGCTCGAGCTCCGCGAGTCGCAGTCCCGGCTGCACGACCACGAGCTCCACGAGCAGCGCAAGCGGTTCGAGTCCGACCTGCTCGACGAGAAGCTCCAGCGGCTCGGCGAGGGCGACCGCCGGCAGCACGAGCTCGCCGCGCTGATCGGCAACGAGCTGATCAACCCGCTGCACACGCTGCGCGTGGCGTTCGACCTGCTCCGCGAGCACCCCAACGCGGACCGCGGCGAGCGGATCTACGGGATGATCGAGCACTGGCTGCTCCACGTGACCCGCCTGGTCGAGGGCCTGATCGACGTGGCCAAGCTGGCGGCCGGCCAGATCGCGGTCAGCCCCGAGACCGTCAACCTGACCGAGCTCGCGCGCCTGGCGCTCGACGACTGCGCGAAGCTCGTGACCTCGCGCAAGCTGACCGTGCGGCTCGACACCGATCCGACGGCCCCGCTGCTGGTGCTCGGCGACCCGGTCCGGTTGCACCAGGCGATCACCGCGGTGATCGACCACGCCCTGCGATCGACCCGCGAGGGCAGCGAGCTCGTGATCACCTCGGCGATCTCCGCCGGCGACGCGGTGATCCGGATCGCCTATCCGGGCCGCGGCTTCGCCCCGGCGGTGCTGTCGCGGATCTTCGAGATGTGCGTGGCCGACACCGACGACGAGCCCGGCGCCGGCCAGCTCCGGCTCGGCTTCGCGCTGGCGCGGCGGCTGATCGAGCTCCACGACGGTTCGATCCGCGCGTCGAGCGACGGCGTCGGCCACGGTGCGACGTTCGAGCTCCGGCTGCCGCTGCCCCCCCAGGACGTCGATCTGGTGTCGCTGGACGCGCCCGATGCGTTCGCGCTGCCCACGATGCGGATGGCCGCGGTCGAGCGCCCGTCCGACCTGGCCGCCGACGAAGGTGCGTGACGCTAGGCCGCGACCGGCGAGATCCGGGCTTCGAGCATCTGGCGGATCGTGCGCGCGAGATCGACCGCCTGGTACGGCTTCTCGAGCACGCGGTCCTGCGGGCCGATCGCCCCCGAGCGCGCCAGCCGGTCGGCGCTGTAGCCGGTGACGAACAGGACCGGCAGCCCGGTCCACTTCTCGCGCAGCTGGCACGCCAGCTCGGGGCCGTCGATCCCCGGCATCACCACGTCGGTCAGCAGCAGGTCGACCCCGGCGAGCGACCCGGCTTGCCTGAGCGCGTCCTCGCCGTCGCACGCGGCGAGCACGCGGTAGCCGAGCCGCTCGAGGTTGCGCTGGACCGCGCGCCGCACCGCCGCCTCGTCCTCGACCACCAGCAGGGTCTCGCGCGCCGGCGCCGCCACCGGCCGGGCCGCGATCACCGTGTTGCGGGTCGACACGCCCCGCGCCCGCGGCAGGAACACCGTGAACGTCGAGCCCTTGCCGAGCTCGCTCTCGACATAGATCTGTCCGCCGTGCTGGGTCACGATCCCGTGCGCCACCGCCAGTCCCAGCCCCGTGCCCCGCCCGACCTCCTTGGTCGTGAAGAACGGCTCGAACACCGAGCGCTGGGTCGCCTCGTCCATCCCGGTCCCGGTGTCGGTGACCTCGATCCGGACGTAGGTCCCCGGCTGGACCCGGTGGTGCGCCGCATCGCCGTCGGTGAGCTCGACCGTGTCGGCGGTCACCGACAGCGTGCCGCGGTTGCCCATCGCGTCGCACGCGTTGATCGCCAGGTTCAGCAGCACCTGCTCGATCTGGTGGCGATCGGCCAGGACGTCGCCGATGTCGGGCAGGACGTTGACCTCGAGCCGGATGCTGGCCTCGGCGACCCGCCGGACCATGCGCTCGACCGCCCCGAGGATGTCGATGACCCCGACCAGAGCGCGCTGCAGGGTCTGCTTGCGCGCGAACGCCAGCAGGTCGTGGGTCAGCCCGGCGGCACGATCGGTGGCGTCGCTGGCGTCGCGCAGCGCGTCGCGCGCCTCGTCGGGGGGCGTGTCGGCCTCGGCCAGCGTGGTGTGGCTCATCCGGATCACCGTGAGCAGGTTGTTGAAGTCGTGCGCGATCCCGCCCGCGAGCCGGCCGACCGCCTCGAGCTTCTGGGCGTGGCGCAGCTGCGCCTCGAGCCGCGTCCGCTCCTCGAGCTCGGTGCGCAGCGCCGCGGTCCGGTCCTCGACCTTGCGATCGAGCCCGCGCCGGGCCTCGTCGGCCTCGGCCAGCGCGCGCTGCAGCGCCAGCTCGCGCCGGGCGTCGCCAGCGCGCAGCGCGAGGATCCGCGTCGTCGCGGCGTGCCGGCTGGCATGGACCAGCACCGCCACCGCCAGGCCGCTCGACATCACGTACACGTTGAGCTCGAACTGCGACTGCGGCAGCACGAGCTCGGCGACCACCGCCCATCCCGCGATCTCGACCGCCGCGGTCGCGCCGGCCCAGACCGGCGACAGGATCGTCCCCATCGACGCGATCAGCAGGATCGAGGCGGAGAACGTGAACGCCGGGTTCGCGCCCAGGAGCGCCGCCAGCAGGATGTTGCCGAGGATGCTCACCGACAGGAGCGCGGAAGTGAGGTAAGCGCGCGACGCCGACAGTGTGATCCGGCGACACACCGCATAGATCACGAAGCCGGTCACGACGAGCACGAAGTCGTAGATCAGCAGCGGTACGCGCGTCCCCGGCGGAAACGTGAACGGGCTGTAGGCCGCGAACAGGATGAACAGCACGCCGACCGCCAGCCCGGCCGGCCGCAAGCTGTCGGTGGCCATGCGAGCGAGATTGTCGCGGTGTCGTGCGTCGTCCTCCACGGGTTCGACCCGCCTGGCGGCCGGCCATGGCTCCCTGGTGAGCGCTGTGTCGGAATCGCGAGTACCTTGCATGACACGGCGACCGCCACGGGCGATCGATCCGATCGTCGGTTCGGCCGCGCGCCGGCCGCGGACGGGTATGCCCGGGGTCCTCGACGAGCGATCAGGCGCTGAGCGCGGCGTCGCGCGACGCGCGGGCTTCGAGCATCTGGCGGATCGTGCGGGTCAGCTCGGCGAGCTGGTAGGGCTTCTCGAGCACGCGGTCGTGCGGCCCGATCGCCCCCGAGCGCGCCAGCCGGTCGGCGCTGTAGCCGGTGACGAACAGGACCGGCAGCCCGGTCCACTTCTCGCGCAGCTGGCACGCCAGCTCGGGGCCATCGATCCCCGGCATCACGACGTCGGTCAGCACCAGGTCGACCCCGTCGAGCGACCCGGCGAGCCTGAGCGCCTCCTCGCCGTCGTGCGCCGCGACCACGCGGTAGCCGAGCCGCTCGAGGTTGCGCTGGACCGCGCGCCGCACCGCCGCCTCGTCCTCGACCACCAGCAGGGTCTCGCGCGCCAGCGCCGCCACCGGCCGCGCCACCGCGGCGATGCTGCGCGGCGACGCGCCTCGCGCCCGCGGCAGGAACACCGTGAACGTCGAGCCCTTGCCGAGCTCGCTCGCGACGTCGATCTGTCCGCCGTGCTGGGTCACGATGCCGTGCGCCACCGCCAGCCCCAGCCCCGTGC
>DASWRS010000583.1:0-2763 GCA_036403075.1 Kofleriaceae bacterium
TTGTTGAGCTGCACCGCGAGCTCGAGGCTTTTCTTGTCATCTTCTCTTCATCCGGAATCCGAAAAAGGATGTAAATCCAAAAATGGAGTGTTGGCGCAGGGCACTGGGTTGTGAGTGGGGCGTCCGATGCAGCCTGGTCAGCCTACGCGCGCCAGTCACAAGCCGGAGGGTGTTCTCCCGAAATCGGGGCTCGTCGGCTTCGAGGATACGTCCTTGACCCGCTCGATGGTCTTCTGGACGACCTCGAACGCCCCGGCCAGTGGAGTGCGACGGCTGCGAGACGACGATGGGGAGCCGCGGCGTCTGCCGAGCGCGGCGCTTGCGAGGGTGGACGGCAGCGCCGGTACGAGCTTCAATGCCGGCCATGACGGACACCGTGCTTGCGCTCGATCCCGCCCGCTCCGCCCTGCTGGTGATGGACTTCCAGGTCTGGATCGTCGACGGGTATGCCGCCGACAAGGACGCGCTGCTCGCCCGCACCGCGGAGGTCATCGAGGCCGCCCGCACCCGCGGGATGCGGGTGATCTACGTCGTGGTCGGCTTCCGGGAGGGCTATCCCGAGGTGAGCGATCGCAACAGCTCGTTCACGCAGCTGCGCTCGACCGGCCGGTTCGCCCCGACGGACGCGGGTGCGCAGGTGCACGGCGCGATCGCGCCGCGCGGCGGAGATGTGATCGTCACCAAGCACCGCGTCGGCGCGTTCGCCGGCACCGATCTCGACATGGTGCTGCGCGCCGGCAACATCGAGACTCTCGTGCTGGCGGGGATCGCGACCAGCGGGGTGGTGCTGTCGACGCTGCGCCATGCGGCCGACGCGGATTACCGGCTCGTGGTCGTCGAGGACTGCTGCACGGACCGCGACCCCGAAGTCCACCGCGTGCTGATGTCCAAGGTGTTCGCGCGGCAGGCCACGGTGACGTCCGCGAAGGATGTGATGGCCGCGTTGGCGGCCAGGAGCTCCTGAAGCGTCGCCACGTCGGCCCACGTGCCATCCCACGCTGTGCATCCTGCGCGGGCCGCTGCCGACCAGTAGCGTCGTGCGTCACCGCGCCGGCTGCACAGTGACGTCTTGTGGAGATATCTGCGCTGATGGCGGCCCGCCCGGCAGCGGTGCGAGTCGCCAGGCTGCACCGGCGTTGCCGCGGTGCGTCGCCATGTGATATTCAATGGTGAGCGCCAGCCCTGTCGGCTGGCGTGTTCGTTTTCGGCGCCGGCGGCTGCGAGCCGGTGCCTGTCTGCGCCGGCCACCGGCGCGCTCGCGTCGGCGCCGGTCCACGGCGGCGCCGCGCATTGCCAAGGGAGCACGAGATGACCGACACGTCCGACACGACCCACGAACCTGGCCTCGAGGAGATCTGGCTGGAGCACGACGGCGCGAGGCTGTTCGCCGTGCAGAGCGGCGAGGGACTTCCGGTGGTGCTGCTGCACGGCGGGCTGGCGAACCACCGGGCGTGCCAGGGGTTTGCGGCGCCGCTGGCGCAGCGCTTCCGGCTGATCACGCCGGACCTGCGGGCGAGCGGCCGCTCGAGGTTCGCAGGGACGCTGACCTGGGACCAGCTCGCCGACGACGTCGCGGCGTGGCTCTCGAAGCTGGGGCTCGCGCGCGCGGTGATCGGCGGGGTCTCGGCCGGGGCCGGCTGCGCGGTCCGCGTGGCGCTGCGGCACCCCGGGGTGACCGCCGCGCTGGTGGTGCTGCATCCGGCGTACGCCGGCGCCGATGTCGGGCTCACGGCGGCGCAGCAGGCGGCGATGGCCGCGATGGATGCGGCCGGCAGCCGCGCGGTCGCCGAGGGCGTGGAGGTGCTGCTGCCGCTGTTCGATGCGCTGTCGCCGCCAATCCGAGAGCGGGCCCGCGCGGTGGCCGCGACGTATGACCCGGCCAGCGTGGCGGCGACAACGCGGTTTTTCGCCTCGGGCGCGCAGCCGTTCGCGACGGCGGCCGAGCTGGCGGCGATCACGGCGCCGACGCTGCTGGTGCCGGGGATCGATCCGTATCACCCGGCCGAGGTGGCCGAGCGCTACCGCCGGCACCTGACGCGCTGCACGGTGCGCGAGGCCGACGCCGCGGATTTTGCCGCCGCGATCGCCGGGTTCATCGAGCAGCAGCAGGTCCGGTAGCGACCCGCGCGAAGCGGAGCCGACATCGGTGGTAGCGTCGGCGCCGATGTTCGACCTCTCAGGCAAAGTCGCGATCGTGACGGGCGGCAACGGCGGCATCGGGCTCGGCATGGCGCGCGGCTTGGCGAGTGCCGGCGCACGCGTGGTGGTCGCCGGCCGCAACCGCGACAAGTCGCTGCGCGCGGTCGCCGAGCTCGAGCAGCTCGCCGCCGGCGCGGCGCTCGCCATCGAGGTCGACGTGACCGATGAGGCCTCGGTGGCGGCGCTGATCGCCGAGACCCAGGCCCGGTGCGGGCGGCTCGATATCCTGATCAACAACGCCGGCATCAACATCCGCAAGCCGCCGCAGGAACTGTCGCTCGCCGAGTGGCACCGCGTGCTCGATACCAACCTGACCAGCGCGTACCTGTGCTCGCACGCCGCATATCCGCTGCTGAAGCACGCCGGCGGCGGCAAGGTCATCAACGTCGGCTCGATCATGTCGATCCTGGCCACGAGCTTCAGCCCGGTCTACGCGGCGAGCAAGGGCGGCATCGTCCAGCTGACCAAGGCGTGCGCGTCGGCGTGGGCGCGCGACCACATCCAGGTCAACGCCGTGCTGCCGGGCTGGATCGACACCGAGCTGACCGAGGGCACGCGCCGCGA
>DASWRS010000584.1:0-8925 GCA_036403075.1 Kofleriaceae bacterium
CGCTCGACGCCGACGTGCCGGTGACGCTCGATGGCTGGATCGACCAGCCCGCGGCGATCCTCGACGCGCCGGTCACCGCGACCTGGATCCTGCCGCCGACCCCCGCACCGGCGGTCCTGGCGCTCGTCGGCCGCCGCGAGCTCGTCGCCGGGATGGTCGAGGGCCGCGCGACGATCCGCGGCACCGTCGGCGCGCCCACGGTCCCCGCACTGCGGCTCGCGCTGCGCGATCTCGCCGTCGCCCCGTTGCTCGGCGGCCGCCCGGCGCCGGCGATCGCGGCGCTCGAGCTCTCGGGCACCTGGGACGGCACGCGCGGGACCGTGACGCTCGACGGCCGCGAGCGCATCGACGGCGATCCCGCCGGCGGCGAGATCCACGCCGCGGCCGCCGGTCGCCGCGACGCGCTCGCCGCGGCGACCGGATCCGCGCGGGTCACGCGCTTCGATCTCGCGCCGATCGCGATGTTTCTCCCCGGCGCGCTGGTCTCCGCGGCCGGCCTCGTCGATGGCGAGCTCGCGCGCGACCCCGCCGGGCGCATCACCGGCGACATCCGGATCACCGGGGGCGCGTTGCCGCTGGCCTCGGCGATCGGCACCTTGCGCGGCGCCAGCGCCCGTGTCACGAGCGACGGCCGCACGATCGACGCCGAGGTCCACGGCCAGCTCGGCCGCGGCACGATCGATCTGGTCGCCAAGGCGCCGGCCGATCTCACGACGGCCACGGCGCGGCTCCAACTCCGCGACGTATCGCCGATCTCGGCGCTGCGGCCGCGCATCACCGCCGAGGTCACGGCCCGCCTGCATCGCGAGGCGCACCAGCTGCGAGGCGCCGTCACCGTCACCAGCGGCGCCTCGATCACGCTGCCCGAGCACGCCGGCACGCCGCTGCTCGACGCCACCGTGCCGTCCGACCTGGTGATCGCGGGCACGCCGGCGGTCGCCTCGCCGCCCGGCCCGCGCGTGCCGGCGCACCCATGGCTGGTCGCCGATGTCGAGCTCGGCGCGACCCAGTTCGTCGCGCGCGAGCTCGCCGAGGGTGTCGGCGTCCGCGGCACGCTGCGCAGCGACCACCTCGAGGTCTCGATCGGCGACAGCATCGGCGTGCGCGGCCGGATCGAGATCGCGAGCGCCGACGTCGACCTGCTCGGCCGCCGCTACCAGGTCGGCGCGAGCAACCTCGAGTTCGACGGCACCACCGATCCGCTGCTCGACGTCCAGATGACCCACCAGTTCCCCGACCTCACGCTCGACGTCCAGCTCAGCGGCCGCGCCAGCCGCCCCGAGCGGCCGCAGCTCACGAGCGACCCGGGCGGCTACACCTACGACCAGCTGTTCGGCTTCTTGCTCGGCGGCGACCCGGCCGGCGACCCCGGCAGCCAGACCCGCGACGCGGTCGCGGGCGCCGGCACGCGGCTGGTCTCCGGCAAGCTCGGCCGCCAGATCAGCAAGGTCCTGCCGGTCCAGGTCGATGCCCTGTCGTGCGAGCCGGCCCCGTCCGCGACCACCGCGACCAGCGGCTCCTGCACCGTCGGCAAGTGGCTATCGCAGCGGCTGTTCCTCGCCTACCGCCAGCGCCTCCAGCCGCGCACCGACGAGAACACCGGCGACGTCCAGCTCCAGCTCCGGATCGGCGACCGGCTGCTGCTCGAAGGCACCGGCGGCGACCGCGGCTACTACGGCGCCGACCTGCTCTGGCGCCACCGCTGGTAGCCGTTCCAAGCGGAAGCTCGCCAGTTCGAAGGTGGTGATCCGCACAAGAAACTCGTCGTGATACTGGCCAGTTGTGACGCCCTCCGCTGGCAGTCTTCTTCTTCCCGGTGCGGGGCGAAATCCCACCTGGAGCACCACCTTCCAGGCGGCGAGGTAGTTAGTTAACCCGAAACCGGTACTCGGACGCGAACGCGGCCCGCCGGGAGGCGCGCGCGGATCGCGTGGTAGACGGCGATTTCGTTCGCAGCGTGCTCCACGGTGACGGCGACCGCGAAGCGCTGCTTCTCATTGGCGTGAACCGCGCGTGTCGCCTTGGCGGTCAGCGCCAGTCGCCAGGTGTCACCCGGGACCTTGTTTGTCCACTCGAAGATGTTCTTCTGGACGGTGCCCCGCAGCTGGAGGCGCCGCGGGAGGGTGCCCGTTTCGAATACCTTCTTCTTGGTCCTCTTCGGCGATGCCTCGCCGGCGCTGGTGCTGTTCAATTCACGCTCGGCAACCGCGACCAGCTCGGACATGATCATGCTCTCGGCGATGTTCGCCTTGGCGACCTTCCAGGTGAGATTGATCCCGGTGGGCCGCACTTGTTCCAGCGCGGAGACCGGCGGATCGTACGCGACCGTCACGGTGATCCGCTTGCGCCCCCGGCTGTCGCTCAGCTCGGGCGGTACGGGGATGTCGAACAACAGCACCGCATCGACAGCGATCTCGCCGGCGAAGTAGAGCGTGGCTCGCCGGTCGGTGCAGTACAGCGTTCGATCGAGGTCGGGAACGCCGAACCCGCACAGCTTCATCGCGACTGCCTTCGGGTACGACTGCGCACCCTCCGGGAGGCTCGCCGAGTTCACGAGCAGCGCGCGGACCAAGTTCGCCGAGGCGTCTGCCATTCCGCCAAGAACGCGCGCGGCGAGATGGGCGATCTTCGGCGCCGCGATGCTGGTGCCTTCCGTATACGTGAACAGCTTGCCGCGCGCGAATTCGGGGCCGGTGGTCGGAATGCGGAGTCCTGCGTTGGACGAGGACCAGCCGAGCTGCGCGTCGATCGCGAGGTCGCCGCCCTCTTCGACGAGATCGGGCTTGAGCACGTTGCGCAGCGCTCCGGACCGCGTGAACGGCGAAGGACAACGTTTGCCGGCGGCCCCGCGGATTGTCGGCGTAGCGGGATAGGGTTCGTTGCCTGTCGAGATGCTGCCCACGGTCAGTGCATTCAGTGCCTCGGCGGGTTGGAGAACGGCACGCCCGTCCTCGAGTAGGTACTCGGGGTGAGGAGGCAGTTTGGCAGGATCGGGATACTGCCAGCGCGGGTGAAGATTGCCGGCGGAGACTACGAAGATCGCGTCGTGCTCGCGCGCGAGGGCATCGAGATCCGACGCATACGGCGACAGCGCGGTGGTGCTTGGCTCCAGCCCGAACGAGAGGTTGAAGATGCGGCAGCCACCAGCGAGATCCTCGACGATCTCGCGGACGAACGGCATCCGATCGGGATCGAGCTCGACGTTGTCATCGAGGATCCGTGCGTTGATGATCGACGCCGCAGGTTCGAAGGTCTTGGACGTGACACAGCGGGCGATGTCGCCATACAGGGTGACGCCGGCGACGCCGGTGCCGTGACGCGCGGCCTGCGTTCCAGCTGCTGGAACCGGATGGCCGAGCGTGGCTGGATACGTCTTCGAGCGCGCGCTCACCATCGAGTGCGCGAGTAGCGGGTGACCTTCAACAATTCCCGAATCGATGATGCAGATCGCTGGTGCCGAGTCGCCCGGCGCCGTCGCCTCGGGTACATCGTCGATCGAGAAGGTCACGATCGCCGGCACCGATACCTGGGCCTTGGGCGGGAGGTCGACGAGCGCCACATCGTCTCGGTGGTCGAGCAGGAGATCGAGCGCCTGTCCGCCGAGGCGAACGCGCAGGGCTTCGAACCGTGTCGACCGCATCTGATCGAGCACCTTGCCGCCGTGCGCTTGTACGAACCGGGTGACAGCGCTCCGCGCATGGGGTGCGACACGCGCGGCGTCCATCGGCAGAAACATGAGATCGACGGTGTACGCCTCGTGTCGCTCGATCGTCAGCTCGATGATCCTGGGCGACGAACGGTCAGCGCGGGTCCACGGCCCGAGACTCGCGATGCGCGACAGCATGTCGTGCTTCGCGGTCTGCTGTTGGTACTCGCCGACCTTCTTTCGTAGTGCGCCGAACTGGTTGTCCGTCGCGTAGGCGGCGATCACGTGGTCCTGGCGGTGCATCACCGGCACGAGCCCGAGGCGTTCGAGGTCGGCATCGGAAACGACATGCTTCAGCTCGGGTTGGATCCGGACGTAGGGAACATCCGTCGCGAGGTCGCGTGAGATCGCGACCGCAGAAGTGACCCGTTGTCGTGCGGCTTCGGCGCCAGCGAGCAACGCGCGGCCATGCGCAACCACGTTCCGGGTGGGCGGACGCGGGAACCTGGGCTTCACCTTCTTGCGCGGCAGCTCGCGCGGGGCGCCCAATCGAAGCAGCGGGTACTGGTCACCGTCGGCCATCCGAAACCCACGGCGATGTTACTCCGAGGCTATGACAGTGCGCACGTCGCGGAGGCGCGCCCGTTGCTCCACGAGCTCGGCCCGTAACAGATCCCCCTGGAGCTCCTTGGCCCCGGCCAGGACCATCGCCTTGATCGCCTCGATACACACACGCTCGGCGTCGGCGAACGTGAATCCCTGCATCTCGTTCGCGAGCGCCTGAACATCGACGCCGGACTTGCGCACGCCGCGCAGCCTCATCGTGACCAGCTCGACCAGCTGCGGCACCGTGGGGCGTGGGAACACCAGGACGTCGTCGAACCGCCGCCACAGGGCCTCGTCGAGCAGCCCGTCGTGGTTCGTCGCAGCGACCACGAGCCGATCGCGCGGGTAAGAATCGAGGATCTGGAGGAAGCTGCCGACCACGCGCTTCAGCTCGCCAACCTCGTGATCGTCATCGCGGCGCTTGCCGATCGTGTCGAACTCGTCGAAGAACAGCAACGAGGGGGCCTTCGCAGCGTAGCTGAACACACGGCGGAGGTTCGTCGCCGTTTCACCCAGGAACGAGGACACGATGCCGTCGAACCGCGCGTAGACCTGCGGCAGTGCAAGCTCGGCGGCGAGCACCTCGGCGGCGAGCGTCTTGCCGCAGCCAGGCGGGCCGACGAACAGAAGCCGGCTGCGCGGCACGAGGCCGTGCTTCGCGAGCGCGTCGCGGTTGCGATACTCGGCGATCGTCCGGTCGAGCTTGCGCGTGAGATCGACGGACAGGACGATCTGGTCGCGCTGGTGTTCAGGATCGCGAACCTCGACGAGCGCAGCGTCCCGATCTGGATCCCTGGGCAGAGAGCCGAACTCGAACCGAGGTTGCGCGCGGGCCATGGGCCGATTCTTGTCTCATGCCGGGCTGATCGCCGGCCACGCCTGCGATCTTGTCATACCCAGCGCCCGGTCGCGAGCGCTGCAAACGTCGGAAACCCTGGGTAAACGCCCCTTCGGCGGCGAGGTTGCCCAGGCGCGCGTGGGACCTCGGAGCCGCGGTAGATTCGGATCGTGGAGCTTCGTCACGGCGGTGGAGTCGAGAGCAACCTTGGTGAACTTGACCTCCGTTCATCGTCGCGACGGCGAACGTCAGCTACCTGGCAAGGTGGTGCGCCATGACCCCGCCTCCGGGGGCTGGTGGCCGCGAAACCGAAGCTCGCATCGAGATCGACGTGGCGCTTGAGGCAGCGGGCTGGGTCGTGCAGAACCGCGAGGAGATGAACCTGTCGATGGCGCAGGGTGTCGCGGTGCGCGAGTTCAAGCTCAAGCACGGGCATGGCTACGCGGACTACCTGCTCTTCGTGGACGGCAAGGCCATCGGCGTGCTGGAGGCCAAGGCGCCCGGGCACACCCTGATCGGCGTCGAGCCGCAATCGACCAAGTATGCCCACGGGCTGCCAGACGGCCTCAACCCGCCGATCACGCCGCTGCCGTTTCTTTACCTCAGCACCGGCGGCGTGACGAAGTTCACCAACCTGCTCGATCCCGAGCCGCGCAGCCGATTCGTCTTCCATCTCCATCGACCGGAGACGCTGGCCGAGTGGCTCTCGGCCCCGACCCTCGACGCCTGGGTGAAGGACAACGGCGCGTACACCGCCGCCGACGACACCAAGCCATCGTCGCTTCGCGCGCGCTTGCGAGCCATGCCCGCGCTCGAGCCGGGCGGGCTCTACCCCAACCAGATCCAGGCGATCACGAACCTGGAAGCGTCGATGCGCCAGGACAGGCCGCGCGCGCTGCTCCAGATGGCGACCGGCTCCGGCAAGACGCTGACGTCGGTCGCCGAGATCTACCGGCTGATCAAGCTCGGCGGTGCCCGCCGCGTGCTGTTCCTGGTCGATCGCAGCAACCTCGGCGAGCAGGCGGAGAAGGAGTTCCAGAACTTCGAGACGCCCGACGATCATCGCAAGTTCACCGAGCTGTACAACGTCCAGCGTCTGACCTCGAACACCATCGACGCTGCCTCGCGCGTGGTCATCACGACCATCCAGCGCCTGTTCTCGATGCTGAAGGGCGATCAGGCGTTCGAAGAACCCGAGGGGGATGAGGCGCAGCTCGACGCCCCCGATTCGCTCACCAGGGAGCCGATCCCGGTCGCATTCAACCCGACGATTCCACCCGAGTACTTCGACGTCATCTTCATTGACGAATGTCACCGCAGCATCTATTCGCTATGGCGCCAGGTGCTCGAGTACTTCGATGCGTTCCTCATCGGCTTGACTGCGACGCCTGCGAAGCACACGTTCGGCTTCTTCCACAAGAACTTGGTCATGGAGTACGGCCACGAGCAAGCCGTCGTCGACGGCGTCAACGTCGACTTCGAGATCTACAAGGTCCGCACGAAGATCACCGAGGGCGGCTCCACCATCGAGGTTGAGGACGGCACCATGATCGGCCTTCGCGATCGGCGCACCCGCAAGGTCCGCTGGGAGACCCCCGACGACGCCGTGAGCTACGTGTCTGGCGACCTCGATCGCAACGTGGTCGCCAAGGATCAGATCCGGCTCATCGTCCGCACCTTCCGCGACAAGGTGCTCAAGGAGACCTTCCGCGACCGCAAGGAGGTGCCCAAGACGCTGATTTTTGCGAAGGACGACTCCCACGCCGAGGACATCGTCGAGGTCGTTCGCGAGGAGTTCGGGCGCGGCAACGACTTCTGCACCAAGATCACGTACAAGACCTCGGGCAAGAAGCCCAAGGAGCTGATCCAGGACTTCCGCACCGGCTACCACCCGCGCGTCGTGGTCACCGTGGACCTGATCGCCACCGGCACGGACATCCGGCCGATCGAGATCGTGATGTTCATGCGCTCGGTCAAGAGCCGCGTGCTGTTCGAACAGATGAAGGGGCGCGGCGTGCGCATCATCGACCCGAACGAGCTGAAGGCCGTCACGCCCGACGCCCAGGCCAAGACCCACTTCCTGATCGTGGACTGCGTCGGCGTCACCGAATCTGAGCTCCCCGACTCGGAGCCACTGGAACGGCAGAAGAACGTCCCGATGCGAACGATCCTCGAGCACGTCGCCATGGGCGGCACCAACCGCGACGCGTTGTCGTCGCTGGCCAGCCGGCTGTCGCGACTCGACAAGCGGTGCGGCCCCGACGACATCGAGCGCGTGGTCGCGACGGGCGGCACGACGCTCAAGAACATCAGCCACGCCATCGTCGATGCGCTCGATCCGGACCGCCAGATCAGCGCCGCTCGCAACGTGTTCCAGGTCCCCGGCGGCCACGAGCCGACGGAGGCCCAGGTGAAGCGTGCTGCGGAGACGCTCCTCAAGGCGGCCGTGGCGCCCCTGGCCACCCAGCCCGCGCTGCGCCAGCTCGTGCGGAGGCAACGATCCGGAAGCTCCGGATAGTTCAAGCCGAGCGAAAGCACCGCTTCCCGTCGACGATGCTAGGGTGCGGATATGGATCGCGATGCCGTTCGCCGTTGGATCTCGGGGCATCGTGCTGCGGAGCGTCGCTCCTTGGAGCTGATGAAGCAGGAGGGCCCGATGGCGTCGGAGCGCTCGTTCGAAGCCGCGATGGAGATGTGCGACCTCGCCACCATCGTCGAGCATGACGTGGTTCGTGACCGGGAGATCGCGGAAGCCAGGGCGCTCTGGACGAAGCTGAAGAAGCCATGGGCGGCAAAGCCCGCGTAGGCCTTTCGCAGGGCATCACGCGTACGCTCGATGAGCTCACGCCGTCCTTGACCGTCACAAGGGCAGGAGCCTGGTGATCGGCGGGATCGCGGTGATTGCGCGCGTGACGCGCGATATCCACATCGCGTTTTCCCAGAATGGATCGTCGCCCGACGGGAACTGCGACAGTCGATCTCTCCTAGGTCCGGAGGCCGCCGGTAGGCGGTCGCGATCGGCGCCCGCAACGCCGGATCGCGCTGGCGGCGAATTCTGCAAGGAAGTCACGATCCGAGAACCATGCCCGCGGGCTGGTGACATAATGCCGGCCGTGCCGGTGCCCGTCGCCACTGCCGATCATCCTGCCGTCCGCCTCCGATCCGGGCCGCGCGCGCTCGTGCTCGCGCTGGCCGCGGCCGCTTGCTCGGGGCGGTCCGCGCCGCCCGTCCAGCCCGCGCCATCGGCCGCGCCGCCGCCCGGCGGACTTCGCCCGCCATCGCAGTTCGCGTCGATCGCCGATCGCACGCAGCGCTCGCAGGCGCTGTTCGTCGAGGCCGGCCGCGTGCTGACCCACGCGCGCTGCGTCAACTGTCACCCGCCCGACGACACGCCGCGCCAGGGCGACGCCGGCGCACTGCACGATCCGCCGGTGCTGCGCGGCACCGCCGATCGCGGGATCCCGGCGCTGGGCTGCATGACGTGCCACCAGGATCGCAACGTCGAGCTCGCGCGCGTCCCCGGGGCGCCCGACTGGCACCTCGCGCCGGCGCAGATGGTGTGGCTCGGCAAGTCGGCCGCGGCGATCTGCACGCAGATCAAGGATCCGGCGCGCAACGGCGGCCGCAGCCTCGCGCAGATCCAGGACCACATGGCGCACGACGCGCTCGTCGGCTGGGCATGGCAGCCCGGCGCCGGCCGCGAGCCAGCGCCCGGGACGCAGGCCGAGCTCGGCGCGCTCGTCCAGGCGTGGATCGACACCGGCGCCGCGTGCCCTACCGAGGAGACGAAGCGATGATCAAGCTGACGGTCAACGGGGTCGCCCGCGAGGTCGAG
>DASWRS010000585.1:0-11557 GCA_036403075.1 Kofleriaceae bacterium
GACCTCGACGAGGGCCCAGGGGAACGAGCCGTGCACGAGGAACTCGGCTTGCTTGGCCTCCTTGACGGCGGAGCTACGAAAGTCGGTGGAGTCGACGGCGCTCCAATCGATCTGATCCAGCTCGGCGGGGTTGGCTCGGAAGCTCGCGTACCGCGCGCCAGCGTTCGAGAGCGAGAACGCCCATCGCCGGTTGGACTGGCGAGCCCAGGTGACCACGGCGTGAAGGTCGGCCTGCAGGTGGACGATCGGCGCCTGACCGCCGCGGTAGGCGAGGTCGGGGTTATTCGCGCAGTGGATGACGAACAGCATGATCGATCGTGGGCAGAAGTAGAACGGGACGTAGTCGCCGACGTGGTCGTTGCCGTGACAGGTCACCGGGAGCGCGAGCCGTCGTTGCTTGATGGTCGACATGCCGATCCCGGCCTGCGGGCCACCGCGCGGGACCATCGATGCATCCGACAGGAGCCCTCCCGCGGCCACGATCGAGCGGAGGTTGTCGACGTGGGTGATGTGGAAGATCTTGGGGCGGGCTGGCGGCGTGGTCACAGAGCGAGTCCGCGTGGAGGTGTGCTACTGCAAGTGTTGCTCCGGCACCGGGACGCGCGCCAGCTGCCGTGTGCCGGGTGCCGATCCCGCCGCGTGCGACGTGGCCCTGGGCCCGTGTCGGTGGTGATCCCTTGCGGGCCGCTAGGCCGCGCGCCGCCGCGCCCAGCCGGACCACGCGGCATAGATCAGCGTGATCAGGGCGATGAACACCAGCCACACCACCGGCGCGGAGATCTTGCCGACGACCGGGAACGTGGCCGTGTTGAGCAGCGGGTTGGTGAACGCCGCGTACAGCATCCACGCCGACAGCGCGACGAAGATCGCCGCCGCGATCAGCGCCGGGACGCCTGGCTTCTCGGCCTGACGCCGGTCGAGCTGGAGCTTCCACACGCCGAGCGCGGTCAGCGCGGCCATCAGCGTCAGCACGGTGCCGACGGTGAAGATCGCGTTGATGAAGCTGGTGGTCATGGCCACCACCAGGGCCAGCGCGCCCTGCAGCAGCACCGACCACACCGGCGGCCGGCCATCCTCGCCGGCGAATATCCGCGGCAGGTAGCCGTCGCGCGCCATCGCCGCGTAGACCCGCGGGCCGATCATCGTCATCGCGCTGGCCGCCGACAGGAGCGCGACGATCATGAACCCCGACATGACCCGCGCGCCGGTCGTGCCGACCAGATCCTTCATCAGCACGTGGCCCAGCGTGATCCGGTTCGGGTCATCACCGATCCACGCGCCGTAGTGCGCCGGCGTCAGGTTGGCGACGAACACCCAGTTGACCAGCATGTAGAGCACGATCACCGCGGCGCAGCCGATCAGCATCGCGCGCGGCACGTCGCGCCGCGGCGCCGCGAACTCCTCGCTGGCGTAGATCGCCGCGTTCCAGCCGCTGTAGCAGAACGCGATGAACACCAGCGACTGGAAGAACGGACCGAGCGGCAGCCCGAGCTCGGAGGCCTTGGGCCGCCACGTCGGCCAGGCGTTCGAGCCCGCGACCAGACCGACGACGACGAAGCCGATCACCAGCGTGAGCTTGATCGCGACCAGCACGTTCTGGCCGCGACGCGACGCGCGCAGGTCGAAGGCGTGGAGCGCGGTGACCAGCACGATCACCGCCGCCGTGATCACGCGCCAGTTGACGTCGATGCCGAGCGTCCCGGTGTAGTAGCCGACCAGCTGGGCGTCGAGCGCGACCGGCTGCGAGAACCCGACCAGCAGCGAGGTCCAGCCGGCGAGATAGCCGAGCAGCGGGTGCCACAGGGTCGAGAGGTAGCGGTACTCGCCGCCCGAGCGCGGGATCGCCTGCGCGACCGCCGCGTAGGCCCGCGCGCCCGACAGCGCGGCGACGCCGCCGACCAGCCACGCTAGCAGGATGTACGACGGCGCCAGGTCCATCGCCATGAAGCCGGGCGTGGTCAGGACACCGGCGCCGATCATGTTGGCGATGACGATGCCGACCCCCGACCACAGGCCGAGCTTGCGCGCCGTCGTCACGGCGACCGTCCGCTGCCGTACCAGGGCGTGAGCTGCATGGTTGCGCCGACGTCATACCGCGGTTTCGCGTCGCACACCGAGGCCGCGAGCGGTTTTTGGGCCGGCGCCCGCGCCGCCGGCGGTCCTCGGGCCCCGCGCGGTAGCATGCGTGCATGCGCTCTGGCCTGTCTGCGGCGTTCGTCCTGGTCCTCGTCTGGATCCTCGGCCCGGGGGTCGGCTTCGGACCGCGCCCCGGCCGCGCGGATCCGGCCCGGCCGCGGCTGCGCGACTGGGGGATCGCGATCGGCACGCTGATGCCGGGGCCGCTCGACGCGATCACCGACGTGCCCGGGGTCCGCGTCGGCCACGTCACCGTTGCGCGGGGCACCGCGGTCAACACCGGCGTCACCGCCGTGCTGCCCCACGAGCGCAACCTGTTCCGCGACAAGGTCCGCGCGGCGATCGTCGTCGGCAACGCGTTCGGCAAGCTCGCCGGGGCGCTGCAGGTCAACGAGCTCGGCGAGCTCGAGTCGCCGATCATCCTCACCTGCACGCTGTGCGTCGGCAAGGCGTGGGACGCGACCGCCGGCTACCTGCTCGGCCTGCCCGGCAACGAGGACGTCCGCTCGGTCAACCCGGTGATCGGCGAGACCAACGATGGCTTCCTGAACGACATCCGCCACCGGCCGATCAGCGAGGCCGACGTCGTGCGCGCGATCCGCGAGGCGCGCCCGGGTGTGGTCGAGGAGGGCAGCGTCGGCGCCGGCCGCGGCACCACCGCGTTCGGCTGGAAGGGCGGCATCGGCACCGCCAGCCGCCGGCTCGACGGCGGCACCACCGTGGGCGTCCTGGTCCAGAGCAACTTCGGCGGCACGCTGACGATCGCCGGGGCACCGATCGGGCGCCAGCTCGGCACCGGGATCACTCCTGCGCCTGCACCCGCGCCCGGCACCGCCCCGGCCCGGCCGGCCGCCGGCAGCATCATGATCGTCATCGCCACCGACGCGGCGGTCGACCACCGCCAGCTGGTCCGGATCGCGAACCGCACGCTGGTCGGCCTGGCCCGCGCCGGCAGCGCAATGGAGCACGGCTCCGGCGACTTCGTGATCGCGTTCACCACGTCGCACCAGCCGCCGGTCGCCGACGACACGCTCAACCCGGTGTTCCAGGCCGCGGCCGACGCCACCGAGGAGGCGATCATCAACTCGCTGCTGCGCGCCCAGACCGTGCGCGGCGCGCGCGGCACCGCCGAGGCCGTGCCGCTCGATCGCGTCCAGCAGCTGCTCCGCGATCACCGGGTCCTGCCGCCCGGCTGACCCGGCTGCCCTGGTGGCGCGGCCAGCGGGCGCGCTACGGCTTCGCCATCCGTCGCGCCTGGTACGCCCGCCCCCACGCGGCGAGCTCGGCCCACGAGGCGAACCCGCGGTCCTGCGGAAACGACGCGCGGTCGGCGTCGCGCAGCGCGCGCAGGTTCGGCGAGCTGATGTCCTCGTCGTAGACCAGGTCGATGAACCCGAACATCATCTCCTCGAAGGTCTGCAGCCCGAACGTCACCGTCTTGTCGGGATCGGGGTTGCGCGGGTTGCCGGGGCTGTTGTCGTAGTGCGCCGTCGCCCGGAGCACGGTGCCCTTGGGCAGGGCGACCATCTCCTTGGGTACGTAGACGAACTGCCAGTTGAAGTCGTACGTCGGCACGAACAGCAACGTCCGCTGGGTGCCGTCGGGCAGGGTGGCCTCGTAGCGGAAGTCCTTGCCGCGGTCGTGCATGTGCGGCGTGAACGACGCGATCTTGCCGTCGGCCTTCAGCGTGTACGTCGCGGTCACCTCGTGGGCCGGGGCGCGCGGCGGGATCGCGAAGTTGAGCGAGCCGAGCGGGATGCTGCGGGCCTCGTAGCGCGGCGGCGTGCGCGCGAACCGGATCGCGATCGTCGTGCGGTCGTCGCGCGCCACACCGTCGGGCGTGTAGTGGACCTCGAGCCGCAGCCGGGCGCCCTTGGGCAGGCGCCGGGCGACGCCGGCCGGGAACGTCGTCGGCGGCCGGCCGGGCGCGAACGACGCCCAGCGCTCGCCGGAGTCGAAGCCGACCGCGCCGAGGTCGGCCTGCGTCATGTAGACGTTGGCGTGGTGGACGGCCGTGCGCGCGCTCGGCCGGATCTCGACCGCCTCGACCCAGCGCTCCTCGCCGGTGTAGTTCAGCAGGTCGTAGTACTGGTACTCGACGACGCCGCGCGCGGGCACGCGGAACGGCTTGGCCATCGCGACCACGAGGTCGGGCTTGCCGATCGCCCACGCCTGCGCCGGCGCGGTGCGCGCCGCGACCCGCGCGCCCTTGCCGACCGGCGACCCGGCGGCGGCCCACGCGGCGATCGCGTCGATCTCCGCCGCGCTGGGCTCGGGGGACGCGAGGAACTCGCCGTACCGCGGATCGGGCGGCGACAGCCGCGACGGCGGCATCCGGTTCTCGCGCAGCACCTCGACGATCGTGTCCGACCACGACGCCGCCTGGTCGTAGCCGACCAGCGACATCGGCCCGGCCTCGCCCGGGCGGTGGCAGCCGACGCAGTAGCGCTCGAGCAGCGGCGCGACCTCGGCGTACGTGACCTTGGCGCTGCGGTCCGCCGGCCGCGGCGGCGAGATCACGCAGCCTGCCGCCTGGGTCCTCTCGACCGCGATCGTGCGCCCGGCGAGCAGCGCGTCCACGGCCTCGGTGAGCTCGTGGCTGGTCGCCGCCGGCCGCCGGACCAGCGGCGTGACGCGATCGTCGATCCGCCCCTGGTAGACCGGCCGCCCATCGCCGCCGAGCAGCACGACCTCGGAGGTGCGCGTGGCACCGAGCGCGGTGGCGAGGCGCCCGCCCGCGTCCTGGTACAGCGGATACGGCAGCGCCGCGGCGACGCGGTGCTGGTTGATCGCGTCGCGCGACGCCGCGTAGCTCGCGCTGACCGCGACCAGCTTGACGCCGCGCTCGGCGAGCGAGGCCTGCGCGGTCGCCAGCTCCTGCTCGTAGGCCAGCGCGACGGGACACTCGTTGCTCGAGAAGAACACGAGCGTTGCCTTCGCGCCGGCGAGCTCGCGCAGCGCGGTCTTGCGGCCGGTGGCGACATCGACGAGCCCGAGCCGGGCGGGCTCGACGCTGGTCGCGGCTTCCGCGCCTCGCGCGGGCGGGTCTTCCGCCCACGCGATCGCCGGAACGATCATCAGGAGCACGGTCGCGATCGATGTCCACGGATACTGCCGATGCATGCGATCCTCCAGCGCAGCATCGTACGCCAATCCCGCCGAGATCGACGCGGCCAATCTAGCTCGGCGAATCGATGAGCGACTCTGCCGAGTCCTGCCACCGCCGGCAATGCCGACGAGGCCGACGAGGCCGACGAGGCCGGGGTACGCGCGGCGGGGTGGTTATCGCTGGATCGCTTACCGGGAGCTATTAGCAGGCGCCCCACCACGCATCCCCGTTGGGATTGAACGGCTGGGGCGGATTGGCGTTGTGGCAGACCGCAACGACCCATTCGCGGCAGCCACTGCTGATGCTGAGATTCTCGAACGCGTTGGAGGCGTTGCAGTGGCCCCAGCAGCAAAGCCCGCGCTCGTTGACCTGCGAGATGCCGCCCTTGGGCGGGAAGCTCGCCTGCGGGACCTCTCCGACGTACACGCCGCCGGCGGCCTCGACGGCCTTGATCAGGGAATCGTCGGACGACTTGTCGGTGTCGGCACATCCACTCGCGGCTGCAGCGGCGGCCGCACAGAGCACCATCAACACGGATTTACATGCCTGCATAGCTGAAACTCCTCTGCCTGTGAGTTTGGCTCGGCCGATCAAACACACTGTTCGATCGGTTGGCCCGACTCTGCCGGAGATCTGGTAAATTGCCAATGATGATGTCGTGAGATCGCCGTGAGGACGACAATGTGAATCACGTGTTCTCCCGACGAGAACACTCGTCATCACCGTGACGTGTACGGGATTCAGGCAAGGCCGTGTGCGCGTGTAGCTCGAGATGATCTATGACGAGTACCGGTGATTCGTTATCGCGAGCGACGCCGTGCGTGAATCTCGAGCCACGAGCCACGCGATGTGAGTCGCGATGCCATGCCGCCGCCGGGAGAGCCGCAGCATAAACAATCGCAAACAAGCGTGTGCAGCCGCCGGTAGGCAGTGCCGACCGCGCGCCGCGCCCGGCCGGGTGCGAGATTCCCCCGAGGCCCCGCGACGCGCAGCGACGCGCAGCGGTGCTCCGCGATGCTCAGCGATGCTCAGCGGATCGTGACCAACGCCGCGGGCGTGCGTTGCCGACGACACCGAGCCCGGGTCCGGCCGTGCGTCCGCTGGCTACATGCTCGCCTCAGCAGTTTGCTGTCTAGCCGGCATGGCGCGAGTCGCCGGCGCGCCGGATACCGCGGAATATCGGATCGACGCGCGTAGGCCCGTGTGGGCCGCGGCGCGAATGCCGATCGGCTGGGGTTCCGGTGGGGTTTGCAGCATTGTATTTGCGCCCTGGATCCATAGAATCTTCAACCATGGGTCCACTCGAAGTACGGAGTGACCGCGTGGATCCGCTGGTCGGTTCGATGCTGGGCAAGGATTATCGCGTGCTCGAGCCGATCGGGTTCGGCGGCATGGCCGTGGTGTACCTCGTCGAGCACCAGACCCTGCGCAAGCGGTTCGCCGCCAAGGTGCTGTCGGTCGAGCTCGCCGCCAACCTCGAGGCCCGGGCGCGGTTCAGCCAGGAGGCCCACGCCGCGTCCCAGCTCGATCACGAGAACATCGTCAACATCTCCGACTTCGGCGTGACCGGCGATCACCGGCCGTTCTTCGTGATGGAGCTGCTGCGCGGCCAGACGCTCGATCAGCGCGTCAACGAGGGGCCGATGTCGATCGAGGAGATCGTCGCCGTCGCGGTGCCGGTCGCCCGCGCGCTGGCCCACGCCCACGCCGAGGGCATCATCCACCGCGACGTCAAGCCGGAGAACGTGTTCCTGGTCCAGCGCAGCCAGGGCCGGTTCGGCGTCAAGGTCGTGGACTTCGGGATCGCCAAGACGCCGGTCAACACCCGACTGACCAAGATGGGAGAGACGCTCGGCAGCCCGATGTTCATGTCGCCCGAGGCGTGTCGTGGCGACGACGTCGACGCGCGGGCCGATCTGTACTCGTTCGGCGTGCTGCTCTACCTGATGGTGTGCGGCCGGGTGCCGTTCCAGGACGATAACCTGCTCAAGGTCCTGCAGATGCAGGTCTCGGAGCCGCTGCCGCCGCCGCGCTCGTTCAACCCGGACGTATCGCCCGAGCTCGCCGCGGTGATCGAGCGGACGCTCGCCAAGGCTCCGGACGCGCGCTACGCGTCGATCGACGCGCTGCTGGTCGATCTCGAGGCCGCGGTCCCGCCCGGCTCGGATCGGCTGCTGATCGAGACCCAGACCGGCGGCGCGAGCTCGTTCCGGATCACGACGTTCACCGGCCAGACGCCCGGCCATCGCCTGGTCGACTCGCAGCAGCTGTCGCGCGTGGGCAGCCAGCCGCTGCCCAGCCACACCCGCGTGGGGGAGCCGCAGCCCGCGATCACGAGCTCCGGGGCGCTGTCGGCGGTGCCGGCGCAGCACCGGCGCAGGTGGTGGCTCGTCGCCGCACCCGCGGTCGGTGTCGCGGCGCTCGGAGCCTGGCTCGCGGCCTCGCGCGCTGCGCCGGTGGCGCCCGCACCCGAGGCCCGTGTCGCCCGTGCCCCCGCGCGCCCGGTGGCAGCCGAGCCTGCGCCCCTGCCCGCGCCCGAGCCTGCGCCCGAGCTCGCGCCCGTATCCGTCGCGCCGGCGGCCGCCGTGCCCGTCGCGCCGGAGGCCCGCAGCGCGCCGCCCGAGACCATCCGGCTCCGTCTCACCACCACGCCGGTCGGCGCGACGGTCCAGCTCGATGGCAAGCGGCTCGGGGCGACGCCGCTCGACGTCGAGCTCGCCCGGCTCGACGGTGACGGACAGCTCGTGATCTCGCGCGACGGCTTTGGCGACATCCGCCAGCGCCTCGATCTGCGCGCCGATCGCTCGTTCTCGGTCGTCCTGCCCCCGGCCGCGCGTCCGCCCCGGGGAATCCGGCGGCCCGCGCCGCCCGTCGTCGATCGCCGCGACCCGGCTCGCGTGGCGGCTCCGCCCAGGGTCGATCCGAATCTCGATATCCGGTTGAGTCGATAGCTGCGTTGTCCAGGAGGTCTTTGATGCGTTCGCGACACGGGTTGGTGTGCTGTGTGCTCTGCGCCCTGGTGGCGCCCGCGGGAGCAGACGGTGTGGCCGATGAGGCAGACCTGCAGTTCATGATGGGCGCGGAGGCCTACAGCAGGGCAGAGTTCACCGTCGCGCTCGAGCACTTCCTGGCGTCCAACCGCCTGGTGTCGAATCGCAACGTGATGTTCAACATCGCGCGCGCGTACGAGCAGCTCGGCCGGTTCCCCGACGCGTATCGCTACTACATCGACGTCACCCGGGGCGAGACGAGCGACGGCAAGCTCCAGCGCGATGTCACCACCGCGCTCGCGCGGATCGCCGCGCGGGTCGCCGTGATCTCGGTCGAGACCTCGCCGCCGGGCGCGACCGTGTTCCTCGATCGCAAGGACCTCGGCTCGGTCGGCACCTCGCCGTCGCAGCTCGGCCTCAAGGCCGGCTCGTACACCGTGATCGCCGAGCTCTCCGGCTTCGAGCCGGCGACGGTCGGCAATGTGACCGTCGCGACCGGCGAGGTCCAGCGGCTGAGGCTCGAGCTCGTCCGCATCCTGGGCAAGGTCGAGCTCTCGGGCGAGGCCGGCACGCGGGCGCGGATCGACGACGAGCGCGGCGCGATCGCCTGCGTGCTGCCGTGCACGCTCGATCTGCCGCCCGGCCCGCACATCGCGTACTTCGAGCGCCCCGGGTTCACCGTCGCGCCGCAGAGCTTCACGGTCGTCGAGAAGACCACGGTGCGGTCGAGCGCGAGCGCGGTCGCGGTGGTCGGCTCGCTGCTGGTCGCGGCCGACGAGCCCAACGCGCTGATCGAGGTCGACGGCAAGGCGCTCGGCTTCACCCCGGCGGTGATCCCGAACATCCCGATCGGCCACCGCAGGGTCCGGGTCAGCCTGCGCGGCTACCAGTCCGTCGAGCGCGAGGTCGAGGTCCGGATCAATGCCCAGGCCGACCTGCGCGACCTCGTGCTCGTGCCCGAGCGCTCGGTGTCCGCGGCGTCGCGCCAGACCGAGTCGATTGACGAGGCACCGGCCTCGGTCACGGTGATCTCGGGGCAGGAGCTCGAGGCGTTCGCGTACCCGACGATCCTCGAGGCGCTGCGCGGCGTGCGCGGCTACGCGGTCAACTTCGACAGCGTGTACGGCAACGCGGCGGTGCGCGGCCTCGGCCAGGCCAACGACTTCTCGAACCGCCTGCTGGTGCTCAGCGACGGCGCCGTGCTGAACGAGAACATCCTGTATCAGCCGTTCATCCACTACGACGGCCGCAGCGACCTCGGCGACGTCCAGCGGATCGAGATCGTGCGCGGCCCATCGTCGGTGCTGTATGGCACCGGCGCGGTGTCGGGCGTCGTCAACCTGGTGCTCAAGGACCGCGACGAGCCCGAGGGCGTGCACGCCCAGATCTCGAGCTACGACAACTCGACGGCGCGGTTCCGCGTGGGGCTCGTCGAGCGCCTGGGCTCCCGCGCGGGAGTCTGGGCGAGCGTGTCGGGCGCGAGCTCGCAGGGCCGCGACGTCGCGCTGGCGGGCGATGCCGCCGGCGCCTCCCAGCCGACGACCCGGAGCTTCGACAAGTTCCACTCCTACACGCTGACCGGCAAGCTGTGGTTCCACGACCTGACGCTGCAATCGTTCTGGACTGCGCGCGAGGACACGATCCCGACCGGCAGCTACGGCTCGCGGTTCGGCGACACGCGCAGCTTCGGCGACGATCAGCGGTTCATGACCGAGCTCAAGTACGACCGCAAGCTCGGCGACCACGCGTCGGTGCTGCTGCGCGCGCACGTCAACTATGCCTACTACCACTCCGACCTCTGGTACGACGACGATCCGGCGACGCCGCAGCCGGGCACCGCGGCGACCTACAACTACTTCGAGACCTACAAGAGCTGGTGGGGCGGCGGCGAGGCGCGCGCCACGCTGGATCTCGGCGATCGGCTGCGCCTGACCCTGGGCGGCGAGGCCGTGGTCCACGAGCGCGCCAACATGGAAGGCGGCCAGTTCGACGCCAGCCACACGATGATCACCTCCGGACTGCATGTCGACGCGCCCTACCAGGTGCTCGCCGGCTCGGCGCTGCTCGACTGGCGGCCGGTCCGGGCGGTGCGCGTCCAGGCCGGGCTGCGGTTCGACCACTGGAACCTGATGGGCAACCAGCTCGCGGCCGACGGCATGGACCGCGGCACGACGGCGTTCTCGGCGGCATCGCCGCGGCTCGCGATCATCACCCGGCCGAGCGACGACAACATCGTCAAGCTGATGGCCGGCTCGGCGTTCCGCGCGCCCAGCGCCTACGAGCTGTACTACGCCGACGGCGGCTCGACCCAGGTCCCGAGCAACACCTGCGGCGACAAGCTGACGCCGGAGACGATCTACTCCGCCGAGCTCGAGGCCACCCACAAGTTCGGCGTCGACTGGACCGGCGTGGCCTCGGTCTACGGCACGCTGGCGCGCAACGCGGTCGAGACTGTCCCGGTCGGCGACGCATGCGGGGCGCAGCACGGCGTGTCGCCCGACCTCATCTACTATCGCAACAGCCACGTCGACCAGCAGCTGCTCGGCGCCGACCTCGAGCTGCGCCGCGAGCTGCGCTCCGGGATCATGGCGTCGGTGCAGTACGGCTACAACCGCGCTCGCTACGCCAGCGCGCCGGGCGACGACCCGGGCCAGCCGCAGAGCACGCAGCTGCCCAACGCGCCGAGCCACTACGCCGGGTTCAAGGTGATCTTTCCGATCGTGACCAGCTCGATCAACGGCGCCTTGCGCGCCGCGCTCGAGGACCGCCGGCGGATCGACACCACGACCACCGAGCAGAGCGACCGCGCCGTCGTGGTCGACGCCGTGATCTCGGGCGCGATCGCGCGCCACGGCCTGCGCTACGCCGCGGGCGTCTACAACCTGTTCAACTGGCAGTACGCGTTGCCGGCGCTGCCGTACACCACCAACCTGATGCCGCAGAACGGCCGGTCCTTCATCTTCAGCCTGACCGTCACGCGCTGAGCGCCGGTGACCTGGGCCGGGCCAGGCGAGCGGCGGCCGGTGATCGGGGTAGAGTGCGCCGATGGTGCGCCGTGACGGCAACGACGAGCCCCTCGCGGGGATCGCCGAGCCTTGCTGCGCTTCTCCAGCGGGTGCAAGTCCCGTCCCGGTAAGCGTCGGAGCGCCGGGTAGCAGGTCGCCGGCGTCGTGGGAGACCGCGAAGGCCGAAGCGCGACGTCAAGAGCCCCGCGAGGGGAGGCAAGGACGCGGGCCGCAACATGAAGTGAAGCTTGCAGCCTCGACAGATTCACAATCGGGACGCCGAGCCGATCATTTCACGGCGAAGGCCACGCCCACGA
>DASWRS010000586.1:0-6365 GCA_036403075.1 Kofleriaceae bacterium
ATCGTGAGCCGGGCGAACGGCTCGAAGTCACCCTGCGCGGCGCGGTGGATGAGGTACGGCGCGACCGACGACGGACCGGCGCTGTACAGCGTGAACCGGATCTGCTCGGCGAAGATGTCGCGCGGGATCGTGACCTGGACCGGGTGGTGATCCACCGGCCTCTCGACGGTGGCGTGGCCACGCTCGCGGTCGAGGCCGGCGAGAACCTGGGCGTGCTCGGCGCGGAGCTCGGGGAACGCGGCGCCGCACGCCGGATCCTTGGCGCAGGCATCGAACAGCCGGTCGACCGCGACCTTGGCGTCGCGCGCGTGGAACATCGGCAGGTACTGGTCCATCCCGGCGACGCCGACCAGCACGGCGCTCCGCACGTGGTCGCCGTGGCGACGCAGGTAGACCTGGGCCGCGCGCGTGCCGTAGGAGCCGCCCTCGAGGTTGATCTTGTCGTAGCCGAGCCAGGCGCGGACCTCGTCGACGTCATCGGCAGCGATCGACGTCGTGTACTGCGTCAGGTCGGCGGTCGGCTCGAGCTCGGCGCGGCAGCGCCGGACGCCCTCGACCGGCAGGTTCGGCTCGAAGTACGCCTGGACATCGCCCGGGTCCTTGGGGATCTTGCAGTCGAGCCGGTGCGACCCGCCGGTGCCGCGCTGGTCGACCAGCACGATGTCGCGGCGCTCGCGGATCTCGCGGTTCTGGGCCCAGCCGCGTACGCCGTCCGTCGCCGACCCGCCGGGCCCCCCGGCGAAGTCGAAGATCGGGTCGGGCGCCGGGTCCTTGCCCAGCGCCGGCAGCACCACGACGCGAAGATCGATCTTGCGGCCCTGCCGGGTCGTGCGGTTCTCCCACACGGCGTAGTTGCCGCACAACAGCTTCTCGCTGACGCCCTCCACCGAGCACGGCGCGAGCCGCTCGCGCACCGCCGGCCGCGCGGCCACGGCCCCCGGTGACGACGCCGCCGACGAGCCGCAGCCAGCGGCGGCGGCACAGACCAGGATCCAGGACGGTGGTTTCATCGTGCGCTCCTCCTCGGGGACGGATCTCTCGGCCGGTTAGCCGCGCGCGAGCCTCGGGCTCCGCATGACATGGGATGCCCGGGGCCCTGGATCGGATGACATCGACGCCCCCGGCAACGAAGTTCTCGTAGCTCGAGCGCGCCGGCCGTGAGGGCGACGGTCACAGGCCGAGCACGCGAACCGCCCCGGCGACCCGAGTCAGCAGTTCACGACACGAATTGCCGATGATTTCGCCCTCCACAATCCCGATCACATTCATCATCAAAACTCGTTGACGAATACGAGTGTGTCCGTATATTCAAAACGACGACACAGTCGAGCCCGCTGCTGCGCAGCGGGTGGTGCCGTACTGGGGGGCTACGTGCTGGGGAGTGAATCGACGTCGGGGACGCGGGCCGACCAGGCTGGTGATTGCCAGCGTTTGCCGAGCTCCATCGCGACCCCACTGCGCTGTCAATGGTGACTCGACTGGAGGGTAGTTCCGCGCCGAATCCTCGGCGTGGATGGTATTTGCTGGGATTCGAGAGGGGGACACAGTGACGAATTCACAAGCGAAGGATCGCAAAGTAACGAACTTGAGGTGGCTTACTGTCATTACCTTCACCGCCGGCACGCTGCCGGTCGCGGTGGCATATGGCGACGAGATCGTCAATGACGTCCGGGAGATCCGGGCGATCGACGGCAGCAACAACAACCTGGCTCACCCGGACTGGGGGACTGCCGGCAGTCACCTGCTCCGCGAGGCCAGCGGGACGCACTACGCTGATGGCGTCTCGGCGATGGCGCGGCCGAATGGCCCGAGCCCGCGCGCGATCAGCAATGCCGTATTTCCACAGCAGAGCGCGCTACCGAGCCACCTGGGAGTCAGCGATTACATCTGGACATTCGGGCAGTTCCTCGATCACGACTTCAGCCTGACCGAGGGTGCGGCGTTCGATGGCCGCACCGACGCGTTCATTCATATCCCGGCGTTCGACGTGTTCTTCGATCCGTTCGGCACCGGCACCCAGGTGATGCCGTTTCACCGCGGCATGTTCGACCCGGCGACGGGGACCACCACGCCGCGCCTGCAGATCAACGAGCTCACCGGCTACATCGACGGTTCGAACGTCTATGGCTCCGACGCGCAGCGCACTGCATGGCTGCGCGCCGGCACCGGCGGCAAGCTCAAGGTGACGCTCACGGCGGTCGGCGACCTGGCGCCGTTCAACGACGGCACGATCGGCAATGCCGGCTCTCCCGAGCGACCGGACCTGTCGACCACGCTGTTCGTCGCCGGTGACATCCGGATCAACGAGCAGCCGACGCTCGCCTGCATGCACATCCTGTTCATCCGCGAGCACAACTGGCAGGCCGACCGCATCGCCGCGGCGCATCCGCAGTGGACTGACGAGCAGATCTTCCAGGCGGCGCGCCGGATCGTGATCGCCGAGCTCCAGCACATCACGATCGACGAGTTCGTGCCGGCGCTGTTCGGCAATGCGGCCGGTATTGGCCGCTACACTGGTTACAATCCCCGGGTGAACCCGGGCGTCAGCGCGGTGTTCTCGACCGCAGCGTATCGCGTCGGCCACACGCTGCTCAGCTCCGAGATCCAGCGGCTCGACGCCGCCGGCAACTCGATTCCCGAGGGACCGCTGCGCCTGCGCGACTCGTTCTTCGCCGCCGCACCGCCGCTGGTGACGGCGCACGGCATCGAGCCGTTCCTCCGCGGCGTCGCCGCGCAGAAGTCGCAGGAGCTCGACAACCAGGTCATCGACGAGGTCCGCAACTTCCTGTTCGGCCTGCCGGGAGCCGGCGGCCTCGACCTGATCTCGCTCAACCTGCAGCGCGGCCGCGACATGGGCCTGGCCGACTTCAACACCGTCCGCGCCGACTTCGGCCTGCCGCGGGTCACGCGGTTCTCGCAGATCACCCGGGACCCGGCGCTCGCGGCGCAGCTCCAGCAGCTGTACGGCAACGTCGACAGCATCGATCCGTTCGCCGGCATGTTCGCCGAGGATCACCTCCGCGGCTACAACGTCGGCGAGACCCTGCTCGCGGTGTTCACCGATCAGTTCCGCCGCGCCCGCGCCGGCGACCGGTTCTGGTACGAGCGCACGCTGCACGACGACGAGCTCGACCGCGTCCGCCGCACCCGGTTCTCGGACATCATCAAGCGCAACACCACGATCGACCGGATCCAGGACAACGTGTTCTTCGTCCCCGGGTTCAGCCAGCCGGCCGCCGACCCGGGCCGCTGACGCGATCGGGCCGCGGGGTCACGCGCGCCGCTCGCGGACCGCGCGGTAGTGCGCCATCGCGGCCACCGCGCGGGCGCAGGTCTGCAGGCTGGTGAACAGCGGGTAGCCGGTCTGGCTGAGGATCCGCGTGGTGTCGGCGGCCGGCAGCGTGTACGACCACATCACGATCGGCTTGGTGCTGGCGGCGGCGATCGCGGCCAGCGTGTCGCGCTCCCGCTCGAACGACGCGGCGAGCCGCGCCGAGACGATCATGATCACCGCGTCGACCTCGGGCGAGGCGACGATCCGGCGCGCGAGCTCGCCGTAGCCGGCCTGCACGATCGCCTGCGCGGTGGCGTCGACCGGGTTCTGCGAGCTGCCGTAGACCGGGATCAGCTCGTCGAGCTGGGCGCGGGTCGCCGGATCGAGGATCGGCAGGGTCAGCCCGGCCGCCACGCAGGCGTCGGCGAGCCAGCCGCCGCCGCCGCCGGACGCGCTGCCGATGCCGACCCGGCGGCCGGCGGGCAGCCGGTCGCCGCACAGCGAGAACGCGGCCGCGAGCTCGACCATCTCGTCGAGATCGCCGGCCTCGATGAGGCCGTGGCGCTCGAATAGCGCGCGGTGCGCCGCGGGGTCGCCGGTGACCGAGCCGGTGTGCGACAGCGAGGCGCGCCGGCCGGCCTCGCTCGTGCCGACCTTGGCCACGATGATCGGCTTGCCGGCGGCGAGGGCCCGGGCCGCGACGCGCTCGAACCGGCGCGGGTCCTTGACGCTCTCGAGGAACAGCAGGAACACGTCGGTCTTGCCTTCGTCGAGCAGGTGGTCGACGATCTCGAAGGTCTCGAGGCAGGCCTCGTTGCCGGTGGTGATGACGTGGCTGAACGGCAGCTCGCGGGGTCGGCCGCGGTCGAACAGCCCGAAGCCCATGCCGCCGCTCTGCGCCACGACCGCGACGTGGCCGCGGGTGCGCCAAGGCGGCACGAGCGGCACGGTCATGTTGTCGACCGCCGGGCTGAACGTCGGGCACAGCGCGGCGGCGGTGTTGGCGTAGCCCTCGGCGTTGGGGCCGCACACGATGATGCCGTGGCGCTCGGCGATCGCGACGATCCGCGCCTGCAGCGCGGCGCCGGCGGGGCCGCGGGCCTCGGCGAACCCCGAGGCCAGGATCATCACCGCCTTGACCCCGGCGGCGGCGCAGCGCTCGAGCTCGTCGGGGACGAACTCGGCCGGGATGATCAGGATCGCCAGGTCGACTGGCTCGGGGATCGCGGCCACGGACGGGTACGCCCGGAGCCCCTGGATCTCGGCGTGGCTGCGGCTCACGGGGTAGATCCTCCCGGCGTAGGGATGGCCGAGCATCACCTTGAGCGTGCGGCCGCGGAAGATGTGGAGGTCGGGCGAGGCGCCGACCAGCGCGATCGTCCTGGGCGAGAGCAGCGCGTCGAGCTTCATGGTCATCGCAGCCCCAGTCCGCGGGCGATGATGCCCCGCAGGATCTCGGTGGTGCCGCCCTGGATCGTCAGCTTGGGGGCGGCCAGCGTGGCGTGGTCGAGCAGCGCGTCGAACACCGAGCGATCTGTGCCGGGGTCGACGAACGCGGCGAGATCGCGGGCGCGCGGCGGCAGCGTCTGCTGCCACGTGGTGCCCAGGTCCTTGACAATCGAGCCCTCGAGCACCGGCTCCTTGCCGGCCTGCAGCATCCCGGCGACCGACACCGACATCCGGCGCAGCCCGTGGAGCTGCGCGACCAGCCGGCCCAGGCCCTCGGCGCCGCGCACGTCGGGGGCATCGCCGAGCACGCGGACCAGCTCGAACACCAGGTACGAGGTCTCGAGGAACCGCTCGGGGCCGCTGCGCTCGTAGGCCAGCTCGCTGGTCGCCTGCTTCCACGCCAGGTCGACGTCGCCGAGCACGTGCTCGTCGGGCACGAACAGGTCGTCGAACACGACCTCGTCGAACTCGCGCCGGCCGGTCATGTCGCGGATCGGGCTCACGGCGATCCCCGGTGCGCGCATGTCGACGAGGAACTGGGTCAGGCCGTGGCGGCGATCCTCGGCGGTCCGCGGCGCGGTCCGGAACAGGCCGATCATGTAGTCGGCGCGGTGCGCGGCGGTGGTCCAGATCTTGGTGCCGGTGACCCGCCAGCCGCCGTCGCAGCGGGTCGCGCGGGTCGAAGCGGCGAACAGGTCCGAGCCCGAGCCGGGCTCGCTCATGCCGATGCAGAAGCAGCACTCGCCGCGCGTGATCCGCGGCAGGATCTCGGCCTTGAGCCGCTCGCTGGCGTGGCGCAGCAGCATCGGCCCGCTCTGCCGGTCGGCGGTGAAGTGCAGCCCGACCGGCGCGTTGGCGACCCGGAATTCCTCGGTGACCACATACCGCTCGAGGAAGCTGCGCTCGCCGCCGCCGTAGCGCTTCGGCCAGGTCATGCCGATCCAGCCGCGCGCCCCGACCCGCCGGCTGAACCCGGCGTCGAACACCTGCGAGGTCACGCCGCGCCGCGGATCGAACGTGCCCGCGGCGATCTCGTCGTGGAGGAACGCGCGGACCTCGCGGCGCAGCGCCTGCGCCGGCTCCGGCAACCGCACCTGATCGAAGGCAATCGCGTCGGTCATGGTCTGCCTCCTCAGCGCGCGGCCAGCATCGGCCACAGGGCGTCGGCGCCGCGCCGCGCGACGTGGGCGCCGAGCCGGACGGCCCACGCGCTCTCGCTGCCGAAGTCATCGCGCCACGCCCACAGCCGCCGGGTGAACAGGTGGAGCGGGTGCTCGATCGAGAACCCGATCGCGCCGTGGACCTGGTGGGCGATCGCGGCGCCGGCGGCCGCCGCCTCGCCGGCGCGGATCTTGGCGCCGGCGACCTCGAGCAGCAGCCCGTCGGCGTCGGCGGTGCCCGCGTCCAGCGCGTCGGCCGCCGAGCCGGACGCGGCGAGCGCGATCGCGGCCTCGCCGGCGAGCCGGGCCAGCGCGTGCTGGATCGCCTGGAACTTCGCGATCGGACGGTCGAACGCCACGCGCTCGCCGGCGTAGGCCACCGAGCGCGCGAGGATGCCTTGCAGCGCACCGGCGATCTGGCAGGCGCGCGCCACGGCGCCCATCGCGCACAGCCGGTCCGCGACGTCGGCCGGCGCGTCCGC
>DASWRS010000587.1:0-43759 GCA_036403075.1 Kofleriaceae bacterium
CGGGTTCGGTAGCGGGTGCGGGTCCGGTAGCGGGTGCGGGTTCGGTAGCGGGTGCGGGTTCGGTAGCGGGTGCGGGTTCGGTAGCGGGTGCGGGTTCGGTAGCGGGTGCGGGTTCGGTAGCGGGTGCGGGTTCGGTAGCGGGTGCGGGTTCGGCTTCGGGCTCGAGTGCGGTGGCGGGCAACGCGGGCGGCCCGGCGGCGCGGGGCGGCGCGGTTGGGACGTCCGGTGCCGGTGCGCTGATCGCGACCTCGCGGGGGCCGCTGGTGCCGCCCGCGGGGGGAGCGCCGCCGCCGACCGACGGCATCTCGCTGGTCCCGTCGCAGCGGCCGGCGGCGTCGATCGCCGAGCGCGTGCTCGCCGTGCTCGCCGAGGTCGAGGCGCAGTGCGGCCCCAGGCTCGAGCTCGCGCTGATCCGCGCCCAGCTGGTGCCGGCCGCCGACCGCGCGGGGCAGGCGGCAGTCGCCGAGGAGCTGGCGGCGCGGTTTCCCGGCGCGCTCGCGGCGCGGGTCGCGGCGGCGCGGCTGGTGCTCGCGCGCGGCGAGCCGGCGGCGATCCGCGGCGCGCTGGGCGCGCTGGTTTCGGACACCGGCGTGCTCGCCTGGACGCTGCGCGGTCGCTGGCAGTGCGGGCACTGCGGCCACCGGCCGGGGCCGTTCAGCTGGCGCTGCGCGCAGTGCCGGCGGTGGAACACGCTGCGGATGGAGACCGGGATCGAGCCGCCGCCGGTGCCACCGCGCGAGCGCCGCGCTGCGGCACGGGCCGCGCGTCCAGACGGGTTGCTCGGAGCGCCGCCGGACCAGGCGCTGCCGGCCGCGACGCTCGACGCCGGGCTGAGCGATGCCGAGCTGGCGAGCGCCGGCACGCGACGATCGCTGCTCGGCCGGGTCGGTGGCTGGTTCTCCGGCGCGTGGCGACGAGACGCGTCGTGAGCGAGGCGGCGCTCGGCGACCGTCCGCGGCTCACCAGGTCTGCTATACCCGCGCGGTGAGTCCGATCGAGCCCTCCGGGGACGCACCCTCCGGCGGCGTGCAGCGCCCCAGCGATCCGTCGATCACGTCGCCGGGCATGTCGCTGGGCAACTCGTCGGGGGCGTCCTCGGGCACCTCGTCGGCCACCTCGTCGGGCACGATCACGCAGCCGATCTCGGGCGCGGTCGCGCGCAATCGATCGCAGGTCTGGTTCGGCGAGAGCGGTTCGCTGCGGCGGTTCGCGACCCGGTGGGGCTTCCCGCTGTTCGTCGTGCTGATCCTGTTCCTCGGCCGCGAGGTGCTGCTGCCGTTCGTGTTCGCGGGCCTGATCGCCTACATCCTCACGCCGGTGGTCCACTGGATGGCGGACCGCGCCGACGGCACGCGCCGGCTGCCGCGCGGCCTGGCGATCGTGATCTGCTACCTCGTGTTCATCTCGCTGGTCGCGGGCTTCCTGTTCCTGCTGGTGCCCCGGCTATCGCGCGACGTCGCGCGGCTCGGCAAGGAGGCGCCCGGGCTGTACATGCGGATCAACGACGAGTGGACGCCGGAGGCGGCGCACTGGCTCGAGGGCCGGTTCCCGTCGCTGGCGCGGGTCAAGCCGGTCGAAGACCTGGCCGTGGCGCCCGACACGGCGCTGCCGGTGGGCACCGCGTTCACCGCGACCCAGCTGTCGGACGGTCGCTACGCGATGCAGCTGTCGCCCGGCGGGATCGACGTCAAGCTCCAGCCGGACGGCTCGTATCACATCCAGACCAACGATACGCGGCCCGAGCCGGCGTCGCTCGAAGACAAGCTGCGCGCGTTCGTCAAGCGGACGCTGGTCGGGTTGCAGTCGAAGCTCAACGACGTGGTCCGGCTCGGCCAGTCGCTGATCGTCGGCTTCATCCGCGGCATCTTCCTGTTCTTCTTCACGCTGATGATCGGCGCGTTCATCCTGATCGATCTCGAGAAGGTGCACGCGTTCCTGCGCAGCCTGTTTCCGGCCAACGTCCGCGACGACTACGACGTGATCATCGCCGGCATCGATCGCGGGCTGTCGGGGGTGATCCGCGGCCAGCTGGTGATCTGCGTGATCAACAGCGCGCTGACCTACATCGGGCTGCTGATCTTCGGCGTCAAGTACAGCCTGATCCTCGCGGTGGTCGCGGGGTTGATGAGCTTGATCCCGATCTTCGGATCGTTTCTGTCCTCGGCGCCGATCGTGCTCGTCGCGCTGGTCTCGGGCGCCGAGGGCATCGACGTGTTCCGCGGCGTCGCGATGACGTTGTGGATCATCGGCATCCACTTCATCGAGGCCAACGTCTTGAACCCCAAGATCATCGGCACCGCGGCGAAGATCCACCCGGTCCTGGTGATCTTCTCGCTGTTCCTCGGCGAGCACGCCTACGGGCTGGTCGGCGCGCTGCTCGCCGTGCCGGTGCTGTCGGCGATCTCGGTGGTGTTCATGTACCTCTATCGCAAGGCCTGGAAGGATGCGCCGCGCCCGCCCGGCAGCCGGAGCACCTACACGGGCCCGCTGGCGATGCCGCCGCCCGACGGCGCGACGATCGCGACCCCGCCGGCCGGCGCGGCGTGATCTGACGCATGCCGTGTGGCAGCAGGCCCGGCGCCGTCGAGACGCGGGTTGAAGCGCGTACGAGGCGGTGGTAACCCCATGACCATGTCCCGGCTGTGCGCACTCCTGACGCTGGTCGCGCTCGTGCCCATGGCCCGGGCGGCGCAGGCCCAGCCGGTCGACCCGTACAAACCCACGCCTGGCCCGGCAGCGCCTGCCCCGGGGCCCGCGGCGCCTGCGCCTGGCCCGGTCGCTCCGGCCGCGCCCTCCGACGCGCCGGTCGATCCGTACGCGCCCGCGCCGTCCCCCGCACCCACGCCGGGGCCAGCGACGCCGGCGCCCGCGCCGGTCGCGCCCGGGCCGGTCGCGCCTGCACCGGTGGCGCCGGCGCCGGATCCGGTGCTCGCCGAGCGCGTCGCGCAGGCGCTGGTGTCGCGCGCGCAGGAGCTGCTCGACGCGCGGTCGTTCCAGGATGCCAAGCAGCTCGCGGTCGAGGCGCTGGTCAACAGCCCGCGCGGTCCGGCGGCCGATCACGCCCGCGCGATCCTCCACCGCGTCAACCAGGAGCTCGGGATCCCGGAGGACTCGCCGAGGCAGGACGCGCCGGCGTCGGGCAAGACCGAGGAAGACGTCGACACGGCGCCGATCCAGGATCCGACGCTGTCGTCGCCGCCGATCGCGGCGCCGGCTGAGGGCCGGTTCCTCGATGCGTCGACCCGCAAGATCGCCGCGGGGGTGCACGGCGGGCTCTACGCCGGCCTGCTCGGCGCCACGATCGGCTCGTTGTTCTCGAGCGACACACCGGCCGCCGGCGCGGTCCCGGTCGGCATCGCGGCCGCGCTCGGCGGCGGCCTCGCGGCGCCGATGCTGGTCGACAAGCTCGGCTGGAACGAGGCGCAGATCCGCACGGTCGGCGCCGCGACCACGTGGGGCGGCGTGATCGGCGGGCTGTTCGGCGACATCGCCAAGACCGAGGGCACGAGCGCGCGCGAGGTGCTGGTCGCGGCGAGCATCGGCTCGACCCTGGCCGGGCTCGGCGGCTTTGCCCTGGCGCGCGATAACAAGCTGACGCGCGGCGACATCGCGCTGATCGACACGCTCGCCGGGATCGGCGGGGTCGGCGGCATCACGATCGGCATGCTGATGCAGCCGGCCGAGAGCGAGGCGTACTCGCTCAACTCGGTGCTCGGCATCGCCGGCGGCGTGGTCCTCGGCTACATCGCCGCGCCCCAGACCAACACCACGCCGCGCCGGATGCTGCGCGTCGCCGGACTCGCCGCGGCGGGCGGCGCGGTGCCGCTGCTGGTCTACGCCGCGATCCACGATCCGGGCTCGACGGTCGACGACCGGATCACGGGCCTGCTGTCATCGGGCGGGCTCGTGCTCGGTGCCTACCTCGGCTTCCGGTTCACCCGCGGCATGGACGACGGGCTCGACACGCTCGACGGCAAGCCGCGGCGCGAGGCCGACGACGCGCCGATCGCGCTGATCGGTCGCAGCTCGTCCGGCCGGTGGGAGCTCGGCGGTCTCGGGGTCCAGCCGCTGTCGCCGGCGCTGGCGCCGCAGCACGGCATGGCGCTGCAGCTGGTCGGCGCGACGTTCTGATCGGCGGGCCGGCGCGGGCCTACGGCCGCCGGACGCGGAACACCAGCGAGCCGCCGAGCCGGATGTCTTCGTAGTCGGCAAAGCCGATGCGCTGCAGCCAGGTCCGCAGCTCGCTCGGGTCGAACCGCCGGATCCCGGCGGCGCGCGCGGTCAGCCGGCCGAGCAGCGACGGCGCCTCGGCGAAGGTCGAGCCGACGTAGTGGCCGCCGGCCTTGAGCACGCGGCGGATCTCGCGGAACACCAGCTCGGGATCGTCGTAGGCGTGGAGCGCGCCGGCGTTGTTGACGCCGCCGAACACGCCGTCGGCGAACGGCAGCGCGTGGGCGTCGGCGCGGATCAAGACGACGTTGGTGTAGCCGCCGGTGCGCTGCGCGGCGACATCGAGCATCGCGCGCGAGATGTCGAGGCCGACGACCAGCGCGCCGGGCGCGGCGGCGGCGAGCGCGCGGGCGAACGCACCGGGACCGCACGACAGGTCGAGCCACGGGCCGGCGCGATCGTCGAGGCCGAGGCCGTGCTTGTGGATGAACAGCTCGCCCGGCAGGCCGCCGACCGCCGCGCCGGCGCCCTTGCCCGCGAACAGCCGGACGAAGGTCGGCCGCCAGAACCGGTCGTAGATCCGGGCGACGAGCTCGCTCTCCATCAGGCGCTGCTCGGCCGTCACCGTCGGCCGCTCGCCGTCGCTGGTGTCGATCAGGTCGAGCACGCCGGGCACGGTGACCACGGGCTCGAGCCCGCAGGCGCGGCAGCGCGGCGTCCGCAGGTCCTTGAACGGCGCCTCGGTGCGGCAGCGCGGGCACGACAGGATCGGCAGCACGGCGGGATCCACGCGCCGGTTGTAGCTGAACCACGCACCGCGTTGTGGCCGGGCGACCGCGATCTCGGCGCCGGCGGGCGAACCTTGCACAGCGGTCCGCGGTACGGCGGCGCGAGAGGTCCGCGGCTGCGAGACCGCCGTTTGACATGCCGGCGCGCGCCAGTCAGGCTCAGGAGCACGTGTCGCGCCGCTTCAAGATCGTGATCTGCCGCGGTCCCGAGTGCGGCGACCGTCATGGATCGGCGGCGCTTCACGAGGTGTTTTGCTCCGCGCTCGCGGCCCACGGTGCGCAGGAGCACACCGAGCTGGTGTGGCAGAGCTGCTTCGGACGCTGCACGCAAGGCCCCAATGTCCTGGTGAGGGAGATCCTCACCGGCGACGCGATTCCCGCGCTGGGCAGCGGGTTTGCCACGCTGCCTGGCCCGCGCGGCATAACTGCTTTGTATAATCGAGTGGATACCAAGCGAGTCGCTCACGTCGTCGCGGAGCATGTGATGGGAGGGCAGATCGTCCGCGAGTACATCGAGCGACCCGGCATTCACCCGAGTGACCCCGTAGCAGCGAGGACGAAAGACACCTAGCCATGACACGCACATCGATCGTCACGACCCTGGCCGCGCTGGTGACCCTGGGTGCTGGTGCCGGTTGCAAGGGTGACAAGGTCATCCAGCCCGACCCGCAGACCAAGGCGGATCTCGATCAGTGCCTGCGCGACAAGGCCGAGAAGGACAAGCTGATCAAGGCCGAGGAGGACGAGAACGCGCAGCTGATGCGCGAGAAGGGCAAGGGCGCCGAGATCGTGGTCTCGATCGAAGGCAACGCGCTCACCGTGCGGCCGGGTGGCCCCGGCGAGGTCCGCCCGATCGACGACAAGGCGGTCGGCGAGGCGTCCAAGGAGTTCCTCAGTATGGTCGAGAAGTCGCGGGGCGCGATCCAGAAGTGCTACGAGCAGGCGCTCAAGAAGAACACCGGGCTGCAGGCCAGGACGGTGACGCTGTCGGTGCAGGCGAGCTTCGCGTCGGGGCAGTTCAAGAGCTCGAACTTCGCGCCCTCGCTCGGCGACACGTTCGACGCCTGCATCCGCACCGTGGCGAGCAAGTGGTCGCTGCCGTCGAGCTCGCCCGCGATGACGTTCAAGGCGCAGGTCTCCCTCACGCCGTCGTAGTCATGACACCATGACCAAGCTCAAGGAGCTCGAGAACCGGCTCCGGGACGAGCCAGACAATCTCGGGCTCCGCGTGGCGGTGGCGGGAGCGCTGCACGAGGCGGGGCGGCGCGATGACGCCGTCGAGCTGTATCGCTCGGTCGCGATCGCGTATCGCGATCAGGGCCGGCCGCAGCAGGCGATCACGGTGTGCCGCAGCATCCTCGAGCTCGCGCCCGGCGACGCGTCGTGCCGGCAGCTGCTCGAGATGCTGCTCGCGAGCCAGCCGGCGCCGCGGGCGTCGCCGCCGCCGGCGCCACGCGAGTCGCCGTTCCCGGTGCCGGCGCTGCGCCGGTCGCCGGCGCCTCGGCCGAGCCCGCCGCGGCTGCCCCGGCCGCCGTCGTCCGAGAGCGAGGAGCCGCCTCGGCGATCGTCGGTCGACGTGACGCCGCTGCCGCTGCCGTTGCCGTACCACGAGGCCGATCCGACCACGGGCTCGCTGGTGCGGCTGTCGGCCTCGGACCTGCCGCCCAGCCTGCGGGAGGAGCTGGCGGCCTACCCCGAGATTGCCGGGATCGCCGCCGCGGCGCGCCAGATCTCGGCGTCGCTGATCGCCGCTTCGCGCAACGAAGCCGAGCGCGATGCCGAGCGCGAAGCCGAGCGCGATGCGGGGACCCAGGAGCTCGGCGACGACGACCTCGCGGCCGATCTCGATACCGGGCGGCTGCTCCGGACCGGCCCGCGCATGGCGCCGAGCGCCAGCGTGCCGCCGCCGCTGGGCACGCCGTCGCCGTCGCTACGCGCGGCATCGCCGTCGCTGCGCGCAGCATCGCCGTCGCTGCGCGCCGCGTCGCCGTCGCTGCGCGCCACCGCGCCGCGGGTCGGGGCCGACGCCGCCGGCGCGAACGACGCCACGGTCGACGACGACGAACCGACGCTGCCGCCGCCGATCGCCGCGGTCCCGCAGGCCCGGGGCGACGGCGACGACGACAAGACCGAGCCGCGCGATCTGCCGACCCGCGTGCGCCCGCCGTCCATCGCGCCGCCGACCACCGCGACGGGCCCGCTCGCCGGCGCGTTCTTCGCGCCGCTGCCGCCGCGCAACCGGCCCGCGGTGCTGCAGCGGTTCCGGCGCCGGATGGTCGCGCCCGGCACGACCGTGATCCGGCGCGGCGAGACCGGCCACGGCCTGGTGATCGTCGTCCGCGGCCGGCTGGATCTTCACGCCGAGCGGGCGGACGGCGTGCGGATCGGGCTCGGCGCGATCGTGCCCGGGGAGTTCACCGGCGAGGCTAGCCTGCTGGCGCGCGGGCCGGCCACCACGACTGCGATCGCGGGGCTCGACTCCGAGCTGCTCGTGCTTGCCGCCGAGGACTTCCACGACGTGACCAGCGCGTTCCCCGCGCTGCGCGCGGAGCTCGAGGCGGTCGGGGCGCGGCGGACCCGGGACCACGAGGCGCGGCTGCGCGCGTAGTCGCGGCGCCGGCGGCGCACGCGAGGCGCACGCGAGGCGGCGCTATCCGCGCTTGGTCCGCAGCAGGCGCTCGAGCGCCATGCCGGCGGCTCGGGCGGCGAGCGCGAGCTGATCGTCGAACGTGTGGCGCAGGCGGTGCTCGCCGAACAGCACGCCGACCACGCGCTCGCGCACGGCGACCGGCACGAGCAGGATCTCCGGCGGGCAGGCGCCCAGGACCGAGATCAGGAACGCGCGGCTCGCGTCGTCATGCATCGGCCCGCGGTAGGGCAGGCGGGTGCCGACGATATCCTGCAGGGTCGATGGCCGGTCGAGCCGCAGGCCGGCGGAGGGCATCACCGCGGGCCGCGGCGTCATCGCGAACAGGGCGAGCTCGCCCGCTCCTCGCGACGTCGCGTGCCGGGTCACGAAGAACCCGGCGCGGTGGTGGGTCTCGTGCAGGTACGAGATCATCAGCTCGACGATCTCGTCGCGGCCCCCGGTGTCCTCGAGCTGGCGGATCACCTCGATCGCGCGGGCGGTCGCGTCGTCGAGCGCACGCGCCAGGCCGCGACCGGCGGGCTCGCCGTGCGACGGCGGGCTCACGAGCAGCGGCGACGAATCGATGTTCGGCATCGGGATCGCGTTCGCGACCTCGTCGTCGTCCTCGCTGCCGGGGATCGCGCCGAGCAGCGGTGGGGGGATCGTGGTGCCGGGCGGGCCCCAGCCGTCGTCGACCGGATCGTACTCGACGCGGTGGCGCAGCAGCTGCTCGGGGAGCTCGGTGGTGCGCTCGGGGATCGCGTCGTCGAGCTCGACCGCGGACATCTCGGTGGTGCGCGGCCCGGGCGGCTCCCCGTCGTCGCCGTCGTCGCCGTCGTCGCCGTCGTCGTTGTCCTCGACGATCACCGCGGGTGCGATCGACGCCAGGCGCGGCGCGGCCGGCGCCCGGCCGGCGGGGGCCGGCGGTGCGGCGACCAGGTGCGGGCTGGTGTCGAGATCACTGGCCGGGGCCGGCGGCGCGGCGAGCTGGTCCGACGTGGTGTCCTCGCCGGGCGGCGCGGCGTACAGGTCGACCGCCGTCGGGTCACCGATCGCGTCGGCGGTACCCTGGCCGCCTGGTGCCGGCGCGCCCGTGCCGTCGGCGTCGTGCGCGTGCCGCGCGTGGACCGGCGCGGGCGGCACGCCGACCCGGGTGTGGCGCTCGGGGCGCAGCCGCTTGGGCGCGTCGAGCACGACGATGTCGATCTCCCCGGTGTCGCTGTCGTCGTCGGCGGCGCCGGCGTCGGCGGGTTCGTCCGGGGCCCCACCGTGCTCGCCACCCGGGTCGGGGACCGGCAGCCGATCGGACGGCCGGACCCGGTCGAGCAGGATCGGCTGCGAGTCGGGCTCGGCGGGGCGGTCGTGGATCAGCGCGCCGGTGTCGGCGTCGTCCATGGCGTCGATCGGGGTCGCCGGCACCGCGACGTCCTCGGGCTGGGTGGCGCGGGCGTCGATCCGTCCGGTCGGCGGCGCCAGCGCGTCCTCGTCGATCACGATGCGCGGCTCGTCGACGTCGATCGCGTGGTCGTCGCTCGACTTGAGATCGACCTCGCCGGCGCGCGCGTAGAGCTCCGGCGGATCGCTCTTGACCGCCCGGCGGCGCGGCGGCATGGCGCGCGGCCCGCTCGCGTCGTCGTGGCCGCGCTCGATCGTGATCATCGGCTCGTCGTCATCCGTCGCGCTGGTCAGCGGCGGCTTGACCGACGGCGCGCGCCGCACCGGGACCCGGATCTCGCCCGAGACGCTGCGCGCCCGCGGTCGCTCGGGGTAGTCGTCGTCGCCCAGGAGGTCGGCCGCGCTCGAGATCGGGGCCGACGGCTCGTCGAGGACCGGGGTCGGCAGCGCGTCTTCGAGCACCGGGGTCGGCAGCGCGTCGTCGAGCATCGGCATCGGCAGCGCGTCGTCGATCCGCGAGAACACGCCGGGGATCATCGTCGGCGCGTTCGGCGCGGCGGGCGGGACCAGCGTCCGCGGCGAGCCCGCCGGCGGAGTCGCGACGCGCGCGGTTGCGCCGGGAGGCGGCGGCGCCCCGGGGCGGCCGCTCGAAGCGGAGGCCGCTTCGCTCGACGATCCGGCCGGCTTCCCGGTCGCCGCGGGCCTGGCGGCCGCGCCGGGTGCGCTCGCGGCCGTGGCGCTCGTCGAACCGGCCGGCTTCGCGGAACCTGTCGCGGGCGCGTTCGCCGTGCCGGTGGCGCCCGTCGAACCGGCCGGCTTCGCGGAACCTGCCGCGGGTGCGTTCGCCGTGCCGGCGGCGCCCGTCGAACCGGCGGGCTGCGCGGCCACGCCGGGCAGCGTCGCCGGGCCCGCGGGCACGCTCGCGGCGGTGGCTGCGCCCGTCGAACCGGCCGGCTGCGCGGCCACGCCGGGCAGCGTCGCCGGGCCCGCGGGCACGCTCGCGGCGGTGGCGGCGGCGCTCGTCGGGCTGGCGAGCTTTGCGGTCACGGTCCCGGCCGGCGCCGCGCCGGCGCTCGTCGGGCTGGCGAGCTTTGCGGTCACGGCCCCAGCCGGCGCCGCACCAGCGCCCGTCGCGCTGGCGAGCTTTGCGGTCACGGCCCCGGAGCCAGGAGCGCCGGCCGCGCCGGCGGCGGCCGAGGGCGCCGGGGTGCTGGAGCCGGTAAGCTTCACGGTCGCTGCCGACGACGCCGGGGAGCCGGACGCGCCGGCGGACCCCGCGCTGCCGCCGGTCGTGGTCGGGGCTGCGGCGGGAGCGGCGCCGGGGCGCTTCGCCATCGCCGGTCCGGTCGACCCGCCAGCACCGGATGCCACGGGCGCCGAGGGTCGGGCGGCGGCCCCGGCCCGGACCCCGGCGAGGCCAGATTCCAGCGCCGGCTGCACCGCCGGTCCCTGGCCGCTGCCTGCGGCGCTGGCGAGACCGGCCGCGGCCCGCTCGAGCGGACGGAGGTCGAGCTCCTTGCTGCTGGGGCGCAGCACCTCGACCGGGCCGGTCACCGGCGCGACCGCGCGGTGACGCGCGGCGTTGACCTTGCCGGTCAGGCCCTTGGCCCGCGGCACCCGGGTGGCCGCATTGATCGATGCCTTGACCGGCGACGGGCCCTGCGAGGTGCGGAGCAGGCGCTGGCCGAGCGCGGTGACGTGGCCGTAGTAATGCGCCAGGCACCACGCGATCTGCATCTGGGTGGCGACCGCGCGCACGATGTAGGCGCCTGTGAAGAACGCGATCTCGTCGACGGCATGGCGATCCGATGGATCGCTCATCGCCACGGTCAGGTTGTTATCGCCGTCGAGTGACACCGGGATGGCGCGCAGCTCGATCGCCATGTCGCCCGGGATCGCGGCGACGACCCGGGGGGGCAGCCGCGCCAGCGTGTTGGGGTTGACCTGCGGCACGAGCAGCCGCGAGCGGTAGAAGTCGGTCAGATCGTCGTCGGCGATCGCCCCGCTGGTCACCAGCTGCTCGCCGAGCGTGCCGCCGACGCTGGCGACGCGCGCGCGCGCATCGTCGAGGGCGTTGGAGGAGACCAACCCCGAGCGGACCAGGAGTGCGCCGGCATCATCGGCCACGGTGATTGCGAATCGAGAGACCTGCCGGACGCGGACAACCCCCGGCCCTTGGGCGATCATGGCGACAGGCCGGCAGCCATGTCAACGAACCCGCGGATCTACCTGGACTTCAATGCAACCGCGCCGCTGGGTGACCACGTGCGTGCGGCCATGACAGCGGCGATGGCGGATCCGGGGAACCCGTCGTCGATCCATGCCGAGGGCCGGCGGGCGCGGGACCACATCGAGCGCGCCCGCAACCACGTCGCCCGGCTGCTCGGCCGGCCGCGGGAGCAGGTCGTGTTCACCAGCGGCGGCACCGAGGGCAACGTGCTGGGGGTGCTCGGGCTGGCGGCGGTGGCCGAGCGCCGCTCGCTGCCGCGCGTCGTCGCGGCCGCGGCGATCGACCACCCGTCACTGCGCGGCGCGGTCGCCGCCCTGGTCGCGCGCGGCTGGCAGCTCCGGCCGATCGCGGTCACCGGGGCCGGCACCCTCGAGCTCGGCTCGCTCGCCGGCGCGGGCCTGGTCGCGGTCGCCGCGGTCAACCACGAGCTCGGCACAGTCGCCGATCCGGGGGTGGTCGCGGCCGCACGGCAGGCCGGCGCGCTGGTCCATGTCGACGCGGTCCAGGCCGCCGGCAAGCTGGCGCTGGGCAACCTCGACGCCGACGCGGTCGTGATCTCGGCGCACAAGCTCGGCGGTCCGCAGGGCGCCGGCGCGCTCGCGCTCGCGTGTGATGACGGGCTGCCGCTGGTCGACGCCGGGCACCAGGAGCGCGGTCGCCGCCCCGGCACCGAGAACACGCTGGGCATCGTCGGGCTCGGGGCCGCCGCCGAGGCCGCGGATCCCGCTGGGTGGCCGGCGATCCGCGCGCTGGGCGACCGGCTGGAGGCGGGACTGGGCCGGATCGACGGCGTGCGCATCCACGGCGAGGGCGCGCCGCGCGCCGGCGGCACCGTCAACGCCGGGTTCGCCGGCGCCCGGGGCGAGTCGATCGTGATCGCGCTCGATCTCGCCGGCATCGCCGCGTCGACCGGCGCGGCGTGCACCTCGGGCTCGGTCCAGCCGTCGCCGGTGCTGCTCGGCCTGGGGCTGTCGCCGGACCAGGCACGCGAGGCGGTGCGGTTCAGCCTGGGCCGCACCACGACGGCCGATGAGATCGACGCGGTGCTCGAGCGGCTGCCCGCGATCGTCGCGCGCGCCCGGGCGCACCGCACGTGACGCGGCGGCGAGTCGCTGCGGCGGAATCGGCCGGGCGCCGGCGGACGGCCGCCGGCGCAACTGGTTGGACCACCTGGGGTTTGCGGAGGCTCCGGGCGACCGGGGCGGCGCCTTGACGCGTTCCGGAGGGGCGGGGTATCCCCACCGCATGCGTGACGTGGTGATCGTTGGTGCCGCGCGCACCGCCATCGGAAGCTTCCTGGGCTCGCTCGCGTCGGTGCCGGCCACCAAGCTGGGCGCGACGGCGATCCGGGCCGCGATCGAGCGCGCCGGGGTCGCCCCCGGCGACGTCGGGCTGGTCCACATGGGCATGGTGCTGCCGGCGGGAGTCGGGCAGGCGCCCGGCCGGCAGGCCTCGCTCGGGGCGGGGCTGCCGCCGAGCGTGCCGTGCGTGACCGTCAACAAGGTGTGCGGCTCGGGGCTCGAGGCGGTGATCGGCGCGGCGCGCGCGATCGCCGCCGGCGAGATCGAGATCGCGGTCGCCGGCGGCATGGAGTCGATGTCGAACGCGCCGCACGTGGTGCGCGGGCTGCGCACCGGCGTGAAGATGGGCGGCCTCGATACCGTCGACTCGATGGTGCACGACGGGCTGTGGGACCCGTACTCGAACCAGCACATGGGCAACTGCGCCGAGCTGTGCGCCAGGGAGAAGGGCGTGCCGCGCAGCGTGCAGGACGAGCACGCGGCCGAGAGCTACCGCCGCGCGCAGGACGCGATCAAGCAGGGCCACTTCAAGGCCGAGATCGTCGCGGTCAAGGTCGCCGACCCGAAGAACCGAGGCGCCGAGATCAGCGTCGACACCGACGAGGAGCCCGGGCGCGGCAACATCGAGAAGCTGCCCGGGCTGCGGACGTCGTTCCAGAAGGACGGCACCGTGACGGCCGGAAACGCATCGTCGCTCAACGACGGCGCGGCGGCGGTGGTGCTGATGAGCGCCGACGAGGCGAAGCGGCGCGGCGCCAAGGTGCTGGCCCGGCTGGTCGCGAGCGGCTACCACGCCCAGGCGCCCGAGTGGTTCACGACCGCGCCGGCGCCGGCGATCAAGAATGCGCTGGCCCGCGCGAAGTGGGATGCGCAGAAGGTCGAGCTCTGGGAGATCAACGAGGCGTTCTCGGTGGTCTCGGTCGCCAACAACCGGCTGCTCGAGCTCGATCCGGCCCGGGTCAACGTGTGGGGCGGCGCGGTCGCGCTCGGCCACCCGATCGGGGCGTCGGGCGCGCGGATCCTGGTGACCTTGCTGCACGCGATGGCGGCGCGCGGCGCCAAGACCGGCGGGGCGTCGCTGTGCATCGGCGGCGGTGAGGGCATCGCGTTGCTCGTGGAGCGGCCCTGAACCATGACCACGGTCAAGAAGCTGGGCGTCGTTGGCGCCGGACAGATGGGGCAGGGCATCGCCCAGGTCGCCGCGCAGGCCGGGCTCGACGTCCTGATCGTCGACGCGGCCCCGGACTTTGCGCAGGCCGGCATCGGCAAGATCAAGAAGCAGCTCGATCGCCTGGTCGAGAAGGCCAAGCTCGAGGCGGTGGTGCGCGACCAGGTGATGTCCCGGCTCAAGGCCGGCGCGGCGCATCGCGACCTCTTGCCGTGCGACGTGGTGATCGAGGCCGCGCCCGAGCGCGAGGAGCTCAAGCTCGCGATCTTCAAGAGCCTGGGCGACGTGTGCAAGGACGAGGCGATCCTGGCGTCGAACACGTCGTCGATCTCGATCACCAAGCTCGCGACCGCGTCGGGCCGGCCGGACCGCGTGATCGGCATGCACTTCATGAACCCGGTGCCGCTGATGAAGCTGGTCGAGATCGTGCGCGGCCTGCCGACCAGCCAGGCGACCTACGACACCGTGATCGAGCTGGCGCAGCGCTTCGGCAAGACGACGATCGGCGCGCGCGACATCCCGGGCTTCATCGTCAACCGCATGCTGATCCCGCTGCTCAACGAGGCCTGCTACGGGCTCTACGAGGGCCTGGGCACGGCGGCCGACATCGACACCGGCGTCCGGCTCGGGCTCAACCACCCGATGGGGCCGCTCGAGCTCGCCGACCTGATCGGCCTGGACACCTGCCTGGCGATCGCCGAGGTGCTGCACCGCGAGCTCGGCGACGACAAGTACCGGCCGTGCCCGCTGCTGCGCCAGTACGTCGCGGCCGGCTGGCTCGGCAAGAAGGTCGGCCGCGGGTTCTACGAGTACGATCCGCAGGGCCAGAAGAAGGCCTGACCGGGACCAGCGGCAGACCAAGCGGCAGACGAAGCGGCAGACGACATGACGCAGGCGTGACCCGGGGACACCCCAACGCGAGCGCTCGCTCGGCGAGAGTGAACCGACCATGAGCTACGAAACATTCGAGACCATCCGGGTCGAGATCGACGGTGCGCTGGCGATCGTCACGGTCGCGCGCGAAGCGGCGCTGAACGCGCTGTCGTCGAAGGTGATCGCCGAGCTGACCGCGGCGTGCGGCGAGCTCGAGGTCTCGGCCGACGTCCGGGCCGTGATCGTCACCGGCGCCGGCAAGGCGTTCGTCGCCGGCGCCGACATCGCCGAGATGCGCGAGCTGTCGCCGCGCCAGGCCCAGGGGTTTTCCGAGATGGGCGGCGCGCTCGCCACCTCGATCGAGACCTCGGAAAAGCCGTGGATCGCCGCGGTCAACGGCTTCGCGCTCGGCGGCGGCTGCGAGCTCGCGCTGGCCTGCGACTTCATCTACGCCTCGGAGCTGGCGAAGTTCGGCCAGCCCGAGGTCAAGCTCGGCATCATCCCGGGCTTCGGCGGGACCCAGCGGCTGGCGCGCCGGGTCGGAATCGCCAAGGCCAAGGAGCTGTGCATGACCGGCGACATGATCGACGCGGCCGAGGCGCTGCGGATCGGCCTGTGCGACGCGGTGTGGCCGCACGCCGAGGTGATGGCCAAGGCCCGGGACGTCGCCGGGCGGATCGCCGCCAACGGCCCGCTCGCGGTCGCCGAGGTCAAGCGCCTGGTCCATGTCGGCCAGTCGGCTGCGCTCGAGCACGCGCTGGCGCTCGAGCAGCAGAGCTTTGGCCTGTTGTTCTCCACCGCCGATCAGCGCGAGGGCATGTCGGCGTTCCTCGACAAGCCGCGGCGCGCGGCGCGGTTCAAGGGGCAATGACCATGCAGTTCACGCCGACCGAGGAGCAGCTCGCGGTCCAGCGCACGGCGCGCGAGTTCGCCACCGCCGAGGTCCTGCCGAAGGCCGCCGAGATCGATCGCGAGCACCGCCACCCGGCCGAGCTCGTGAAGCGCATGGCCGAGCTCGGGTTCCTGGGCATCGCCGTGCCCGAGGCCCACGGCGGCGCCGGCTTCGACCACATCTCGTACGTGCTCGCGATGGAGGAGATCTCGCGGGCGTGCGCGTCGACCGGCGTGATCATGAGCGTCAACAACTCGCTGGTGTGCGATCCGATCCACCGGTTCGCGACCGAGGCCCAGAAGCAGCAGTGGCTGGTGCCGCTGGCCCAGGGCAAGCTGCTCGGCTGCTTCGCGCTCAGCGAGCCCGAGGCCGGCAGCGACGCGGCGGCGCAGCGCACCACCGCGGAGCGCGACGGCGACGGCTGGCTGATCCACGGCACCAAGAACTGGATCACCAACGGCCCGGTCGCCGATGTCTGCGTGCTGTTCACGATGAACGACAAGGCCGCGGGCCACAAAGGGATCACGGCGTTCATCCTGCCGATGAAGGCCAAGGGCGTGCGCTGCGGCGCGCCCGACGACAAGCTCGGGATCCGCGGCAGCAAGTCGTCACAGATCTTCCTCGACGACGTCCGGCTGCCGGCTGACGCGCTGCTCGGCGAGGTCGGCGGCGGGTTCAAGATCGCAATGTCGACGCTCGACGGCGGCCGGATCGGCATCGCCGCCCAGGCGATCGGCATCGCGCGCGCCGCGCTCGAGGACTCGCTGGCCTATGCCCAGCAGCGCCGCACGTTCGGCAAGCCGATCGCGCAGCACCAGGCGATCGCGTTCAAGCTCGCCGACATGGCGACCGAGATCGACGCCGCGCGGCTGCTCGCTTTGCGCGCCGCCTGGCTCAAGGACCAGAAGCAGCCCTACGGCAAGGAGGCGGCGATGGCCAAGCTGTTCGCATCCGACGTCGCCAACCGCGCGGCGCGCGAGGCGATCCAGGTGTTCGGCGGCAACGGCTACGTCACCGAGTTCCCGGTCGAGCGCCACTTCCGCGACGCCAAGATCACCGAGATCTACGAGGGCACCAGCGAGATCCAGCGGCTGGTGATCGCCAATCACCTGACCCGGGGCGCCTGATGCGGGCGGTGATGCGGGTCGCGATGTTCCCCGGGCTGCTCGCGGTCGCGAGCCTCGCGCTCGGCTGCGGTGGCAAGCACGGCGACACCACGCCGGCGGGTGGTGGCGGCGGCGCGAGCGAGGCCGGCCGCGGCGAGCGCGCCGAGGCCGCCGGCAACGAGATGGTGGCACCCGAGAAGATCGACGAGGTCAACCGCCTGCTCGACCGCAAGGCGCCGATCATGTCGCGCTGCCTCGCGATCGCCGTCGACAACAAGGAGCTGCCGAAGAACTCGCGGGGCAAGATCACGCTCGAGATCGTGATCTCGCCGGCCGGCAAGGCCGAGTCGGTCAAGGTCGTCCGCTCCACGCTCGAGTCCCGGACGCTCGGCGACTGCGTGATCGGCCACGTCCGGGAGATCCAGTTCCCCGAGCTGCCCCGGTCGTACGAGACCTCGCACACCTACGGGTTCGAGGCGATGTGATGGACTTCGCGGCCAGCGAGGAACAGCGCCTGATCCAGCGCACGGCGCGCGACTTCGCCGAGCGCGTGCTCGTGCCCCGCGCCGCGGCGCGCGACGTGTCGTGCGAGTTCCCGACCGCCGAGCTCGCCGAGCTCGGCCGGCTCGGGCTGCTCGGCATCGCCGTGCCGGAGGCGCTCGGCGGGTCCGGCGCGGGCGTGGTCGCGTACTCGCTGGCGATGCAGGAGCTCGCGCGTGGCGACGCGTCGGTCGCGGTCGCGACCTCGGTGACCAACATGGTCGCCGAGCTGATCTCGAACCGCGGCAGCGCCGAGCTCGCCCGGGCCTGGGTGCCGCGCCTGGTCTCCGGCGAGGCGGTGTGCGGCGCGTTCGCGCTCAGCGAGCCCGATGCTGGCTCCGATCCGGCGGCGCTGCGCACGATCGCGACCCGGACCGCCGGGGGCTGGCAGCTCTCGGGGACCAAGCAGTGGATCACCGGCGGTGACCGCGCCGGCTGCCTGGTGGTGTGGGCGGTGACCGAGCCCGGCGCCGGCCACAAGGGCATCACCGCGTTCATCGTCCCCGGCGGCGCGCCCGGCATGACCGTGGCGCGGCTCGAGGACAAGCTCGGCCTGCACGGGTCGTCGACCGCGCAGCTCGTGCTCGACCGGGTCGAGGTCGGCGACGACGCCGTGCTGGGCCAGGTCGGCGGCGGCTTCGCGCTGGCGATGATCGCGCTCGACGGCGGCCGGATCGGCATCGCGTCGCAGGCGATCGGCATCGCACGCGGCGCGCTCGAGGCCGCGCTGCGCTACGCCCAGGAGCGCCGGACGTTCGGCGAGCCGATCATCAAGCACCAGGCGGTCGCCGCGATGCTCGCCGACGCGGCGACCTGGCTCGACGCCGCGACCCTGATGGCGCTGCGCGCGGCGCACCTCAAGGAGTCCGGCCAGCCATTCTCCCAGCAGGCCGCGATGGCCAAGCTGTTCGCGACCGAGCACGCCTGGAAGATCTGCGACATCGCGTTGCAAGTCCACGGCGGCTATGGCTACGTCCGGGACTTCCCGGTCGAGCGCGCGCTGCGCGACGTCCGCGTCACCCGCATCTACGAAGGCACGAGCGAGATCCAGCGGCTCGTCATCGCACGCAATCTCCTGAGGTGATCATGTCCGATCGCAAGCTCCGCATCCTCGTCGCAAAGCCCGGTCTGGACGGCCACGACCGCGGCGCCAATGTGGTCGCCCGCGCGCTCGCCGACGCCGGCTACGAGGTCGTCTACACCGGCCTCCACCAGACGCCGGAGATGATCGCCGCGGCCGCGGTCCAGGAGGCGGTCGACGCGGTCGGGCTGTCGATCATGTCGGGCGCCCACATGACGCTGTTCCCGGCGGTGATCGAGGCGCTCAAGGCGCGCGGCGTCGGCGACGTGGTGGTGTTCGGCGGCGGTATCGTGCCCAAGGACGACCTGCCCAGGCTCGCCGAGATCGGGGTCGCCAAGATCTTCACGCCCGGCGCCAGCACCCACGAGATCATCGACTGGGTCGAGAGCTACCTGCGGCCGAAGGTCGCGTGACCGTGCGGCGCGCGGTCGCCGCGCTGTCCGGGGTTGCCGCCGGGGCCGCGGCCTGCCTCGCCGCGCTGGCGGCCTGTGGCCACTCGCCCGAGCAGCCGCCGGCGCGCCAGCACGCCGCCGGTGGCGCCGAGCCGCGCGAGCCGGTGCGTGGCGGCGGCGATGCGGCGGGGGCGGCGCCGGAGGCCGAGCGAGCCGACGGTCCGCCGTCGACCGAGCGGCTGGCGGCGATCCAGAAGGCGATGAACGAGCTCGACGAAGCCGCGCAGCAGTGCTGGGCGGCGGCGGCGACCGAGCGGTTCGACATCGAGGGCGAGATCGCGCTCCAGATCGACATCGCGTCCGACGGCGCGAAGGCCACGGTGGTCCACGACACCGCGCGCAACACCCGGCTGTCCGCGTGCCTGGTCCAGGTTCTCGGGGCGTATCGCTGGGCGCCGCCGCTGTACGGCCAGGCGATCCAGCTGCCGTTCCGGTTCCGCGCGCCCGACGGCCAGAACACGATCGACCGCGCGCTCGTGACCTGGCACGGGCAGGGCAAGGTCTCGGTCGCGGTGCTGCTCGACGAGAACAACACCGGCAGCGACGCGGCCTCGATGTTCGAGCTCGCGATCGCCGCCGGCGGCACCACCGGGCCGCGCCGCGCCGACCGCGCCGAGCTGTGGTACTTCCTCGGCGCCGCCCGGGTCACCGGGCCGGTCGGCGGCAGCCAGGCCGTCGCCGCGGGCGACATGATGTACGTCCCCCGCGGCGCCACCCGGGAGGTCGCCGCACCGGCCGGCGACGTCCACGCGATGATCGTCATGGTGCCCGGCGGGCGCGAGGGCGCCGCGCGCGGCGGTGCGTTGCCGACGCCGGAGGCCGGCAGCGGAGGCGGCAGCGGCCGGGCTCCGGCGCCCCGGATCCTGCCGGCCGCGGCCGCCCGGACCTACGGCCCCGAGGCGCTCTACGCCGACGCGGCCCAGATCCCCGACCGGACGCTCGCCGCATCGGTCCTGTCGCTGCCCTCGGGCGAGCGCGTCGCCGAGCACGTCCACGCCGGCGAGACCGAGCTGTGGTACCTGCTGGCCGGTGGCGGGACGCTGACCGTGAACGGCGTTGCGCTGCCGGTGACCGCGACCTCGGTGGTGCAGATCCCGAAGAATACCCGGCACGCGTTCGTGGCCACGAGCGAGGTCCGCGCGGTACAGATCTTCACCCCCGCTGGCCCCGAGCAGCGCTTCAAGGCTCACCCGTGACGTCCCGCCCCCCCGAGACCGGCGAGCCCGGCGAGCCCGCCGTGCGACCCGAGCGACCCGAGCGCGTCGATCAGATCCTGCAGGGCGACGTGCGCACCGCGGCGCGGCTGATGCGCGATCTGGACGACCGCCGGCCGGACGCGATCGTCGCGCTGAAGCAGCTGTTCCCGCACACCGGCAAGGGCTACATCGTCGGGATCACCGGCAATCCCGGCGCCGGCAAGTCGACCGTGGTCGACGCGCTGATCGCGCACTACCGCGCGGCAGGCGAGCGGGTCGGCGTGGTGTGCATCGATCCGACCTCGCCGTTCTCGGGCGGCGCGATCCTCGGCGACCGGATCCGCATGCAGCGCCACGCGCTCGATCCCGGCGTGTTCATCCGCAGCCTGGCGACCCGCGGCCACCTCGGCGGCCTGTCGCGCTCGACGTTCGACGTCGTGCACGTCCTGGACGCGATGGGCTTCGAGCGGATCCTGATCGAGACCGTCGGCGTCGGCCAGGACGAGGTCGAGGTGATGCGCGCCGCCCACACCACGGTGGTCGTGACCGTGCCGGGGCTGGGCGACGACATCCAGGCGATCAAGTCCGGCCTGCTCGAGGTCGCCAACGTCCTGGTGGTCAACAAGGCCGATCGCGAGGGCGCCGATCGCACCGAGCGCGACCTGCTCCACATGCTCGATCTGCGCGCCACCGGCGAGCGCAAGGAGGTCGAGGTCGTGCGCACGGTCGCGACCCGCGGCATCGCCGAGGGCTCCGGCATCACCGAGCTGGCCGCGGCGATCGAGGCGCACCGCGACCGTGCGTGGTCGGGGCCGGGTGCGGCGGAGCGGGCGCGGGCGCGGGCAGGTGCGCACCTGGCGGAGCTTGTACGTTCCTTGCTCGCCGACCGGGTCGCGCGCGCGCTCGCGGCCCGCGGCGGCCTCGACGAGGTCGCCGAGACCGTCGTCGATCGCAAGTCCGATCCATGGAGCGTGGCCGAGCAACTCGTGGAAGTGCTGTAGGTGTAACTGCGGTCACGGCGCCGAGCGTTTCCGCCTACGGTGGCTGCGCGGATGCTAGAATGAGGTCGTTTTAGCCTCTCGAGGTTCTTATGACTTATCCTTGCTTGCGCGCGGTGGTGGGGGCGCTCGGGCTCGCCGCCGCCCTCGGTGTCACGGGCTGCGGCCTGATCAGCTCCGACGTCACTGACTTCGATCTCACGTTGCCGCCCAAGAAATTCACGATCGACGCCGGTCACTGGAACGTCGACCAGGCCAAGGCCAACATGTACCTGGACACGTCGTGCGCGTCGAACGCCCAGCTGTGCAGCTCGGTGGCCCAGGCCGCCTGCTCGACGGGCTGCACGGGCACCTGCAACGCGGTGCAGAAGTGCGATCTGGTGCTCGACGTCAGCCTGTCGAAGTCGATCGACCTGGTGGCGGAGAAGCCCGAGCTGAAGACGATCAACGATCAGCCGGTGATCAAGGTGACGATCGACAGCGTGACCTACGACGTCAGCCACAACGATCTCAACGTCGCGACGCCCGAGCTCAAGGTCTACGTCGCGTCGATCTCGGTGGCCAAGCCCACCGATCCGAGCAACCCGGGCAGGCTGATCGGCACGATTCCCTCGATCCCCGCCGGCCACACGACGACGAGCCGGCAGGCGCTGGTGTTCACCGCCTCGGGCAAGGCCGAGCTCGTCAACATCATGAGCTCGTTCAAGACTCCGTTCAACGTGTGGGTCGCCGCGTCGCTGCTCGTGACCTCGGGTCAGCCGGTGCCGTCCGGGATGCTCGAGTCGAGCGTCTACATCCAGGGCCACGCCGGGCTCTAGCCGCACCGGCGCCGCCGCGTACGCCGTGCGGCAAATCGACGACGTCGACCGTGTTCGCTGTCCCACAGCGCCACGTAAGCGCGCGTCGTACCAGCGGCGCGAGCCTGGCACGCGCGATGAACTGGTGAGTCTCCACAAGCGCCGATCTCGCGATGGCGCAGTGGAGGCACCGATGAAGTCGCAATTGCGTTGCATCTTGTTCGCTCTGATCGCGGTCCCGGCAGCGTGCGGCGGCGATCGCTCGGCGTCGACGGCGGACAGCCGCCGCCTGGTCCCCGAGCCGGTGGCGCCGCCGGTGGCGATCGCGGCGCCCGAGCCGGCCAAGGCCGCGCCCGCCATGCCGGACCCGGCCCCAGCGCCGGCACCGGCGCCGGCGGCGCTGCCGACGACGTACCGCGAGGCGCTCGCTCAGGGCAAGGCGCTCGCGGCGAGCGGAGACCCGGCCGGGGCGCGCGCGTTGCTCGAGATGGCGAGCAAGCTCGACCGCAAGGCCGCCGAGCCCCAGCTCGAGCTGGCGCGCTTGTTCATCGCGACCGGCGAGCGCGGCCTGGCGATCACCGCGGCGCGCAAGGCGGTCAAGCTCGCGCCGGACTCGAGCGCGGCCTACAACACGCTCGGCCGCGCCGAGCTCGCCCGGTTCGACTACGACGGCGCGGTCGACGCGTTCGTCCACGCCGTCGAGCTCGACCCCGACAACGTCTGGGCCTGGAATAACCTCGGCTTCACGCACCTGCAGCGCAAGCGCTACCACGAGGCGGTCGACGCCCTGGTCGAGGCCACCCGGCGCAAGGGCGCCGAGAGCTACATGTGGAACAACCTCGGCACCGTCTACGAGCACCTCGATCAGCTCGACGAAGCCCGCGCGGCGTTCGAGGCCGGTGGCAAGCTCGGCTCCAAGGCAGCGCTCGCCAGCCGCAAGCGCCTCGAGGGCGTCAAGACGATCGTCGTCGCGGCCGAGCCGGGCAAGCCGGCGGCGGCGCCCCGGGCCGTCGAGCGCGGCTACGACCTCGCCGAGCCAATGCCGCCGGCCCCCGCGCCGGAGGGCGCTGGCGATGCTGCCGGCGACCCGACGAGCGATGCCGCCGACGATCCGGCGAGCGATGCCGAGGCCAAGCCCGCCGAGGCCAAGCCCGCCGAGGCGCCGGCCGCGCCGTCGAGCCTGTGACACGCGGTGGGCGGTGACCGATGCGGCGGCCCGAGTGCCGGCTCGAACCGCGGCCCCATTTTGCGCGATCGCGGTACGGCAGATGCCATGCGGTGACGGTCTGAACTTGCCGGGTCGCGGCACTGCCACTGTCGCGCCAGCGTGTATGGTGGTGAGATGATGGACTCCAGGGGCGCGATCGCCGGAACGGCTTCGGCCGGCCGGCGGCGCGGTGCGCGGCCGTGACCGCGGTGCTCGAGCTGGTCGGGCTCGGCAAGGATTACGGTGCTCGCGGTGCGGTCAAGTCGCTCGATCTCACGGTCTCGCGCGGCGAGATCTTCGGCCTGCTCGGGCCCAACGGCGCCGGCAAGACCACGACGATCTCCATGGCGTGCGGCATCGTGGCGCCGTCGCGCGGCACCGCGCGGATCGCCGGGCACGACATCGCGGCCGAGAGCTTCGCGGCGCGGCGCGCGATCGGGCTCGTGCCCCAGGAGCTCGCGATCTACGATGACCTGACGCCGCGCCAGAACCTGACGTTCTTCGGCGAGCTCTACGGGTTGCGCGGCGCCGAGCTCGCCCGGCGCGTCGACTGGGCGCTCGGCGTCGCCGAGCTCGGCGAGCGCGCGGACGAGCTGGTCAAGCCGTTCAGCGGCGGCATGAAGCGGAGGCTGAACCTCGCCGCCGGCCTGGTCCACCAGCCGACGCTGCTGGTGTGCGACGAGCCGACCGTCGGCGTCGATCCCCAGAGCCGCCGGCACATCTTCGACGCGATCCGCGCGCTGCGCGACGGCGGCACGACGATCCTCTACACCAGCCACTACATGGAGGAGGTCGAGGAGCTGTGCGATCGCGTCGCGATCATGGACGCCGGCGCGGTGGTCGCGTCGGGCACGCTCGCCGAGCTGCAGGCGCAGCACGGCGGCGGCGGCCTCGAGATCGAGCTCGAGGGTGACGAGGCGGCGATCGCGGCGGCCGCGGCGGCGGTGACCGGCGCCGTGCGCGACGGCGCGACCCTGTGCCTCGAGGTGCGGCCCACGTGGGCGCCGGCGATCGCGGCGATCGAGGCGACCGGGGCGCGGATCAAGCGCCTCGGATCGCGCCGCGCCGACCTCGAGACCGTGTTCCTCGGGCTGACCGGGAACAGACTGCGAGACGCGTGATGCTGATCCCGACGCTCAAGAAGGAGCTGCAGCTGCTGCGCCGCGATCCGCGCGTGGTGATCCGGCTGATGGTGCTGCCGCTCGCGTTCATCACGCTGTTCGGCTTCGTGTTCAACTCCGAGGACCGCAAGGCGGCGCACGCCCGGCCGGTCGCGCTGTGGGCCGACCCGGCGGTGGCGGCCCGGACCGCGCCGATCGCGGCCGCGCTCGATGGCTCGAAGCTGTTCGAGGTCGTCGCGGTGGCCAGCGAGGCCGAGGTCAAGCGCCGGGTCGCGAGCGGCGCCCTCGACGTCGGCATCGTGCTCGGCGCCGACTTCGATCCGGCGCACGGCCGCCCCGGCAAGCTCGTGATCGACACCGGCGCGTCGCCGCAGACCACCGGGCCGCTGATCGGCTCGATCAGCGCGCTCGTGGGCCGCGCCTACGAGGGCCGCGGTCCTTCGCCGGTGGTGCTGGTGCCGACCCCGGCCGACGCGACCCGGGCGTCGATCGAGAACGCGTCGTCGTTCCAGATCACGGTGCCCGGCAACGCGGTGCTGTTCGGGTTCTTCATCGCGCTGACCTGCGCGCTGTCGTTTGCCGAGGAGCGCCGCACCGGCACGTGGCGGCGGCTGCTCGCCGCGCCGGTGCCGCGGTGGAAGCTCCTGGTCGCGAAGATGCTGCCCTACGCGGCGCTGGGCACGGCGCAGGTTGGAATCCTGTTCCTGGTCGGCGCGCTCGGCTTCGGGATGAAGATCGGCGGCAGCATCCCCGCGTTGATCGTGCTGACGATCGGCGTGGCCTGCTGCGCGACCGCGCTCGGCCTGGTGATCGCGGCGTTCAGCTCGACCGAGAAGCAGATCTCGTCGCTGGGCTCGGTGCTGATCCTGATCATGGGGCTCGTCGGCGGCTGCATGGTGCCGCGGCTGCTGATGCCGCACCTGATCCAGCAGATCGGCCTGGCGGTGCCGCACGGCTGGGCGCTCGACGGCTACTACACGCTGCTCGTGCAGCGCGGCTCGGGGTTCGCCGACGTGGCGCGGCCGATCGCGGCGGTCTACGGCTTCGCGCTGGCGTTCGCGATCGTCGGCGTGCGCCGGTTCCGGTTCGATCGCTAGCCCGGTGGCCCGGCCCGGCTATCGCGCCGGGTGGTACTCGCCGAACCGCTTGCGCATGACGTCGGCGATCTCGCCGACGGTGGCGAGCGCCTTGACCGCGCCGACGATCGGCACCACGAGGTTCGCGGTGCCGGCGGCGGCGTCGTCGAGCGCGGTCAGCGCGCGGGCGTGCTCGGCGGCGTTGCGGCGGGCGCGCACCGCCTGGACGCGCTGGACCTGGTCGGCCTCGAGCGCGGGATCGACGGTGGCGATCGGGATCGGCGGGTCCTCGGCGAGGACGAAGTCGTTGACGCCGACGATGATCCGGTCCTTGGTCTCGACCGCCCGCTGGTGCTCGTAGGCCCGGCGCTCGATCTCGCCCTGCGGGAAGCCCTGCTCGATCGCGCGGACCATGCCGCCGAGCTCGTCGATCTTCGTGAAGTACTCGGCGACCCTGCGCTCGATCTCGGCGGTCAGTGACTCGACCGCCCACGACCCGCCGAGCGGATCGATGAAGTCGGCGACGCCGGCCTCGTGGCCGACGACCTGCTGGGTGCGCAGCGCGATCCGCGCGGCCTCTTCGGTGGGCAGGCCGAGCGCCTCGTCGTAGCCGTTGGTGTGCAGCGACTGGGTGCCGCCGAGCACGGCCGCGAGCGCCTGCAAGGTCACGCGGACCACGTTGACCAGCGGCTGCTGGGCCTGGAGCGTGACGCCGGCGGTCTGGCTGTGGAACCGCAGCATCTGGCTCTTGGGGTTCTTGGCGCCGAACCGGTCGCGCATGATCCGCGCCCACAGCGCGCGCGCGGCGCGGAACTTGGCGACCTCCTCAATGAAGTTGTTGTGGACGTTGAAGAAGAACGACAGCCGGGGCGCGAAGTCGTCGACGTCGAGCCCGGCGGCGAGCGCGGCCTCGACGTAGGCGACCCCGTCGGCGAGGGTGAACGCGACCTCCTGCACCGCGTCCGAGCCGGCCTCGCGGATGTGGTAGCCGCTGATCGACACGGTGTTCCACTGCGGGATCTCGCGGCTGCAGTAGGTGAACGTGTCGGTGATCAGGCGCATCGAGCCGGCCGGCGGATAGATGTACGTGCCGCGCGCGATGTACTCCTTGAGGATGTCGTTCTGGATCGTGCCGCGGAGCTCGCTTGCGGACGCGCCTTGCTCCTCGCCGACGGCCTGGTACAGCGCGAGCAGGGTCGCGGCCGTGGCGTTGATCGTCATCGAGGTCGAGACCTCGGCGAGCGGGATGCCGTCGAACAGGACGCGCATGTCCTCGAGCGAGTCGATCGCGACCCCGACCCGGCCGACCTCGCCGCGCGCCATCGGGTGGTCCGAGTCGCGGCCCATCTGGGTCGGCAGGTCGAACGCGACCGACAGGCCCTTGCCGCCGTGGGCGAGCAGGTACTTGTAGCGCCGGTTGGACTCCGCCGCGGTGCCGAACCCGGCGTACTGCCGCATCGTCCACAGCTGGCCGCGGTACATCGTCGCCTGGACGCCGCGGGTGTACGGGAACTCGCCGGGCGGGCTCACCGGGGCGGCCGGCGCATCCGCGGCGGTGTAGGCGCCCTTGATCTCGAGGTCGGCGTCGGTCGCGAACCGGGCCTTGCGGAGCTTGGGGGGCTTGGGGCCGTCTGGCGATCGGGGCACGATCCGGGTGTAGCGCAGATCCGTTATGCTCGGCGGGGATGAAGACGCTGACGGCGCTCCTGTTCATCGCCGGGATGGCGGCGCTGGCGATCCAGCTGGCCCGGCTGCCGACCGTGGCCGACGGCCGCGTCATGGCCGCGGATCGGCTCGAGGAGTTTCGCAAGGACGGGGTCACGGGGCTGGACTGCGACGCGGCGATCCCGATCCGCCGCGACGGCGCGTCGTTCACCTGCGTCGCGGCGCTGGGCAGCGGCGCGACCCAGGTCGTCGACTTCGTGCTCAAGCCCGACGGGACGGTGGTCTGGAAGCCGCAACCGCCGACCCGCGCTCACGCGCCGCGTCCCACCGCGCCGGCGGAGCGTCCGGAGGAGACCGATCCCGCGGTGCAGCCGCGGAAGCCGGCGTCCGGCGATCCGTGGGCCGACCGACCATGATATAGCCGGCCGGGACAATGCCGAACTACGCGAAGTTGCACGATCTGATCAGCCATCGCGTCGCGATCGAGTACGACACCGGCGCGCGCATCACCGGGTACCTGGCGTCGTGTCAGCCGAGCTCGGGCCCGGTCGAGTTCGTCGTGCTGTCGGACGCCAAGCTGATCGACTCGCAGGGCCGGCTGCTGCGCGAGGCCGGCGAGCTGACGCTGTGCCCGAACATGCTGACGTCGATCGCGATCGACGAGGGCCCGCGCGGCCGCGACGTCAAGAACGGCTAGACGCCGCCCCATGCCTCGTCGTAGATCTGACCGGTGCACGGCGGTCGGGAGAACGCCACCACGCGCGCTTGCGACGCGGTTCTGGCCCCTCACTACGTCTGTTGACCGCCGGATTGCGATCGCGCGTCCGTGCCATCTCCGCGATCGACCGGCGAAGGACCACCCGGCCTGGGAATCTATCTTCGCTCGGGGCCAGACCGTCGTCGCGGCGCTGCGCGTTGTCGCGTGCGCGGTCTCCCGATCGCTCTACCTCTGCGACGAGGTACCAGGCGCACCCTCGACGTCGCTAGATACCGACCCGGCCGCCGAACCGCGCGACCAGCACGTCGTCGTGCTCGTCGGCGTAGGTCGTCACGCGCTCGATCGCGTCGAGCACCTCGCTGTGATCGAGGTCCAGGGTCGAGCGCTCGCTGACCAGCAGGACATGATCGCCATCGCCGCCGCCATCGGTGGCGAACGCGACGCCGCACAGCGTGGCGTTGAGCTCGAGCAGGTGCGCGAACAGCGCGGCGCGGTCGACCGCGGAGTCGAGCGTCATGACCACCGCCGAGATCCGCAGGTGGGGGAACGCGCTGCGCTGGACCATCGTGACGCGGGTGATCGCGGAGCCCTTGGTCAGCCGCCAGCCGTGCGATGCGCCGGGCTCCTTGACCCGCGCGGCCTCGGCGGGGTGACCGAGCTCGCCGAGGACCTGCTCGACGAGCGCTACCGCGGAGGCCAGGTTGGTCTCGCGCTGGTTCGCGAACAGCACGCCCGGAGCGTACCTCAGGACTTCGCGGAGCTGTCGCCGGCCGGCGGGCATGTCGCTCGGCGTGCCGGAACTCGAGTCGGCGCGCTATCTTGGCAGGGTGGTGGACGACAAGTCACCCGGAGGCGGGCCGCCGCCAGAGGTCCACGGCGAACCCGGCGGTGATGCGCTGGGCTCGCCGGTGCCGCCTCCGGCGCGGTCGCGCCGCGCGTGGCTGGCGGTGGCCGCGGGCGTGGTCGCGCTCGTCGTCGCCGCGGCGATCGTCTTCGGCCGGCGGTCGCACGCCCCGGTCCAGGTGGGCGCCGGACGCCAGCCGGGCGGCGCCGCGATCCGCGCACCGGAGGGGCCGCAGCTGCCCGGGGCTGCGACGACCGGCGTCCGCCTGACCGGGTTCGTCGTCGACGGCGCCGGCCTGCCGGTCGCGGGCGTCGAGGTCAGCGCCGAGCCGGAGCGCGGCGTGGTCGATCGCGCGCTCGCGCCGGCGCCGGCGCCGCACGGAGGCTCGGGCGGCGCGGCCGCCGGCCCGGGCAGCGCGGGCGATGCCGGTGTCGCGGGCGTCGCGGCGGTGCCCGGGGACGCCGGCGCGCACGGCATCGCGGTCGCGCCGGTGACCGGCGCCGACGGCCGGTTCGTCGTCGACGGCCTGGCGCCCGGGCGGGTCCGTGTCCGCGTCACCGGCGGCGGCATCCTGCCGGCCGAGCTGCGCTATGTCCCGGTGCCGTCCGACGAGGCTCGCATCGTCGTCGCGCGTCAGGTCGCGATCGAGGGCACGGTGACCGACGGCGGCAAGCCGGTCGCCAACGCGCCGGTCGGGCTACGCGGCGACGCGATCGGCGGCACGATCGAGACCCGCACCGGCGCGACCGGCGGGTTCCGGTTTCCGGACCTGCCCGAGGGCCGCTACCAGCTGTTCGCGTGGCAGGGCGCGCTCGCGGCGCGCACCGTGCGGGTCGCGCGGCTCGGCCCCGGTCCGTTCGGGCCGGTCGAGCTCCGCCTCGAGGCCGCGGCGATCGTCGTCGGCCGGGTGATCGATCGCGCCGAGGGCACCGGGCTGGTTGCGGCGATCGAGCTCCGGCCGTCGGGCGATGACCAGGCGCCGCGCTACGTGCGCAGCGGCGACGACGGCGTGTTCCGGATCGAGGGCGTGCCCAGCGGCAAGTGGATCGCCGACGCGTTCGTTCCCGGGTACCTCAGCCCCGGCGGGGTCGAGCTCGAGGCCGGCCACGGGATCCCCGAGATCGCGCTGGCCCGCGGCGGCGCGATCGCCGGCCGGGTCCTCGACGGCGACGGCCATCCGGTCGCGGGGGCCGCGGTGCGCGCGCTGACCGCCGGGGCCAACCCGGTCGAGGTGTCCGCCGAAGTCGATCGGGACAAGCTGCGCCGGTTCAGCGGCCGCACCGCCGCGCCGGTGCCGGTGACCGCGCCCGGCACGCTCGACGCCGATCCGCAGTTCATCGCGCGCGGCGAGCTCGGCGTGCTGACCGGCGCGATCCCGCCGATCCCGCCGCCGGGCGCGCACGTCGCGCAGACCGCGATCGCGGTGGACCCGAGCCTGGCCGGCGAGCCCGCCGCGCTGCCGGTCGACCCGGCGCGGGCGTCGATCTGGACCACGGGCCCCGACGGCGCGTACCGGATCCGCGGGTTCGCCGGCGGCAAGGTCACGGTGCTCGCGGCCGCGGCCGGGTTCGCCGAGGCGCGCAGCCGGCAGGTCGCGATCGAGCCGGGCCAGGTGATCGCCGGCGTCGATCTGGTGCTCAATCCCGGCACGGTGCTCGTCGGCAAGGTCACCGACCAGCACGGCGCGCCGGTGATCGGGGCCCAGATCACCGCGACGCCGACCAGCGGACGGCGCGAGGCGGCGGGACCGGGCGGCGCGGCACCCGGTGCGGCGCCCGGGGCGGCGCCGGGGGCTTCGATCGACGCGTTCACCGACGATACCGGCAGCTACAAGCTCGGCCCGGTCACCGGCGGCGTCGAGCTCCGCGCCACCGCGTACGGCCACGGCGAGGCCCGGCGGGTGCTCGAGCTCGCCCCGGTGCGCGGCGCCGCGCCGGCCGAGCGCCGCGAGGACCTCGTCCTGGTCGTCGCCGACGCGGTGTTCGCCGGCATCCTCGAGGACGCGACCGGCGCGCCGGTCGGCGGCGCGCACCTCGACGTGGTCGGCGGCGTCAGCGATGGCCGGCATGCGATCGTCGCGGCCGACGGCACGTTCTCGATCGACCTCTTGCCGGCGGGCCCGTTGCGCCTGCACATCGAGCACCCGGCGTACCCGCCCGACGACGTCGACGCGGTCGCCGCCTCGGGGAACCCGGCGCGGGCGCGGCTGCGGCTGGCGCTCGGCGGCGGCGTCGAGGGCGCCGTCCTCGACGCCGCCAGCGGCGCCCCGATCCCGAGCGTCACGCTGGTCGCCTCGGGCCCCGGCAACGCGCTCGCCGAGGCCGCGACCGACAAGCTCGGCCGCTGGAAGCTCGGCCCGCTGCGGCCGGGACGCTGGAAGATCGTCCTCAAGCAGCCCGGCTACCTGGCGCAGACCCGCGAGCTCGACGTGCCGCCGAGCAGCACGCCGGGCGCGACCTCGGTGCGCGACATCCGCATCGACCTCGCGCGCGGCGCGCTGCTCGGCGGCACGGTGCGCGACGGCCGCGGCCAGCGCGTCGCCGCGGCGCACGTCGTCGCGGCCGCCTCCGGCGCCGGCCCGACCTGCGAGGGTGACAGCGACGGCCGCGGCGAGTTCCGGCTCCACGACTGTCCGACCGGCGAGCTCGGCGTGATCGCGACCAAGGCCGACCTGCGCGGCGGCGCCCGCACCACCGTCCGCCCGGGCGACGAGGTGCTGAGCCTCGCGCTCGAGGTCCGGTAGCGCCTTCAGCTCGCCGCGGTAGATGTCCGGCCGGGTGCCAACACCGCGGAGGGCTGGCCATGGCCATCGCGCGTGCCGAGGCGCTCGCGCGCGAGGCGAGCGCGAGCGCCACGATCGCAGGACCGCCACGAGGGACCTGCGCTCGCTCGACCGAGGTCCCGGCGGTCAGTGCCGGCGGCCGGACTCGTAGATCGCACCGTTTCCGAAGTCGACGATGAACGCGATGACGCCGGGAACGATGAAGGCCAGGCACCACAGGCCGTCCATCACCGCCACACCGACGTCGACGCGGCCCCCCGCCTGACCCCGGCGCTCGGGGTACAAGATCGTCCCGCAGCCGCCGAGCTGGAGCCCGAGCGCGGTACACAGGACCAGCGATAGCGTCTTCATTCTTCGATTGAACATGGCTGCCTCTTCCTCAGGTTGAGGCTCACCCGAGCAAGCGATGTGCCCACCGCCCGGCGGGCCGTTCGCGCACCGGCCGGCTCGGTCAGCCGCGGCCGCGGCCGCGCATCCGGCCGACGTCGATGATCATCGTTGGCGCCGAGTGCAGGTCGTCGTCGAACTCGCTGCGCGCGGGCTGGGGCGGGCGGGGCCGCGGCGGGGGTGGCGGGGGCGGCGGGGTGCGGCTGCGGGCGTGGGCAGGGGCGCCCGGCGGCGGGCGCGAGGCGCGGGTGCGGCCGCGACCGTCATCGAGGATCACCGTGTTGGCGCCGTGGAGGTCGGCGTGCTCGGGCTTGGGCGCCGTGGTCTGGCTCGACTCGCGCGAGAAGTCGCTCGCCGACTCGGGGATCGCCAGGATCGAGACCGAGGTCGGCTTGGGCTGGAACGGCACCTCGGGCGGCTCGAAATCGTCGTCGCGCGCCATCATGCTCTCGCCGACGTCGTCGCTGACCTCCTCGTCGAGCACGTACTCCTCGAGCATGCGCAGCTCGCGCTCGATCTCGGCCGCGAACATCTTGCGGATGAACCGGCCGAGGTGGCTGCGCGAGTAGTTCGGCATGAACTTGCGCAGGAACGTGCGCAGGTCGACCTCGGCCTCGGCCGCGGTCTGGTAGCGGTTGGCGCGGCTGCGGGTCAGGCAGCGATCGGCGATCGCCTCGAGCTCGGGCGGGATCCCCGGCGTCAGCTCGGCGATCGGCCGGTACTTGGCGTCGCGGACCTTGATCAGGAGGTCCATCTCGTTGGTCGCGGTGAACGGCGGGATCCGGGTCAGCATCTCGTACAGGCACGAGCCGAGCGAGAACACGTCGCTGCGGTGATCGAGCTTGCGGCCGAGCGCCTGCTCGGGGCTCATGTACTTGACCTTGCCCTTGATGACGCCGGTCTTGGTCGTGACCCGCGACAGGGTCGCCTTGGCGATGCCGAAGTCGCACAGCTTGACCTCGCCGGCGTAGCTACAGATGATGTTCGACGGCGACACGTCGCGGTGGATGATCCGCAGCGGCCGGCCGCGCGAGTCGATCGCCGAGTGCGCGGCGTGGAGCGCCGAGCCGACCTCGGCGGCGACATAGGCCGCGTGCTCGGGTGGGATCGGCTTCTTCTTGGTGCGGCAGCGCTCGAGCACGGTGCGCATGTCCTTGCCGTCGACATGCTCCATGGCGATGAAGTACTCGCCGTGCGCCCGCGCGAACTCGTAGACCCGGGCGATGTTGATGTGGCGCAGGACGCTGGCGATCTTGGCCTCGTCGACCAGCATCTGGATGAAGTCGTCGTCCTCGGCGAGGTGCGCGAGCACGCGCTTGACCGCGACCAGGTGCGGCTGGCCGTTGCCGTCGAAGGTCTTGGCCCGGTAGATCTCTGCCATCCCGCCGAACGCGATGCGATCGAGCAGGTGATACCGACCCAGCTGTTGCGCTCTTCGCACCGGCGGCCTCCAGGGTAGCGCGCGGGACTCCCGCGGGGCCAGTCCTACCTGTGGGACTCGTGCGTGCGATCTCGCCAGGATTCGCTATGATGCGCGCATGTCTCGCCTGGCCCTGCTCGTCGTTTGCGTCGCCGCCGCGTGCTCGAAGTCCGCGGCCAACCAAGACAAGGTGTCGTCGCCGCCACCGTCGCCCTCGGGCGGTCAGGACGTGATCGCCGTGCCCAAGGCCGGCGCCGGCCCGTCGATGGGCCGTGCCGGCGATGCGCCGCCGTCGGCAGCCGCTCCGGCCGCGGGGGCCGCCGCCGCGGGGGCCGGCGATGACGACCGGTTCCGGCTCAAGCCCGAGGAGGGCACGCTGGCGATCGAGGCGCCGGCGGACGTCAAGCCGGGCGCCGAGACGGTCGCCAAGATCGTCGTGACGCCGGGCAAGGGCTATCACGTCAACACCGAGTATCCGATCAAGCTCACGCTGGCATCGCCGACCGGGGTGACGCTGGCCAAGACCGAGTTCGCCGCGGGCGGTCATGACAAGGCCAAGGGCGACGCCGACGCGCTCGATGAGAAGAGCCTGGCGTTCGCGGTCAAGCTGACGCCGGCGGCGAGCGGCAGCTACACCATCAGCGGCAAGTTCAAGTTCGCCGTGTGCGACCACGACCAGTGCCTCGCGAAGAAGGAGAACATCGCGATCACGGTCGCGGCCAGGTAGCCCCACCGGGGAAGTGGTACGTTCATCGCGATGGCCGAGACGCCGACCACCACGTCGATCCCGACGTCGATTCCGACGTCGACCCCCGCCGCCGACTCGCCCATGGTCACGGACCTGCTCGTCGAGCTCGGCTCGGCGGTGCGCGATGACTTCACGCGCAACCGCCGCGTGATGTCGTTCGCCGAGTACCTGAACCTGGTGATCGCCGAGCCGATCCGCCAGCTCCGATCGTCGACCCAGTACATCGTCGATTGCCTCGACCACTACGGCACGTCGATGGTGAAGTACCCGTGGGGCGAGGTCCGGCGGTTCCACCTGTTCGACGCGCCCTGGGCCGGCGGCGAGGACCGGCTGTTCGGCCAGGAGGCGGTGCAGAACGCGGTGTACCGGGTGCTGCGCACGTTGGTGCAGGACGGCCGGCCCAACAAGCTGATCCTCCTGAACGGGCCCAACGGCTCGGCCAAGTCGACGTTCATCCGCTGCCTGGGCCGCGGCCTCGAGCACTACTCGACGCTCGACGACGGCGCGCTGTACCGGTTCTCGTGGATCTTCCCGACCCAGAAGCACACGCGCGGCGGCATCGGCTTTGGCGGCGTCCAGGAGGCGCTGCACGCCTCGCTCGACTCGTTCGCGTACCTGCCGGACGACGTGATCGACGCGCGGGTCGGCGACGAGCTGCGCGATCACCCGCTGCTGCTGGTTCCGCTCGAGGAGCGCCAGCGGCTGATCGACCGCCTGATCACCAGCGACGTCAAGTCGTCGTTCACGGTCAGCGACTACCTGCGCCAGGGCGCGCTGTCGCCCAAGAACCGCGCGATCTACGACGCGCTGCTCGCGAGCTACCACGGCGACTACATCCAGGTGCTGCGCCACGTCCGGATCGAGCGGTTCGAGGTCTCGCACCGCTACCGCACCGGGTGGGTCACCGTCGAACCCCAGCTGTCGGTCGACGCCAGCGAGCGCCAGATCACCGCCGACCGCACGCTCGGCGCGCTGCCGCCGTCGTTGCAGTCGGTGTCGCTCCACGAGTACGGCGGCGAGCTCGTCGGCGCCAACCGCGGCATGATCGAGTACGACGACCTGCTCAAGCGGCCGCTCGAGCACTACAAGTATCTGTTGACCACGGTCGAGCGCGCCGCGCTGTCGATGACCAGCACGACGTTGTTCCTCGATGTGACGTTCATCGGCAGCTGCAACGACATCCACCTCGCCGCGTTCCGCGAGATCCCGGACTTCCAGAGCTTCAAGGGCCGGATCGAGCTGGTCCGCGTGCCGTTCATCCTCGACGTCCGCCACGAGGAGGCGCTGTACCGCGAGCGGCTGCGCGAGACCGCCGGCAAGCGCCACGTCGCGCCGCATACCGCCTATGTCGCCGCGCTGTGGGCGGTGCTGTCGCGGATGCGCAAGCCGCAGGTCGAGCGGTTCCCGTCGACGTTGGCCGAGGTGATCGGCAAGCTGAGCCCGCTCGACAAGGCCGAGATGTACTCGACCGGGCAGGTCCCGCGCGACCTGAGCCCGGATCGCGCCCGCGAGCTCGCCGCGCACATCAAGGACCTGTGGCACGAGTCGGACACCTATCCGATCTACGAGGGCCGGGTCGGCGCGTCGCCGCGCGAGATGCAGGGCGTGCTGCTGGCAGCGGCGGCGGTCGGCGCCAGCCGCTACGACTACGTGTCTCCGCTCACGGTGCTCGACGAGATCGTCGATCTGTGCAAGCAGACCAGCCTGTACGAGTTCCTGCGCCAGGACGTCCAGCCCGGCGGTTATCACGACCACAAGAAGCTGGTCGAGGTCGTGCGCGGCCGGCTGTTCGACCGGATCGACGACGAGGTCCGCGCCTCGGTCGGCCTGGTCGAGGAGTCGGAGTACAGCCGCGTGTTCGAGCGCTACGTCAACCACGTGATGCACGCGCTCAAGAAGGAGAAGGTCCGCAACCCGCAGACCGGCCGGACCGACGATCCCGACGAGGGCATGATGAAGGAGGTCGAGCGCACGCTCGAGATCACCGGGCGTCCCGAGGACTTCCGGCAGGGCCTGATCGCCAAGATCGGCGCCTGGTCGCTCGATCACCGCGGCCAGAAGCCGGTGATGTCGGACATCTTCTCCGACCTCTTGCGCAAGCTGCGCGACGCGTACTTCGAGCGCCACAAGAAGACCATCGCCAAGGGCATCGGCGACCTGGTCAAGCTGGTCTCGGGCAACGAGGGCAGCCTGTCGATCGAGTCCCGGGCGCGGGCCGAATCGGCGCTGCAGATGCTGACCGAGAAGTACGGATATTCGCGGGATTCCGCGCGCGATCTCGTCGGCGCGCTCGCGTCCTTGCGCTACCGCTGACGCCCGGCGCCGCGCCGCGCCGCGCCGCGCCGCGGCTCGGGGATCGCACCGCGGACGCGGATCGCGCTTGGGGGCAGGCCGGCGGGGCGGGTATCCTCGGGCCGGTGCGCATCGCATGGCTCGGCGCAATCGCAGCGAGTGCCGCGGTGGCGCACGCCGACGCGCCCCGCATGCTCAAGGGTCCGTACCTGCAGGACCTGGCGCCGACCTCGATCACGATCATGTGGCAGCTCGATCAGGCCGCGCCCGCCCGCGTCGTGGTCGACGGCCCGGGCGGCTCGCGCGCGCTCGAGGTCGCGCCGGCGCGGATCGGCGAGGCGACGATCGACCAGCTGGCGCCGTCGAGCCGCTACCGCTACCGGGTCGAGGCCACCGGGCGGAGCTGGACCGGCGAGTTCGCGACCGCGCCGGAGATCGGGGTCGACGCGCCGTTCTCGTTCATCGTGATGGGCGACACCCGCAGCGGCGTCGACGCCCACCGCCGGGTGATCGAGCGGATCGCGCAGGAGGTCCCCGACTTCGTGCTCGGCACCGGCGACATGGTCGACGACGGCTACCGCCAGGACCAGTGGCAGCAGTTCTTCGACATCGAGAGCCCGATGCTGCGCGACAACGTGTACTTCCCGGCGGTCGGCAACCACGATCGCCAGGGCCGCGGCCGGACCGCCGACAGCTACCGCGCGTACTTCTCGGTCCCCGAGAACGGCGGCGACACCGAGCGCTACTACGCGTTCAGCTACGCCGCGGCACGGTTCCTCGTGCTCGACTCCAACGAGTACAGCTTCGCGCTCAGCGACCAGAGCGCGTGGCTCGAGCGCGAGCTGATCGCGGCGCGGCAGGATCCGGCGATCCGCCATGTGTTCGTGGTCATGCACCACCCGCCGTTCTCGATCGCGCTGCACGGCGGCAACCGCGACCTGCGCGAGCGCTGGACGCCGCTGTTCGAGACCTACCAGGTCACCGCGGTGTTCTCGGGCCACGACCACGTCTACGAGCGCGCCGAGCACAACGCGATCCGCTACTTCGTGTCCGGCGGCGGCGGGGCGCCGCTGTACCCGCGCCGGCCGCACCCGAGCGCGGTCGATCTCGAGGCGGTCAAGAAGCTCGAGCGATCGTTTCACTTTCTGCGCGTCACCGTGACCGGCAGCCGGATCGAGGTCACCGCCGTGCGCAGCGACGGCACGGTGATCGAGACCACCGCATGGAGCGACGGTGCACCGGGCGCGGCACCGGCGCCGGAGGCCGCGCCGCGCCAGGTCGCGGTGGCCGCCGCGGGCGGCGTGCCGCCGAGCACGGCACCGGCGCCGTCCGAGGCCGCGCCGCCGGTCGATCCTGCGCCGGGATCGCTGGTGTGGTTCGGCCTGGGTGGGGTCGGGTTGATGCTTGCCGCCGCGGTGGTGGTCGTCCGCACGCTGCGCCGGTGATATCGTCGCGGGGTGGCGACCGCCGGCATCGTGATCATCGGTGACGAGATCCTGACCGGCAAGTTCGCCGACGAGAACGCCGCGTTCCTGATCGGCGAATTGCGCGCGCTCGGGGTCGAGCTGCGCCGGATCGTCGTGATCCCCGACGTGCTCGACGACATCGCCGCCGCGGTGACCGAGTGCGCCGCCCGGTTCGATCACGTGTTCACCTCCGGCGGCGTCGGCCCGACCCACGACGACGTGACCATGGCGGGGATCGCGCAGGGCTTCGGCACCCATGTCGTGCGCGAGCCGGTGCTCGAGGAGCGGGTCCGCGCCTACTGGGGCGCCAGGCTCGCGCCGCCGCATCTGCGGCTCGCCGAGGTCCCCGCCGGCGCCGAGCTGGTCTACGGCAAGGATCAGGTCTGGCCCGTGGTCGCGTACCGGAACGTCTACATCCTGCCCGGCGTGCCGGCGCTGTTCCGCCGCAAGTTCATCGACATCCGCGACCGGTTCCGCGCCGAGCCGATGACCGTGGCGCGCGCGTACCTCGACGCCGAGGAGGGCCAGATCGCCGGCGATCTCGACGCCGTGGTCGCGGCGTTCCCGGCGGTGCGGATCGGCTCGTACCCGCGGTTCACCGAGCGCGACTTCAAGGTGCTGATCACGTTCGAGGGCCTGGGCGCAGTCGACGTCGCCGGCGCGCTCGCGATGCTGGTCGAGCGGATCGGCCCGCACGTGGTGCGCCAGGAAGCGCCCTCGCTCGCCGGCGCGGCGCCCTGACCGACGCGGTCACGGCGGCGTCGTCGCGGGCCGCGTGCCGAGTCGCGCACCGGCCGCGCACCGGGCCACGCACCAGGGGTGATGCCCGCCCAGTGCGTACGTCGGCAGCTTGGGGTGGCGGTGATGCTCCTCGTGGGCGAGCAACGTGCGCAGCGTGATCGAGCCGAGCTGCGCCAGCGGCCGGGCGAGCGCGAGCAGCCACGCCGGCGGGCGGTGCGTCAGATGGCTGGCCCAGAGCGGCGCGAGCAGCTGCATCGCCACGGCGGTGGCGAGATAGGTCCGCGCCGCGGCCGGGCCGAATGCGAGCGTGGCGGCGGCCGCGGCGGCGACCGCCATGTGCTCGGCGCGCTGCCAGGCGCGGTCGCGGGCGGTCGCCGTGCGCCATGCGCTGCGCACCAGCGCGACGACGAGGCGCGGCGCGGACGCGAGCACGCGGTGCAGCGGCAGCGTCGCGGCGACGCCCTCGAGGTCGTGTGCGCCAAGCGGGTCGGCGTGGTGGCGCAGGTGCATCAGGCGCAGCGCGTGGCCCGAGGTCGCGATGCCGAGGCCGGCGAGCGCCAAGGCGAGCTCGCCGCGCCGCCGCGACAGCCCGAGCGCGCCGTGGGCGAGCTCGTGGGTCAGCGTGAACACCGCGAGGTACGCCGCGACGGCGGCGACGGGCGCGAGCGCCGGGAAGGCGATCATCGCGGCGAAGGACGCGACGATCCGGACGAGGTGATGGAGGACGGCGAGGCGAATCACGTCGCCGCATCACTGCGAGCGAGGTGCCGGCGCTGGGCCGGCCGAGATCCGGTAGTTGCGCCGGCCGGTGTCCACGCCGTGGACGGGGCGGCTGTCCACGCCGTGGACGGTGCGGCTGTCCAGGCCGTGGACGGTGCGGCTGTCCACGCCGTGGACGGTGCGGCCGGCGTTGCCGCGGTCGGCGTCGTGGATCGCGGCGGGATCGCGGCGGGATCGCGGCGGCGTTGCGCCGGGGATTGCAGCGATGGGCGCCGGCGCGGCGCTTGCTGTGGATGGGGGCATGCTCGTCCCCGGCCTCCTTCTCCTCGCGATCGCGCTGATCGGCGCGTTCGATGTGTTCCACTTCCATCGCCGCGCGCGGATCACCGAGCGGCCCGCCGCCCGGCGCGAGGCCTGGCTCCACGTCGCGCGCGGCTTGATCTATGCGCTGCAGCTGCTCGTGGTGCCGAACGTGAGGTTCGCCGGTGCGTGGTACGCCGCGCTGGTCGCGCTGTACGCCGCCGATGCGGCGATCGCGGTCGCCGACGTGTGCTGCGAGCCCGCCGCGCGCCGCGAGATTGGCGGGCTGTCGGGCGGGGAATACCTCGCCCACATCGTGCTGTCGGTGCTGGTCGGCGCCATGCTCGCGTGCCTCGCCACCGCGACCGCGCGGTGGCCGGCGCTGCCGACCGAGCTCGCCTGGGCCCCGGACATGCCGGTCGCGCTGCGCGCCGCGCTCGCCGTGCTCGGGGTCGGCTGCCTCGGGGTGATGCTGGGTGACCTCGCGGCGATGGCCACGCAGACCGCGCCGCCGCCGGTCCACGTCGCGGTCCGGCTGCACGCGCCGCTCGCCGAGGTCTGGCGGATCACGCAGGACCACCGGCTGCATCCTTCGTGGGACCATCGGTTCACGACCATCACGATGCTGTCCGAGCGGATCACGACCGGGACCTGCATGCGCTACGACAAGCGGATCGCCGGCGTGGTGATCCGCGGCTTCGGGCGTTACAAACTGCACCGGCCCATGCAGCAGTCGACCTTCGAGTTCTGGTCCGACGACTGGCGCTCGCCGATCCGGCGCGGCGTCGGGCTGTGGCGCTACCGCGAGCTGCCGGGCGGCGGCGTCGAGTTCCGGACCTCGTACGACTACGACGTCCGGTGGGGGCTCGCCGGCCGCGTGCTCGATCGCCTCGTCCTGCGCGCCTGGTTCCAGCGCGAGACCGAGCGCAGCTTCGCCCGGCTGCGCCGCGCGTATTTCGGCGACGCCGGCTCCGCGGTGGTCGGCCGCGCGGGCCGCAAGCCGGCGAGGCTCGCGGCATGACCCCGGCCGCGGCGCTGATCCTGTATCCGTCGTGGGCGCTCGCGGTCCTGCTCGCGGCGACCGCCGCGCGCCTGGGTCGCGCCGCCGGCCTGGGGCTGCGCGTGGTGTGCAGCCTGCTCGCGCTGTGGATCACGACCGTGATCCTGTTCGAGCTGCCGGCGACCCGCGAGCTCGCCGAGCACCTGATGCCGCTCGGCATGCTGCAGGCCGGCGGCTACGTCCACGCCGGGCTCGATCTCACCGGCGGGCGCTCGCGCGTCGCCCGGCTGGGCTACGCCTGGGGCGCCGCGGTCGGGCTCGTCGGCCTGGTGTGGCCGCGCGGGCTGTACGGGCCCGACGTGCTCGGCCCCGGGCCGCTGTTCTGGCCGATCGCGGCGGCGTCGGCCGCCGGCGCGCTCGCCGTGACCGGCTGGCTGGTGCGCGAGACCCGGCGCCGGCACGGCGCGGCGCGGCGCCAGATGGCGATGCTGACCGCCGGCAACGGCTTCGCGATCGCGGCCGGCGGCGGCGCGCTGGCGCTGCGCATCGTGGGCATCGCGCACGACCTCCGGCTGACCGCACCGGCGCTGCTCGCCGCGGTCGCGGTGATCGGCATCGCGGTGGTGCGCCGCGAGGTCGGGGCGGCGCGCCGCATGGTCGTCCAGGCGATCGCCTACGCCGCGATGACCGCGGTGATCACCGCGCTCGGCATCGCGGCGCTGAGCCTCGCGCTGCCGGCGCTCGCGCCCGGGCCGGCGATCGCCTGGACCCTGTTCGTCGGCGTGTTCGCCGCGCTGCCGCTCGACGCGATCCGGACGCTGATCGTCGAGAGCACCGGCCGCCGGCTGTTCGCCGCGCCGATCGGCGTGCGCGATCTCGCCGAGCAGGCGGAAGCGTCCGAGGCCCGGGCCGACCAGGCGGCGCGGCTCGCCGAGATCGGCGCGCTGGTCAGCGCGGTCGCCCACGAGGTCCGGAACCCGCTCGGCGTGATCAGCGCGCACGCCAAGCTGCTCGAGCGCGCCGGCGCCCCGGCGGCGAGCCTCGCGGCGCTGCGCGCGCAGGTCCAGCGCGCGAGCCGGTTCGTCGACGATCTGCTCGCCTACGGCAAGCCGCGGCCGCTGGTCCCCGTCGCGCTCGACGTCCGCCTGGCGATCGACGAGGCGGTCGCGGCGGTCAAGGCGATCCACCCCGAGGCGCGGGTCGAGGTCGCGGTCGCCCCCGGCGTGCGGGTGATCGCCGATCGCGCCGCGCTGGTCGACGTGCTCGTCAACCTGATCGGCAACGCCGCGATCGCGGTCGCGGGGCAGGGCCGGATCGCGATCACCGCCGCCGGCGCGCACGAGGTCGAGCTCGCCGTCGCCGACGACGGCCCGGGCGTGCCGCCCGAGCTGGCGGCGCGGCTGTTCCAGCCGTTCGTGACCGGCCGGGGACGCGACCACGCCCACCCGGGCACCGGGCTGGGCCTGGCGACCGCGCGCGGCATCGTCGAGCGCCACGGCGGCACGCTGCGCCACGAGGCCGTCGCCGGGGGTGGCGCGCGCTTCGTGATACGCTTGCCCGGTGACTGACGCGCGCGAGCGGGTCCTGATCGTCGACGACGATCCGGGGTTTCGCGACGTCTGGCGCCAGCTGCTCGAGCAGGACGGCTTCGCGGTCGACCAGGCGGGCAGCGCCGACGATGGCTTCGCGCGGCTCGCCGCCGGCGAGGCGCGGCTGGTGATCCTCGACCTCATGCTGCCGCCGAGCGGTCGCGCCGAGGCCGGCGCCGAGCTGTGCCGGCGGATGGTCGCGCACCGCCCCGAGGTCAAGGTCGTCGTGGTGTCGGGCGCCGGCGACATCCCGCTCGCGCTCGCGCTGTTGCGCGAGGGCGCCTACGACTTCCTCGCCAAGCCGGTCGATCCCGACGTCCTGCTCGCGGTGCTCCACCGCGCCGCGGCCCGGCTCATGCTCGAGGATCGCGTCCACGAGCTCGAGTCGCGGCTGGTCGCGCGCGACGACGCCTCGGTGCTCGGCGGCTCGCCGGCGATCGCCGCGGCCCGCGCGCTGTGCGACCGGCTCGCGCCGACCGACGTCCCGGTGCTCCTGACCGGCGAGTCCGGCACCGGCAAGGAAGTCTTCGCGCGCCGGCTCCACGCGCGCAGCCGGCGCGGCGAGCGGCCGCTGATCGCGATCAACTGCGGCGCGCTGTCGGCCTCGCTGCTCGAGTCGACGCTGTTCGGCCACAAGCGCGGCGCGTTCACCGGCGCGGTCGCCGACGCGCCGGGCGTGTTCGTCGAGGCCGACGGCGGGACCCTGTTCCTCGACGAGCTCGGCGACCTCGAGCTCGGGCTCCAGGCCAAGCTGTTGCGCGCGCTCGAGACCGGCGAGGTCCTGCCGGTCGGCGCGGCGCGGACGATCCGGGTCGACGTCCGGCTGGTGTGCGCGACCAACCGCGTGCTGCCCCAGATGATCGCCGACGGCCGGTTCCGCGACGACCTGTACTGGCGGGTCCGCGGCGTGGAGATCGAGCTGCCCCGGCTCGCCGACCGCCCGGGCGACCTCGCGGTGCTCGCCCAGCACTTCCTCAACCAGGCGCGCGCGCTGGTCCCCGGGGCGCGCACCGTGCGGCTGTCGCCCGAGGCGCTGCGCGTGCTCGAGGCCCACGCCTGGCCCGGCAACCTGCGCGAGCTGCGCCACGAGATGCAGCGCGCGGTCGTGATGGCGGCCGGGCGCGACGAGGTGCTCGCCGACGATCTGTCCGCGAGCCTGCGGCGGGCGGCGCCGTCCGACACCGGCGGCCCCGGCGGCGGCGCCGAGGCCGCGGCCGCCCCGGGCGCCACGCTCGAGGCCAAGCTGGCCGCGCTCGAGCGCACCGAGCTCGCGGCGGCGATGGCCGCGACCGGCGGCAACAAGGCGCAGGCCGCGCAGCGGCTCGGCCTGTCGCGCCAGGGCCTGCTCAACAAGCTGGCTCGCCACGGCCTGGCCTGAGCCTCGCGGCGCGCGCGGGCAAGCCGATCGACCAGAGCGGTCGAACGAAGGCGCGACAGCTCCCGAGCCGCGGTCCTCGCTGGCATCGAGCGGCAGGACGCCGGGCCCGCTCGCGGGGGCGCCGCCGTCTCGTGGTAAGCGTAGCCATGCCCGTCCAGCCCCGAACGCCGCCCGGCGTGCTCGAGCTGCTGCCGCCGCAGCAGCTCGCGTTCCAGCGTATGCTCGACATCATCCGGCGCGGCTTCGAGCGCTTCGGCTTCGTCCCGGTCGAGACCCCGGTGTTCGAGCTGACCAAGGTGCTCTTGACCAAGTCGGGCGGCGACACCGAGAAGCAGGTCTACTTCGTGCAATCGACCGGCGCGCTCAAGCAGGCCGAGGACGGCGGCGCCGAGCTGCCCGAGCTCGCGCTGCGCTTCGATCTCACCGTGCCGCTGGCGCGCTACGTCGCCGAGCACGAGCCCAAGCTCAACTTCCCGTTCCGGCGCTACCAGATCCAGCGGGTGTATCGCGGCGAGCGGGCGCAGAAGGGCCGCTACCGCGAGTTCTATCAGTGCGACATCGACGTGATCGGCAAGGACACGCTGCCGCTGGAGCACGACGCTGACATTCCCGCCGTGATCTACGACATATTCGACAAGCTCGCCCCGCAGCTCGGGCTTGGTCGCTTCAAGATCTACATCAACAACCGC